>CAZTCS010000083.1:0-16808 GCA_964611995.1 uncultured Sediminibacterium sp. | reverse complement strand
ATACTGCTGTTTGTGAAAGGACGGCAAAACTACAAAAAAGCATCGAAAAACAAGTAAAAAAACAAAGATGTTTTTTTAATCGATTGATTATCAGCACAAATATCGCTTATTAGGAAAGCTCTACATGCCTGGAAGAGAGCTTTTCACCAAAGAAAATGCTTGCATGACTATCAAAATCGCTCACTGAATCGGTGGTATAAAAAGTTCTGGTTCCCTGCGTGGTACAAAGCGCTGCCATCTCAGGATGCCTTTCAAAGTAGTTTTTTAGGCTATTGGCTACAATTTCACCCTGTGAGAGTATAGTTGTACCAGTTGGGGCAAATGCCCTTATTTTATCTAACAGCAGTGGGTAATGCGTGCATGCCAATAAGAGGGTATCAATATCGGGGGCATTACCAAATAACTGTTTCAGGTGTTTGTCGATAAAATAATCGGCACCTGGTTTATCGTATTCATTGTTTTCAACCAGTGGTACCCACATTGGACAAGCTTCCTGGTACACTTTAATTGCAGGAAAGCTTTTTGCTATTTCAATGGGATAGCTTTGGCTTAATACGGTTCCTGAGGTTCCTAAAATACCCACTGATCCTGTTTTGCTGTATTGCCCTATTACTTCTGTTGTTGGACGAATAACACCCAACACCCTTTTATGCGAATCTATCCCTGGTAAATCGTTTTGCTGAATCGTTCTTAATGCTTTTGCGGAGGCAGTATTACAGGCAAGTATAACCAGTTCGCAACCCTGCGAAAAAAACCATTTTACACATTGAAGGGTATATTGGTATACCGTGTCAAAAGATCTCGGACCATAAGGAGCACGGGCATTATCACCCAAATACAGGTAATCGTATTGAGGAAGGGTGCTTACTATTTCTTTTAAAACAGTAAGTCCACCATATCCACTATCAAAAACCCCGATGGGTTTTATTGTTGCCATATTACAAAGGTACGCTATCCTTTATTGAGTGGGTTTCTCCAGTTCTGTTTTTAGTTTTTTCGCATCGGCATATTGTGGGTTAAGCTCTAGTGCCTTATTTACTTCCACCAAAGATTCTGCTTTTTGCTTATTCATATAATAGCTGAGGGCTTTATTATAAAACGCCGAGGCCTTATTAGTTATGCTTTTATAAATGCTGGTGTTTTTCCCAAATGTTTCAGCGGCTTTTGTGTAATTTTTTTGCTGGTAATAGGCTGTACCCAGATCATGGATAATACTTGAATCGGATGGATTAGCCTGAATACCCTTTTGATAATACTCGTATGCTTTTGTATAGTTTGGTATTGTTTCACCACGCAGTTCTGCAAAACCTAGCCAGCGGTAAACAATTGCCAGCGTGTCTTTCTTTTTCTGGTACAAATCAGCAGCTTTTAACAAGTGTGATTTGCCAGTATAAGTGCGTTTTAACTGAAGGTGTGTAACACCGGCATATAAACGAATCAAGGCAAGGTTACTATCGATAGCAAACATTTTATCAAATATTTCTGATGCGCTTGTATAGGAACTAAGTGCTGTGGCCGAGTATTTAGAAGCATTATCAAAATATTGCTTCCCCATGAATTTATATACTTGCATTTCCAGATCCTGCTCCAAACCAAAATTTTTACTACTGGTTATGCGCGACCAATAATTAAATGCACCAGCACTATCTTTTCTGTCGAGCAACATTTTCCCAACAAATAAATTCGCGTCGTGAGAAGCGTAGCTGGTTTTAATAGCTTCTTTGAAATGTTTAGCGGCTGTTACGGTATCATTTTGTGCATAGGCTATCCTTCCTTTCATATTCAGGATAAAGGGTTTGTATAAATTAGGGTATGCATTAGGAATTACTTCCCATTTATTAATACTATCAGAAGCTTCTTTGTATTTTTTGTCTTTGAGTAGCCCTTTAATTAATGCAGTTCCAATATATTCTGTTGGAGGATAGTTTGCCTGCACTGCCAACCTGTAATAGCTGTTGGCTTTCAACTGTTGTTTATAGTAGTCGTATAGCAAGCCGGTATTATTATACAACCATGCCAGTTCCGGATACATTTCATATTTTTTATACGCCGCAACCATAGGTGCAAACATGCTTTCAAGAGTTTTAAGGTCTTTCCTTTTGAAAACAAGGATATCAAGCAAGTTTGTAAATCCGTCTTGCTCAATATCGTACCGCATGATCTCGTTGAGTTTTTTGATTGCATTGGCAGTATCTTTCTCATTGGCATAAACACCTAACAGGCCTTTGTTCATTTCCCCAATAAAAATGCTGTCGCTAAAGAGTTGTTTTTGCTGTTTTTTTGTGAGGTCAATTGCCAGTTGGTAAGTTATTTTTGCCGAGTCGTTTTTCTTCATGTTTAAATAACAATCGCCGATATAACCGATGATCTGTTTGTCTTTGGGATTATATGCCAGCGCTGTATTATAATCCGGGATAGCCATTGCATATTTACGTTGAGCATAGTTTGATTCACCAATCATTTTATAAGCATAGCTTATATTGATAGAGTCTTTGGAAAGCGACAACAGTTTTCTGAAAGCAGTTTCGGAAGCAGGATAATTTTTTAGGGAGTAATAGGATCTGGCTAAGAAAGTATTTGTGCTGATATCGGTGGAGTCGAACTTTAGAGCGGTTTTAAATTGCGTATTGGCATCAAAATAATTCTTGTTATAGAAATAGGATAACCCTGCATAGTATGATGTGCTTTTTTTATGCTCATTGGTAGTAGCCAACCCATATGCACGTATATAATAAATTGCTGCAGAATCGTATTTAAAGGTACTATAATGTGCAAATGCCAGTGACCAGGTAGGATCTAATTCTGTTTTCTCATTTAATGCCCTTCTGAACCATACTTTAGCTTCCTCATACCGTTTCATATTATTCAGACAATAACCAATACGGAAGAAAAGTATATTTTTTACTGCTGAAAGGTTCGCTTCATAGCCTTTCATATAATTATCATAGGCGCAACTGTAATTTTTTTGATTATAACAGGCGTCTCCTTGTTTTAAATATTCCTGGGCATTCAGCAAATTCAGGCAAAGTATGCCAACAACAATAAGCAGCAGTTTCATAAGTGGGGCTTTTCACTAAACTAAACATATCATCTATAAATGCATATTAGAATTCCTTTAAAATTCAACAAAAAACCCCGCCACAATGGGCGGGTTTATGATAAACCTCATATACAATAAGGTAATTAGTTCTTTTTAGGAGCTTGTGTAGCTGGTTTATTACCTGCTGCTCCTGGTATGGTTCCACCGGCTGCTTTCCAGGCATCTGTCCACTCCTTAGGCAACTCTAACTTAAGTTTCATTGCTGTACGAATAGTTAGATTATCAAGGATACTGATACTTGGATCAATATATGGTGAAATAGCTTCTGCTTTTAATACAAGTGTGTATTTATTTTCAGCTACAACCTGCTGTAATGCAGCTACCATTTGTTGTCTGTAAGGTAACAACAAACGATCCATTTTATCCTGTTGCATTTCCTGAGAATATTGCTGCCAGTTAGCAATTTTGTAATAGAACTGGTTCAGTTCTTCTACAGCCATTTCTCTTGCTTTTGCAGGCATAGTAGAAGAATCTTTTTTAAAGATGCTGTCTCTGCGCTGGTATTCTTTAACTGAATAAGCGTATTCTACATTTAATGAATCTCTTACATAAGAATTCATAAGTGTATCAACTTTATTGATACCAGGAAACAGGCTCAAAAGTGTTTGTTCGTCGAAATAGCCAATCTTAACCTGTGATTGAGCATTGTTGGAGAACAGTAAGCTTGCCGCTACAGTCACACACACAAGTAATAATTTCTTCATTGTAGAGAGGGTTTGTGAAAATTTGGTTTTAGTTACTTATTTAATCCCCAGTTCTTTCAGGATATCATCACTTTTATCCAGCTTGGGGTCGGCAAATATAACGGTAATTCCTTCACTTTTATCCAGTACAAAGTCATAAGAACGGGCCAATGCCATTTTCTGAACGGCATTATAAACCCTGTCTTGTACGGGTTTTATGAGGCGTTGGCGCTCTTTAAACAGGTCGCCTTCGTAGCCGAAGCGTTTTTTCTGAAGGTCGCGGATTTCCTTTTCCCTAACAAAAAGTTCATCTTCTCTTTTCTTCCGGAGCTCTTCGGTTAACATAAACTGCTCAGCCTCATAGTTTTTATACATTTTATCTAGCTGGGTTTGTTTATCATCGATCTCTTTCTGCCATTGCTCGCCTACCTGTTGCAGCTTTTTATCTGCATCCCTATACTCCGGAATACGCTCCAGGATATATTTGGTGTCGATGATAGCATAACGCTGTTGCGCTTGTGTTGCAAGGGCTGTACATACCAGTAACAGAGTAAAGAGTAAGGTTTTTTTCATAAAAAATTTTTAGGGTTCAGGTTTATTCCGGTTCAAAGCCCAGCATAAAGGTAAACCTTGCTGCATCTTTCATTGAACCATTTGGAGAAAACCTATCCAATCCTATGCCATAATCAAATCCAAGCAACCCAAACATCGGCAGGAAGAAACGCATACCCAATCCGACAGACCTGCGAAGCTTAAATGGATTATAATCTTTGATATTAAACCAACCATTCGCAGCCTCATAGAATGCAAGCCCATAAATGGTGCTGCTCGGATTCAGGCTCAATGGATACCTGAGCTCCATGGTGTATTTGTTAAAAATTGTAAAATATTGTCTGGCCGACTGCTGATCGGGGTTGATTTTAGGGTTTGAGTTATCATAAACAGGGTATCCGCGGTGTGCAATGATATCATAACCCAATAAAGCAAACTGGTTACTTAACCCTGCATCACCCACCTGGAAACGTTCGAATGGAGAGATTTGCAGGTTTTTATTAAACTTACCCAGGAAACCAAACTTAGCTGATGCCCTTAATACAAACTGCTTGTTTCTGTCTTCCCCATGTGGTTTACCCAATGGTACAAACCATTCACCATTAAAACGCCATTTATGGTATTCAACCCAACGGTATGGATTAGCCGCTGTGGTAATATTCTGGTTAATCAATGAATATGGCGGAGTAATGGCGAGGCTCAACATAAAGTTTGAACCAGAACGCGGGAACAATGGTTGGTCTACAGAAGAACGTTGTAATGCGATCCTTAAGTTGAAGTTGTGAACGTTACCATTATCGAAACCAGGCAGGTTAATCGGGTCAATAGCATAGTTACTCAACTTATACCTGGTAAAGTTTAACCCTACAGATAAGGAGAAGAAATCGTCAGGCCATTTTAACTGCTTGGCAAGACTTATCGTAGCACCTGTAGTTGAGATAAAGCTTGTCTTCGAAATATTCGGATCGAATATACCGGTATTCGGATCGAATGTCTGACCAAAACGGGTATTATAAATACTGAATGTCAGCGCATTTCTTTTCTTACCTCCTAACCATGGCTCGGTAAATGAGAAATTATAAGAACGGAATGCTTTACCATTACTTTGTACACGCAAACTTAATTTCTGTCCATCTCCCATTGGCAATGGATCCCATGCAGATTTCTTCCAGATATTTCTGATGGAGAAGTTATTAAAGGATACACCAAGTGTACCTGTTAAACCAATTACACCACCCCATCCTGCACTCAACTCTAACTGATCACTTGATTTTTCTTCTACACTATAATTGATATCCACAGTTCCATCTTCCGGATTCGGAATAGGGTTGATACCAATTTTTTCCTGGTTGAAATAGTTCAACTGAGCAATCTCACGCTGAGAACGAATAAGATCGGTACGTCTGAATTTTTCACCCGGAATGGTTCTAAGCTCACGACGAATTACGTGCTCCTTTGTTCTGTCGTTACCGCTGATGCGGATATTTTTGATGGTCGCCTGCGGACCTTCAATGATTCTTATTTCAAAATCAATGGTATCGTTGTATACCGCAGTTTCAACAGGGTCCGTTCTGAAAAACAGGTAGCCATCATCCTGGTAAAGTCCACTGATATCAAGCCCTTCTGGCGAAGCTGATTTACCCAGTTTTTTATTCAGTACATCGAGGTTATAAATATCTCCTTTTCTGATACCCAGAATAGCGGAAAGCGTAGAGTCGGAATATTTGGTATTTCCTCTCCAGGTAATATCACCGAAATAATACTTACGACCTTCGTTGATTTTTAAATCGATATTGATATTACCTGCCTTATTATAATACACGGTATCTTTTTCGATAAGTGCATCGCGAAATCCCAATGAGTTATAATATTCTAACAAACTCTCTTTGTCTTCACCAAATTTCTGACGATCAAATTTTGCTGAGGATAATTTTATACGAGCATAAGGATCCAATACTTTCTTGGTTTTGCTCAGGGTGAGGAACCCTTTTTCTTTCCAGTATTGCTCAAAATCATAACGCTGAACGGTTACAATCTGACCACTATCGAAACTTGGGTTAAGGGTAAGTCTTGATTTTTCTTTGGTTCCTTTGAGTTGCTTTTTAAGTTTAGAAGCGTCAACTGTATTACCGCCGAAATTGATATTATTGATTTTTACCTTGGCCCCTTTGTTGATAACAAAATCGAGAATAAGGGTATTATCGAAGGATGAATCTGCTCTTTCATCAATTCTAACAGATGCGTTTTGGTATCCTTTTTCTGCATAGAATTTTTTTATGGCTTCTATGGCAGAAATTTTCATGTTTTCAGTAATCACACGGTTACGAACCAGACCTGTTTTACCGGTAAGGTCTTCCGACTCCCCCTTCCTTACTCCTTTAAAAAAGAAGTTAGACAAGCGAGGTCTTTCCAATACTGCAATCTCAATTTCAATTTCCTTATCTACCAATTTGGTGATGAAAATTTCGACATCGCTAAAATATTTCTGCTCCCAGAGTTTGGTAATCGCTTTCGAAAAAGCATCGCCGCCTGGAATGGCAATTTCATCGCCTACATTGATGTTCGCAATTGAAATCAACAGGTTCTCATCAAAAAATTTATTCCCTGTAACCTTAATGGCGGAGACTTTATATTTTTTCGGGGTTCGCTGGTTGAAAATATTAAGCAGATCAGCATCTACTGAAGTGATTACCGTATCTTTTTTTACTTCCTGCGCGTAAGCAAAGTTGCCTGCCAGTGACGATACTAAAGCCAACACTAAAAATTTGTACACTTTCTGCATCCGGATTCTATTTGTTCTTCAACTGGCTGATCTCTTGTTACAGCAGTCTTTGCAATGGTTTTGGGTTATCTAAGCGGGGCAAATTAACGGGAATTATTAAAAGTCTTTGTTAAATCAACCAGCTTATTTTACTTATGAATGAGATTTGGATTGTTATTGAGCCAGTGTTGCCTCATTCTGTACCTGGTTACCTGTTTTTCCAAACCTGCGTTCTCTTGATTGAAAATCGAGGATGGCTTCATATAAATGATCTTTTCTGAAATCGGGCCAACGGGTATTGGTAAAATAAAGTTCGGCATAGGCCAATTGGTATAACAGGAAATTACTTATCCGATATTCACCACTAGTGCGGATCATTAGTTCAGGATCAGGGAATTTGCTGGTAGACAGGTATTGTTGTAAAGTGTCCTGGGTAATTGCATCCGGGGCTATTTTACCGGACTGAATATCCAAGCCAATCTGTTTAACGGCATTCACCAGTTCCCACCTGCTGCTATAACTCAATGCCATCACGAGGTTTAAGCCAGTGTTGGTTGATGTCATTTCAAGTGCCTCATCCAAAGCTTTCTTAGCAAAATCGGGTAACATTTGCATATCACCGATTACATGGAGTCGGATATTATTCTTGTTAAGGGTGGGTACTTCTTTGCGAATGGTATCTACCAATAATGCCATCAGGCCCTCCACTTCCTGTTCGGGGCGGTCCCAGTTTTCGGTACTGAACGCATATAGGGTTAGGTAACCGATGCCTAATTCAGCACAGCCTTCTACAATATTGCGTACACTTTCTACACCATGAAAATGGCCATATAATCTTTCCTGCCCTTTTTCTTCAGCCCATCGTCCATTTCCATCCATAATAATGGCGATATGTTTTGGCAGGCGTTCTTTATTTATTTGTGCAATAAGTGCTGACTCCATGGTCGTTCCCTACGGTATTAAGGCTGCGAAATTAACAAAATCAATGGGTTGAGCCGATTTAATTACCAGAAAATCTGCCTATTTACCCTTTTTTCAGACCAAAATAGCTTATCGGGTGGTTGCTGTAGGACATTTATACGACTGCAAACTGAAGGAAACCCCGACTTTGAAGGTAGCAAATGCATCTTTTTGAGGGCTATTACCCCTTTGGCGACCCTTTATGCCAATAGAAGCCCCTGTTTCATAGCTTCTGTCTTGCAGCAGAAAAGCAGGTGAAGGTGAGCCATCGGGCAATGGTGGGAAGGCATCGGGAGCATAGGAACCACTTACATCATCCAGGTAGTCGGTATTTGTAAAACGGTAGGTAAATTCACCAAAAACGTTCATTTGCTCATTCAGGGCATATTTAAAACCTACGGTAAAAGGAATGCTGATGGCTATTGGATTGTAAGGCTTAAGGTTAGGATACAAGGAACTACCCTGTCCTTCAGTGCCAAGTGGCCTCAACTGAACTTTTTCGCCATTGAGGTAGGCATAGGGATCATAAGAGAATACGCCAACCCCTATTCCGACATAGGGTGTATAGTGATAGCCTTTAAATCCTGGCTGAAATCTAAAAAAGTTAAAGTCGCCGGCTACTGCCAGTTCCCAAACATTACTGTTAAAACTCAGGTTTCGCCTGCGTTGAGCCGCATTATCACTATAAACATCCGAATATCCGAGCATGGCAAAATCTGCCGATACCCGAACACCTACATAATTATTGATTTGTTTGCGAAAGAATAAGCCGGCTGCCAATTTGGGGCGATTAACCTTGATATTTGGGTTTAGGTCGCCAAAATAATGGGCCGCACCCACTGAAACACCCACTTCTCCCTGGTGCACAAAGCTTTCCATAAGCTGTGCATTTGCCTCTTGCAAACCAATAAATAACGCTGCTGTAATGATCGCTTTTTTAAACATAGGTCTATCGGGTGCTTACATCTCTGTAAAATAGCATCAAAAAATGTTACTATAAAAGTTAATTTCTCTCGATTTAGCTTAAAGATCTTACTACAAATAACCGGCCAAATCACCGTTTTAATAAAAGAATGGATACCATGCACCACTCAAACAGCAGATAACCAACCTAACCCCACCGCTGCCCACCCACAAAAAAAACTAACAAACCTCCCAATTTCCCTTTCTCCCGGACTTTCCGACTCTCGGTCTTCCTGACTCCCAAACTCAATTCCTCTTATCCAACCCCCAGGTCAACTTACTCCTCAAAGTAGATAAAAAACTGTTTTCATTCAGTCTGACAAGACTTACCGTAAATTTCTCCTTTCTAACTGCCAGTTGAACTGATTTCGACACAATTTCTCTTCTGGCATCAAGGGCACAGATAAAATGATCGGCCCTTCCTTCAATTTCAAAAGAGATGACGTTATTATCGGGTACAATTATGGGTCTTACGTTTAGGTTATGTGGTGCCACGGGTGTAATTACAAAACTCGCCGATTCCGGAAACAATATCGGACCATTACAGCTAAGGTTATACCCACTGGAACCGGTAGGCGTTGAAACGATCAGTCCATCCGCCCAATAACTATTTAAAAATTCACCATTCAGGTAGGTATGAATTTTTATCATGGGGGAAATATCGCGCTTATGAATGGCAAATTCATTGAGGGCATAAGGAGCGTCACCAAAGAGTGATTCATTTGAATCAAGGTGTATAAGGGTCCGCTTGTCTACAACGAAAGTGCGGTTTAACAGTGCGTCTACAGCGCTGCCTAATTCTTCCGGACTAATACTGGCCAGAAATCCCAGCCTGCCAAAATTGATACCCAGTATTGGAATGCCTGTATCGCGCACCAATGTAACGGCATCCAGAATTGTACCATCGCCCCCCAGGCTGATTAAACAATCTATTTCCTGATTAAGATCAGCGGAACTATAGAAAGGAATCATTTTTTCTACCAGGTTCAATGGTATTTGCATACTGGCTATAAGAGGCTGGTAAATATATATTTTGGTCTCGTATCGCGCCAGTTCATCGAGTAATATTAATAGGGGATTACCCATATCAGCATCGAGACCACGACTGTAAATAGCAATTTTCATGATTGTCTGTTAAACGGGCAACTGTTTTCTTTCAGTAATGAAATCTATTTGCTCATCCGGTTACCCGATTTAAAAATCGTTTCTGCTCTGTAAATATAAGCCATTGCGACCCAGTTGGTTGAAGCTGTATTCAATTTTAAATACAAAATCATAGATCGAAACAATATCCAACCCAATACCCCAGGTTCGCAAGAGTTTATTGTTCAGGGTATTGGACATTACCGGGTTGGTATTATATCCATACCCAAGATCGCCGTATAATTTTAAAAAGAAACGTATAGGTATTTTATCATGGGTTTTACTTGGAAAGGGATTCCGAAGAATAAACCCATATATTTTTTTATGTAAACTAGTCTTTAATATACCTGCTGCCACACCATCTACCACATTATATTCCAAGCCACGCAGTGTACTAAAACCATAACCGATCAGTTTTTGGTTATAATAAACGTTATTAAAAGGTAATTTTAAAACACCTACTCCTTCCAGGTGCAGAAATTCATTTTTGCCGATAGGCTTAGCAAATACAGCTCTGGCACTGGTAAGCCATAAATTGCTTTCTTTATTTAGTCCGCGCTTATATAGATTTCCTTCAAATTGAAAACCATTCGATGGATATGGGATATAGTCAACATTATAATATTTGTACTGGTAATTAAAATCAAAGTACTTAAAGCTGGCGCCTCCACCTGGAAAGTAATTTGGATTTAGTTTTAGAATTGTATCTGCCAGTTGTTCATTATTATAAGATACCTTGAAATAATGTCTGTTGCGAACATCCGGCCGGTATGAATAAGTGAAATCTAAACGGGTATGTTTTCTAACTACATATTCCTGCCGACTAAACATTTGCTTATTATCACCGGTTGCATAATTCAATTCCTTTTGAGTGGCCCGGATAAAACCAATATTAAATCCTTGCTTTAGTTGCTTATCTATAAATGGTCTGTCGTAACGAACTGCCAATTGTTGTGTGTAGCCATTGATAAACCAGATATCGAGGTTATCGTTTCTTCCGCTTATATTGTTTTGAATGAATTTAAGTCCATAGTTTACGCGTTCCAGGCTTCTCTTCTGATCAACCCACCACTGATTAAAATTGCGGTCTACCAGTTTAAAATAGGGAAGTGGGAAAAAATACCAGCGTTCTTTAACCTCCACATTAATGATTAATACATTACCTCTTTTTGCAGCTACGTATACATTAACGTCAACAAAAAGTAAGGTGTTCATAACCTGCTGTTTGGCCTGAATCAATAATTTTTCCAGATCATCCGCAGCAATTTTATCCCCTTTCTTAAAGGGCACTTCCCGAAGTATTATATATGCTTTTGTTTTTTTATTGCCCTGTACCTGTACTTCACCAATAGTTTGAAAAATACTTCTTGAAGCTACCAGATCGGAAAGACTTCTTTGAGGAATAAATGCAGAATCCGTTTCCTGACCATACAGCGAATCGGTAATAAGTAATAAACAATAAAAGAAAATCAGCCTCATGTACATCACCGGGTATTACGGTCAGAATTTGTAAAAATAGGGGAATCGGTACTTACAAAGTAATACTGTACATGTGGTTATAGATGCAATTGCTGTTTTGAGATAAATTTTAGCCACAGATTCACAGATTATTATTGTTTAATCTGTGAATCTGTGGCTAAAAATCAATTATTAATTAAGCTATTAAATTCAATTAATCAGGCTAAACGAATGGCTGGCTGATCGACGGCGAAGGTTGTGAAAACCATTTAGGTCCCGATTCGGTCATATAAACACAGTCTTCATGTCTAACACCAAATTCGCCCACAATAGAAATATTGGGTTCAATACTAAAACACATACCAGGCTGCAACATCAGTTTATTTCCTTTTACCATATTACCCCATTCATGACCGTCCATACCGATACCATGACCTGTACGATGCGGTAAACCGGGTAAATTATAACCCGGACCGAAGCCAGCATCTGTAATAACTTTTCTGGCTGCAGCATCTACTTCCTCACAAGGCTTACCTATTTGCGCAGCTTTGTAACCTGCACTTTGGGCCTTTTGTTCCAGGTCCCAAATTTCTTGTTGACGTTTGGTTGGAGGGGCACCAAATACAATGGTTCTGCTGATATCAGAGGAATATCCTTCAACCCTGCAGCCACAATCCATCAGTACAATATCTCCTTTTTTAAGTTGCTGTGGTTGCGTACTGCCATGTGGAAATGCAGATGCTTCTGCAAAATTGGCCATGGCAAAATCACTGCTACCACCCAGTTTATTCTGTGCCCTGGTTACAATTTCTGAAAATTCACCTGGCGACATTCCCTCATACAGACTGCTGATCCCAATTTTCATGGCTGCAATTGTTATATCTGTTGCTTTCTGCATTAAAGCAATTTCTGCAGGAGATTTAATAAGTCTACATGGTATGGTAACAGGGTCACCGCTAACAAAATTAAATTGAGGCGCAAGTTTACGTACCCCATCCATGATAAAAAACCGAAGTGATTCTTCCACTGCCAGATTACCTCCTTTGATACCTGCAGATTGTAATGAATCGATAATTAATTGATAAGGGCTTTCATCTTCCTGCCAGGCATATACTTGTTGCCCGATTTTTATTAGCTCCCTTAAACGGTTTTCTTCAAAACCCGGGCATACATAAAACACTTCCCCTACCGCCGGAATTATTGCTACCATGGTACGTTCGCTTCTACCCCATCGTATTCCAGTATAATAAACCATCGCAGTACCTGCATCAATAATCAATGCCTCCATTTTATTTTCTGCCAATAGTTTTTGCGCCTTTGCAATCCGCTGTTTTCGTTCTTCAACGGTAATTGGTTGGATATCTTTTGTCATGGGTTCCAGGTTCTCAAGCAGTTTACCCGGATCATTATTGGTAGTTGAATTTGTTGAACAGGCATTTAATCCTATTACAGCACCAGTACCGGCGGTTACGACAGACAGGTTAATGAAGGTTCTTCTTTTCATGTTGAAATTATGAGCATTCAAGTTACAGGAAGAATCTCTTCCGACTGTACAGAATATTGATCGATGGTTCTTATATCTTAGCCCATGCTGGCTGGGGAAATTAGGCTGCTAGCTTCTAGCCTCTAGCTGCTAGCCTTGATTGGCGGTCACTTTAGGCTTTCTGCAATTATTGCTAAAAAGATATGGGCCTGCGAATTAGATAAATTAAAAATGAGTCATTTAATAAAATATTAGATTGCCGCTAATGCACTACCTGTTATTATTAGAATGCATTTACAGCAATCAACTATTTATTTAACCAGCTAATTTTAAAATATCTAATTCGCGGGCCCTCCTATTATCCCATTAAAAGCAGAATGCCTAAACAAGCACTAATCAAGGCTAGAGGCTAGAAGCTAGCAGCTCGCAGCTAGTATAAAAGATCCTACTCTCTACAAGTAAAGACAGAATAAGAAATCACATATTAAGGTAGGCCAATAAATGATTGTAGTTTTCTTTCAGTTCATTGGCATATTGTTCTTCACCAAAATAATAACGTACTATATAATCATAGCGTTGGAAAGTGGCCACTATATCAGAAACCTCTACTTTATTAATTTTAATGGTAACAATTACAAGTCCGGTATCGCTTTCAGGATAAGTATTGAGTTGTGTGATATAAGCATCATTGGTTTCAACCAGGCGGCTGATTTCTCCAAAAGAAAAATGGCGCTTATCTGTTTCCAATACAATTACACCACCTTTTTCTTCATTCCCCAGAAATTTTGAAGCGTGTGTCATCAAAGACTTCAGCGGAATAATACCGGCAAGCTCTTGTTGTTCTGTAATTACCGGAAGAATATTTAATTCGTTCTCTGCCGCCAGTTTGAGGGCCACTAAGAAATGTTCCTCTCCTTTTACAGATATCTTTTTCAGTGATTGCTCAAGGGAAGCTACCAGACTTCCTTCATCGGAATCAAGCAGGTCATCTTTTTCTGCCAGACCGGCATATTTTTCTTCGCTTAGTACTGGTATTTGCAGGAGGTCGTAATCTTCCATCAACTGTAGCGCGAAAGACACTTTATCGAAAAGATTAACGGCCGGAAATCCAGTATTGATTAGTTGCGATGCGAGCATAAGTAATCCTCCTCTGACAATATATACGTTTCCATACCGGTTAAGGTTGCGGAGCGGCACTTATTTTATGCAAAAATCCATCCAGTATCTGGTTAAATTCAGCAGGCACTTCCATCATTGGAGCATGACCGCATTTGTCTACAAAATGCAACTCACTATTTGGAATGAGTCTGTTGAATTCCTTTCCTACAAATGGCGGTGTAATAGTATCGTTATTACCCCAAATTAATAATGTAGGTTGTTTGATCTGGTTTAATTCTTCCCCAAGATTATTTCTTATTGCACTTTTAGCGAGTGCAATAATTTTAATGACTTTGATACGATTATTGGTTATCTCAAAAACTTCATCAACCAATTCTTTGGTAGCAGTATTTGGATCGTAGAAAGTAAGCTGGGTTTTCTTTTTAATATATTCGTAGTCACCCCTTTTTGGGTAACTATCTCCCATGCCGTTTTCAAAGAGTCCGCTACTTCCCGTAAGAATTAACGATTTGATCTTTTCCGGATGCTTCAAAATATGCACCAGGGCCACATGTCCACCAAGAGAATTACCCAATAAATGAATATTGGTGTACCCTCTCGCCTCAATAAATTTCTGTACATGTTTTTCGAGCCCACCAACGGATGTGTGAAAAATATCGAGGTCAAACAGTGGCAACATTGGTACCACAACTTTGTATTTTGGCCTGAAATGTTCAATCAGATCCCTGAAATTACTCAGTGCGCCGAATAAGCCATGTAGCAATAACAAGGGTTCTCCCTCTCCTTCTTCGATGTACTTAAATTTATCCTGATGTTTAATCTCGTAATTCATTGGGTTCGTTTCTTAAGCAAGCTTATGGCCAGCACAAATAAAAGAAAAAGCATTCACATATTGAGAAACGATCTAAGCGGTCCTCAGATTGTCTTCCTTTCTCGCTAAAATACTGATTTAACAGTAAAAACGAATGTTTAAATAGTTGCAGGTATTAAGGCGCTGTCTGGTGCGCTTTACCTACTGATTCGAAAAAGGAGGAAAGGCGTTCAAACATATCACTAAATAAGGGTATAAGTTTACCTAATCCATCTAATGTTTTTGGCCCCCAGGGTTGGATAAAGGGATAAGTTTTTGAAGCAGCAATGGTATTGGTATCGAGTAAATGCAATTTTTCGGCAAAAAACAACAAAACACTTAAAACAAGCATATATAAAACACCATAAAGTGCTATTCCAGCCAATTTATTTACCCATCCCAACAATACCAGTTCTGCCATTTTTTGTAAGGCAACCGCTCCAAGTCTGATCAGGATAACTACCGTTATCATTACCAGTGCAAATGAAATAAAGGGAAGCCATGATTTCGAAACAGAAATATGTTCCCCTAATCTATCGGCAACAAATACCGATAATTTCATCGCAGCCGCCAACCCAACAACAATGGCCATCAATGAAAACACGGCAACAATCAACCCATTACGGTAGCCTTTGAAAATGGCAAATACCATACAGATGATGAAGAGAATGTCGATTATCATGGAGAGTACTGTGAGTTGTGAATTGTCAATGGTGAATTGTCAATACTTAGTAGTTAGGAGTGAATTGACTAATCAATAGATCAACCATTCACTATTCACCATTGACAATTCACGCCTCCTATCCCGCACTTAATAATTCCTTCACCACTGCAGAAATGGCTTTGCCGTCTGCTTGTCCGGCTAGTTGTTTACTGGCTACGCCCATTACCTTGCCCATATCCTGTGGACCGGCAGCGCCAACGCTTGCGATGATTTCTGCTACAATTTTTTTCAGTGCTTCCGGTTCAAGTTGTTTAGGAAGGAACTGTTCTATTACAGTAATTTCTTCCTGTTCCTTCTGGGCGAGATCTGTTCTGTTTTGTTGCTGAAATATTTCGAGTGAATCTCTTCTTTGTTTTACCAGCTTCTGCAATAGTTTCAGTTCGCCTTCTGCTGAAATCTGTCCATTGGCCCCTGGCTCCGTTTTAGCCTTGATGATTTCTGCTTTAATCGCACGTAAGCCACGTAACAATGCTTCATTCTTCGATTTCATGGCTTCTTTCATTCCCGCCATTACTTGTTCTTCTAAGCTCATATCGGTAAGTTTTTATTTGTTTTCTTTCAGTTGACTATCACGGAATTTCTTGTAGAAATCCTTGGCAAAGTTTTTCATATCGTCTACCATATCCTGTTGTTGGGTAGCACGCAGGTAAGTATCGGCCATACCCATTAGCGTCTGGTAATAAAAGTCTGCCATTTCATCTACCATCATTTCCTTGGTCCAAAGATCAATACGAAGTGCCGATTTATCTGTTGCGTCCCAAAATGCAACCATCATGGCTCTTGCGGGCTGTGCAACAGCAGCTGTGCTGTCGGTAGCTTTCCATTCGATGTGCTGGGGTACTTTATCGTCGTCTAAATGTACGTCGATGCTTATTGTTGATTGATGCATAAATATCTATATATAATGAGGCGCAAAAATAAGATTAATCGGGGAATAGCTTTTAGCAATTACAAGGCCCTGGTTGCAAGTTGCAGTTCCTCATATATTTTGGCAGATGTATCGTCCCAGCTA
>CAZTCS010000082.1:0-16832 GCA_964611995.1 uncultured Sediminibacterium sp. | reverse complement strand
ATATATAATGAGGCGCAAAAATAAGATTAATCGGGGAATGGCTTGGTGCTGTCCGGGAAAATTGGCTTCAAGCTGCAAGCCGCAAGCTACAAGCCTTGATGGGTGCTTATTATAGACTTTCTGCTTTTAATGGAATTAAAGGGGGAGGCTTGCTAATTAGAAAATTTAAAGCCAGTCGCTTAAAGAAATATTTGGTTGCCGTAAATGCACTGTCTGTTATTAATAGAACACGGATCTTCATGATTTTCAAGATATATCATGACAGATCTTGAAAATCATGAAGATCTGTGTTCCATATACGTAACACCTTCTGTTCGCGGTTAAATTTCCCCGGACAACAATGGAATAGCCTTGGCAATTACCTTGTTTGATTTGCCATTCGCAGCTGCAGGTATATTTTGGATGCAGTATCATCCCAGTTAAAATCTGCTGCCCTTTGTAATCCCTTTTCTATAAAAGCCGTTCTGAGGCCCTCATTCCGGTAAATGGAAATCAATTCTTTTCCGATAGCATCAGGATCGGCCGGATTTACCAGTAAAGCCGCACCGCCGGCCACTTCCGGCAAACTACTTGTATCGGAGCAAATAACCGGAACGCCTGCCTGCATGGCTTCTAAAACAGGCAGTCCAAAACCTTCGAACCAGGATGGGTAAACCATGGCATAGGCGCCGGCCATTAGTTTATATAATTGTGTTTCCGGCAAATAATCTAACAATACCACATCATCACGGTATTTATACGTTTTTAATTTCTCGAGCAGATCATCATATTGCCAAGCCAGTCTACCAGCTACCAGTAATTTCATATTACTGTGTTGCCATTTTTTGAAATGCGAAAATCCTTTCAGCAGGTTCATCAGGTTTTTGCGTGGGTGAATACCGCCCACAAATAAGAAGTATTCCCTGCCATCAGCATACCCATCTTTAACGGCCAGTTTTTCTTCCCAGCTTATGGGCGCAAAACCTTTTCTTGCTGCTCCGGGAATTACCGTAATCTTTCCAGATGCTGAAGGATATGTTTGAATGATGTCTTTTTTTGAAAATTCAGAAACAGTTACCAGTTTCTTTGCCTTCCGTATAAAGGAAGGAGTAAACCAACGGTAATACAATCGTTGATACCAGCTTATGTATTGAGGATAATGTTTAAAAGCCAGGTCATGAATCATTAATACCTGTGGAACACTGGTTGTTAAACTGCAAAACCCATAAGGCTGAAACCAAACATCCGCCTTCCATCTTTTTACCGCTGCGGTAGCTTTTATATCGTACCAATATTTAAAGTTCAGTGGATGTCTGGCTGCGGGTGTTACCAGTATCCTGGTAACATGATCATTTATTAACCCATCATCTTCCCATGGCCTATCGTACACCAATAAAAACGCATCTTCTGGGTGCGTTTCGATGATTCTCTTAATTACTTCAGCGGTATAATGACCATACCCTTCTAAAGGATTGTTTTGCAGGAATATGGCGTTAATGGCTATACGCATGTAGGCGCGAAATTACTGTCTTAATTAGAATTAGATCTTTTCTTCTATTTGTTGAGCGCAACTATCCACTAAAAGCAAATAGCTAAACTACTTATCACTGCTTAGCAGCCCATTGGTCCATTTTCTTTTCCAGCAGTTCAAGAGGTAATGCGCCGTCTTTCAGCATTACATCATGAAAAGCATTTACCTTAAACCTGCTTCCCAGTTGTGTTTCATATTTTGTTCTTAGCTCCCTGATCTTTAACGCACCTATTTTGTACCCTAATGCCTGTCCTGGTATTGCCATATACCTTTCAATTTCTGCTATGGCACCCGCTTCACTGATTTGCTCATTTTCCATCATATATTGTATGGCTTCTTCTCTGGTCATTCCTTTCTCATGCATTCCAACATCCACTACCAGACGTATTGCACGATGCATTTCATCACCCAATGCGCCAATGTATTGATAAGGATCTTTATATAGCCCCAACTCTTGCCCCAGACTTTCACAATACAATGCCCATCCTTCTTCATAAGCATTGTTAACTGTATATCGTCTGAACTTGGGCAATTTTGTATTCTCCTGTTGCAGACTTATCTGATAATGATGACCCGGGATAGCTTCATGCAAAAACAAACTTTGCATTCCGCTGGTTGTATTAAAAGTAGTAGCATCCAGAATGGGTACATAAAAAATACCTGGTCTGCTTCCGTCCGAAGTACCCTGTTGATATTCTGCACTTGCACTAGCTGCCCTGAATGCTTCTGTCTGTCTTATTTCAAAAGCAGTTTTTGGGGTTTTACCAAAATACTTGGGCAGATTGGGTTCAATAATTGCCTGAATAGCATGAAATGCTGCAATGATTTCTTCCGGTGTTTTATATGGAGTGAACTGTTTATCCGTATTAATAAATGCAAAGAATGATTTCAGGTCGCCTTTAAACCCTACTGCATCTTTTGTTTTTTCCATTTCAGCACGAATGCGTTTTACTTCCGACAAACCTGTTTGGTAAATTTCATCCGGACTTAAACTAGTAGTGGTTTGTTGTTTTACTAAAAACCTATAGTAGTTACTGCCATCAGGTATTGCCGCAATGCCTGCTGTAGCCCTGGCTGCAGGCAAATATTCCTGTTGCAGGAAATCTGCCATTCTTTTGAAAGCAGGTGTTAGCTGCTCCTTAATAAGTACATTAAATGCAGTTGCCAGTCTTTTTTTGTCTGCAATATCAAATGTAATAGGCATCAGGTTAACGGGCCCATAAAACAAACTGGCTGCAGGTGTGTCTGTAATTACGGAACGAAATTGTGGAATCATTCGCTCCACCAAAATTTTGGGCAACACATACCCTGTTGATATCCCCTTTTTAAAATAGACAATCGCGCTATCGAGATAATCCGGAATTACCGATGCTCGTTTTAACCAGTTATCATAATCTTTAACTGTTTTAAAGGGTTGATAAGCCTGACCACTTCCCATTTGCATCAACACCAGGTGAGGACTGGAAAATTGATTCAAAGGCATGTAGTTGTCTTTAAAGCCCAATGCAGTAATATTTATTCCCAATTCTCTTTTTAAAACATCATAACTCAACTGGTCATTGGTATTCAGTTTTTCGCGATCGAATTTGGATAAGTAGATCATTTGTTCTGAATAAAACTGCTTTAGCCTTGAGCGATGACCATCGGTAAAGTCAATCAACAATTGATCATTGTATGCTTCATTTCCATTAATGGTGGCCACAATCGGGAAAAACTGTAACCGTTTTTCATAATAATTATCCAGAAAAGCTGCCAGCTCCTTATTGTCTTCTCCTGTTACATTGCTACTGCTAAGCTGACAAGCAGAAAACAAGATCAATATTGCCATTAAAGAAAGTAGGTATTTCATACAAGTTGTTTTTGAGATAATTGGGATCAAGGTTGAAGGAGGTCTGGACCATGGACCATGGACCATGGCCTAAGACCCATACCCATAAAAGCCCTTGCCCGTTTTACGCCCCAGTTCTCCTGCTTCTACTTTAGCACGTTGAACAGGAGAAGGGGTTAGCCTTTCCGGCTTGTCTAAGGCTTCCCAAACTATTTGACTTACACCATAATTGATATCCATGCCTATCAGATCCATCAATTTAAAAGGCCCCATTTTAAAACCACTTGCTTCCATCAGTTGGTCAATGCTTTCAATATCGGCTTGTTCCTTTTCTACAAAACGCATTGCTTCAAGGTAAAAATGACGGGCCACCCGATTTACGATAAAGCCGGGTGCATCTTTACACAATACTGGGGTTTTCTGCATTTTTTTGGTGATGGCAATGGTTGTATCGATGGTTTCCTGAGAGGTTTGGTTTGCCTGAATAACTTCCACCAGTTTCATCAACGGGGCAGGATTAAAGAAATGCATACCTACTACCCTTTCCGGATTTAAAATGCCTTCCGCTATGGCTGAAATTGAAATAGATGAGGTATTTGTAGCAAATATGGTATCCTGATCATTGATGTTTGCCAATTGCTGAAAAAGACCCAGTTTGGCTTCTTTTTTTTCAATTATAGCCTCAATTACCAGGTCTGCCTTGCAGGCTTCTATTGATGAAGTAAACTGCAGGCGGCTCAGAATGGCTGTTTTTTCTTCGTCATTTAACCGTCCTTTATCAACCAGCTTACTTAATGAAGCCATTATCGATTGCCTGCTTTTTTCAACTACCGCTTCATTTAAATCGAATTGTATGGTGTTGAACCCCGCCTGGGCAGCTACCTGTGCAATGCCGCTACCCATGGTTCCGGCTCCACAAACACAAATGGTTTTAATTTCTTTCATAGTATAATTCCTAAGCTATCTGCAAGATACTTACATCTTTTCCACTTTAACTAAGCTACATAAGTTCCTGCTTTACAGATGCATTACTTTTATACCATGCAAAAGCCTTTTCAACAACTCGATTTGTTTGGTATGCCCATTGAACCGGCTCCGGTTAAGAAAAAGCCGGTTGTGAAAGAGAAAGCTGCGGAAACAATTGTTCCGGTTGTACAGGAATCCCAACCGGTTTATGAACCAGCTCCTGTTACCAGTATTGAATCAGCTCCCAAGGTAGAAGAAGCAGTTGCTCCTAAAAATGATCCGGTGGTATTTGCAGATGAGCGAATTGTGGTAAAAATCAAGGCAAAACCTGCACCAAGCCCGGTTGCTGAAGAAGTAAAACCTACTGAACAGGTATCCGTTGTTGAAACAAGTAAAAGCTTACCATCAAAAAGAGGAAGAAAATCATTCCGGGAAATAGATACTGAGGTTGACCTGGTAGAAATACCTGATGAAGAAACCCTTAGTCAAAAATTGTATTACCCAATTAGTGAAGTGGCTGGATGGTTTAAAGTAAACACTTCCTTATTACGTTATTGGGAAAACGAATTCGATATTCTTCAACCACGCAAAACACGCAAGGGCGACAGGCTATTTCGGGTAGATGATATAAAAAACCTTCAACTGATTTATTTCCTGCTGCGCCAACGTAAATTCTCCATTGAAGGTGCCCGTAATTACCTGAAACAAAATAAGGGTCAGGCAGACGTACAATTACAACTCGTACAATCACTCACCCGATTCAAATCATTTTTACTGGAACTGAAAGCAGGATTAAATAACTAGCACATCAAGCCTGTTTTACGACAACAGATGTGTTTGAAGCAGCCAGGGCAACCTTATGCTCTTCCAGCCAAGTTATAATCTGCAGATTCACCTCTTGTCTTAAAAGGTTGAATGCGTCTATCGGTTGCGCCACACTGGTAAAAAATTCAATGGTTACGACATGCGCATTTTTTCCAGTTTCGCCCAGGAAAACCACTTTGTTTTCTATTTCCGGTTTGGTAAGTATTTGTTTGATGGCATCTGTTAAAGCCTGCAATTCTGTTGATGTTGCAGCGAGGTCAATCTCCAATCTTAGTTCTGCTTTTCGCTGGGTACGTAAACTCAGGTTGTCGACTATACTATCTACCATCTGTTTATTGGGTACAGATATATAGGTTTTTTCTGTTGTTCTGATGCGCGTACTTCTTAACCCTATTTTTTCAATATTGCCGGTAAAGCCATTCACTTTTACCAGATCACCAACTGCAAATGGCCGATCGAAGAAAATGATGAATGATGCAATCAGGTTTTCCATGCTTTCGCGAGTTGCCAATGCAACAGCCGCACCTACGATACTTAATCCGGTTAATAAATTACCGATACTCTTATTAAAGGAAAACTTCATCATCAGTAATACCCCTATAATAACAAGTATTACTTTGAAAAAATCTTTGAAGAAAATGATTAGTTGGTTATCTGTCTGGTCTTGGGTAAGATTTGCTTTTTCTTCCAACACAGTTGCAATAAAATCTATTATACGAATGCAAAGTCGTATAAATACTATGACCATAATAGCATTGGCAATCGATTCTAATAACTCTTTGGAAGTTATACGGTATATCTTAAAATCCAGCACTCCCGGAAATTTCAATTTATCGATGGCGATGATTGAAATGGATAATAAAAGAAATAAGCCAAGGGGTTGTACTACCAGGTCAAGAAATGACTGACGGGCCGTTTGGTTTTTTTTATTGGCAATCATCTTAAAGAGCTGGTGTGCCAGGTAACGCGAGACAAAGCGCTTCAACACAAGCATCACCAGGATAGTGCCAAATACATATAAGTATGCTTCAATTGTATTGTCTAATACTTTCTGTTGTAAGAAACGGTCCATAGTTGCAAATTAAGCACTTTAAGACTTCCATTGATGCAAAGACATACTGGTTCCATCAAAACTTGCATAGGTAAAGTTGCGGATCCAATCGCCAAGATTAATGTAGCGACTTTTTTCATTGAGTGCAAAATCAATCGGGTAGTGTCTGTGGCCAAATACCATGTAATCGTAGTATTCCTGCTGCAGCAGGTTTTTACAATAGATGATTAGCCATTCTTTGTCTTCACCCATAAAATGCTCATCTGCACTACCTGTTTTCTCCCTGCTTTTCCTGCTGAAATAATTGGCGAGACCAATGCCCCATGTAGGATGTAACTGGCCGAAAAGCCATTGGCACAGTGGGTTCCTGAATATTTTCTTTAAGAATTTATAGCCATGGTCACCGGGACCAAGACCATCTCCATGACCAATATAAAATCGTTTGCCGTTCCATTCAAAATCTTTTGGTTGATGGTAGACGGGTATATTAAGTTCCTGTTCAAAATAACCACTCATCCACATGTCGTGGTTACCGGTAAACACACGAATATCTATTCCTGCATCCCTAAGTTCTGCCAGCTTTCCAAGTAAACGTACATACCCTTTTGGCACCACTTTTTTATACTCGTACCAAAAATCGAAGATATCGCCTACAATAAAAATAATCGCAGCATCCTGCTTAACCTGTTCTAGGAATGCAACTACTTTTTTTTCTCTTTCAAGGCTTGCGGCATAGTTAGGCGCCCCGAGATGAAAATCGGATAAAAAATATATTTTCTTTTCAGGAGTAATCAGTTGCATCCGTTGAATAGCTATGGCTTTAGGATTTTTTTTGTTGCTGAAAATAAACCAGCAGGTCGCCACATTCAATTTTTGGTCTTCCTGCTACCGATCCATTATACCAATATATCCAGGCCTCTATTTGCTGGTCGTTCAGGAGAACAATGGTTTTATCTCTTCTATATAATTGCGGCTCATCAGGTTCGCCATTAATTCCCTCATAGTCATCTAACTGACCGATGGCCCAGGAAAATTCTTCTGTCTTTTGAATAGTGTATAACTCTCCGATAATCCATGCTGGTTTATCAGAAGGTATGGCAGCGGGGTATTCACCCATATCAAAGAGTTCGCCATTAACTTTTGCCGTTCCCTGCAAAGTAAAATAGCGGCTTATATAGGTATAGGCTGGGTGCTGAAAGCCACTTCTTAATGAACCGTAAACAAATAAGGGTAATATTTCCGTTGGCATTGTTTATCCGTTTCGTTGAACTAAAAAACAAAATACTTCTTTTGGACCATGAACCCCAACAACAAGGGTCTTTTCAATATCTGCCGTGCGGCTCGGGCCGGTGGCAAGTGTAATCATGGAAGGAAGTTGTTGACCATATTCTTCTTTTAAAGAAAAAAGGGCTTCTTCAACATCGTATACTAACTGATCAGTATAGGCAATACATATATGCACTGGGGCATAAACACTCACCGTTCTTCCGCTTTGCTGTGCACTAGACATTACCATGCTACCAGTTCTGGCCACCAAATATTCACATCCGGTAATGGATGCATCACAAGATTCAACATCGGTTGCCGTCATAGCAGTAAACCCTGATGCTTGTAACTGTTCTTTCAATTCTTCTTCCCTGCAATACAATGCTTTCCATTCTCTCCGAATAAAAAGCATGTTCAATTGAGATGCCAGTTCTTTTTCATTCTCACAAAATGCAAAACGCCCTTGTAACTGGGTAAAGTTTTGCGCAAACAAAACTTCCAGGTCATCTGTTGCAGGCTGGAATACGGTAGTAGTTTCTTTTATCCTTTCAGAAAAGGGAACAGGCACTGGTTGAGTCAGTGCCTGTTTTATTTTTTTCAGGATATTATCTTTTGCATTGGTAGACATCAGGCAATAACCGTTGTATCTGTTGAAATATTATCATCGGAAGCAGGGCTTTCTTTAGGCACTTCAGCAACCGGTGTTGGTTCTGTAGCTACGGTAGATTCTTCTTCTACTTCCAGGATTTTCTTTTCTTCGAATGGTCGTTTACCGATCAATTCTTCCACATCACTCTTATGCAATACCTCTTTTGATAAAAGTTCTTTTGCCAGTTTTTCTACCTCTTCTCTTTTTTCTGTAAGCAGTTTGATGGTACGCTGGTATGCTTCATCAATAATGCCGCGAACTTCTTCATCAATTATTTTGCCTGTTTCTTCGCTGTAAGGTTTGGTAAAGGTATTTTCAGAAGCAGGGTCATAAAAACTTACATTACCTACTTTGGTATTCATACCATAAGCTGTTACCATGCTGTAGGCAATGCGGGTAATCTGTTGAAGATCATTAGCTGCACCTGTTGAAATTTTACCAAAGAATATTTGTTCAGCGGCACGTCCACCCAAAGTCATACAAATCTGATCCATCAGTTGGTCAGTATTATAAAGGTATTGCTCTGTTGGTGTATACTGAGCGTACCCAAGTGCTGCAGTACCTCTTGGTACGATGGTAACTTTCAATAAAGGATAAGCATGTTCGAGGAACCATCCGCACACTGCATGACCAGCTTCATGATAAGCAATCACTGATTTTTCATGTGGTGCGATGATTTTATTTTTCTTTTCCAGACCACCGATCACACGATCAATTGCATCCTGGAAATCGCTCATATCAACAGCTTCTTTACCTTTTCTGGCTGCAATTAAAGCTGCTTCATTACAAACGTTGGCAATATCTGCTCCTGCAAAACCTGGTGTTTGTTCAGCCAGTTTGTGCAGATCAAGGGTTTCAGATATTTTGATTGGCATGAGGTGTACTTTGAAAATCGCCTCACGTCCTTTTACATCCGGACGGTCAATAGAAATTTGTCTGTCGAAACGACCCGGACGCAACAAAGCACTATCCAATACATCTGGTCGGTTGGTAGCGGCAAGAATGATAATTCCTGTATCGCCACCGAATCCATCCATTTCTACCAGTAACTGGTTCAGGGTATTTTCTCTTTCATCGTTGCTCATGATGGCATTTCTTCCTCGGGCACGGCCGATCGCATCAATTTCATCGATGAAAATGATACAAGGCGCTTTTTCGCGGGCCTGTTTAAACAGGTCACGAACACGGCTTGCACCTACACCCACAAACATTTCAACGAAATCGCTACCACTCAGACTAAAGAAAGGCACTTGTGCCTCGCCGGCCATTGCTTTTGCCAGCAATGTTTTACCGGTTCCCGGAGGACCAACCAGCAAAGCTCCTTTGGGTATTTTACCACCTAATGAGGTGTATTTTTTAGGATTTTTAAGGAAATCCACGATTTCCATTACTTCCACTTTTGCTTCATCCAAACCGGCTACATCAGCAAATGTGATGTTTACTTTTGCACCCTTATCGAATAAGGTTGCTTTTGATTTGCCGATATTGAAGATTCCTCCGGGGCCACCACCACTCGATGGACCGCCCATTTTGCGCATGAGTAATACCCAGGCAATTACAATGATGAACAGTGTAAATATGGTGTTGAATAAAGGTCCGAACCATTCAGGGGCTTCTACCACCGTGGTATCAACTTCGGCTATATTATTATCCTTGGAGTATTGGTCAAGTCTTTCTTCAAAAGCTTTCCAGTCTACCACCTTGAAAGAAAAAATGGGCACATTACCAATTTTCTTAGGGTCAAGTTTTCCCTTGAATTGTTTTACGTAAAAATCTTTGTTCAGTCGATCTTTCTTTACGTAAACATGTACCTGCTCTTTGTTCTTTACAAGATCAAGTTTCTGTACATCGCCCTGTAATAGGATATTATCCCTGAATTGCTTCTCTGAAATTTCTTTCAAATCGGGAGCGAAATTGAAAATCTGGGCCGATACCAGCACTATGATAATAATAGCGTAAATCCAGTAAATATTAAATTTGGGGCCTTTACGTTGCCCATCACCTTTTTCCATGTTAGATTTAAATTGCTTGTTTTCCTGTGACATATTCCTCTCAGTATAATGACGTTTCAGCTTCCCGAATATTCAGTGAAACTGTATTTTTTTTATTCATGCATTTGTGAGGCTGCATCGCTCCACATGTCTTCCAACTTGTAAAATTTACGTGCGTCCGGATGCATTACATGAACAACAATGTTTACATAATCTATTAAAACCCACTGTAATGCCTGTCTGCCTTCATGTTTGTAAGGAGCTTCCCCGCAAACATTTTTTACCTCCGCCTCTACCGAATCGCAAATGGCTTTGATCTGGGTAGTACTCGATGCCTGACAAACCACAAAAAAATCAGCAGCCGCTTCAGGTATTTTCCTAAGGTCAAGGCTAATGATTTCTTCTGCTTTTTTATCCTGAACAGCCTTAATAATCGTTTTGAAAATTTTAGAATTCCGGGTAAGCCTCGTTACCGAGCTTTTAGTGCGGCTTTGTAAAACAGAAAGCGGTTCCAATAATAGATCTTATTTAAAATTTAATAATACTCCAGACAACCAGTCCTCATAAATCATGCAAGGTTTAAGGGCTTGTTGGCTTAACGGTGGTAACTTCGTCAAAAATAGTAATTCTTTGGCATCAGTGAACGTTAAAGCAGCAATTGGACAGCCGTTCGTGGAATTATCTGAGACAGATAGTACCAACATCTATGCCATGACCCGTATTCAACACAATTTGGCATCACATGGTTCGGTTTTCTTTGCACATAAACAATGGGCAGGCAAAGGCCAGCATGGAAAAAGCTGGATAACCGAATCCGGGCAAAATATCACCATGTCTGTGATTATTGACCCCAATCCCCTGATACACACACAGCAATTCCGTCTTAGTGTTGCCATTGCACTGGCTTGTTATGATTTTTTCAGTCGCTATGCCGGTGATGAAACTGCAATCAAATGGCCGAACGATATTTATTGGCGTGACAGAAAGGCAGGGGGTATTTTAATTGAAAACCAATTAAGGGGTCAGAAATGGCAGTGGTCTGTATGCGGAATGGGTATCAATATTAACCAGGTAATGTTTAATACGGAACTGATAAATCCGGTATCACTTAAACAAATTACTGGTAAAACATTTGAGCCGGTTACTTTAGCCAAAGAACTGTGTAAGGATATTGATAAACGTATGGCCCAATTATTCGAACTTCCTTTTGCTGATTTACTGGCTGACTATAACCAGCATTTATATAAAAAAGGATCAACCATTCAACTCAAAAAAGACAATAGCCGCTTTTCCTGTACTTTATCAGGTGTTAATGAATACGGCGAATTAATGGTAACAGATGGCCCTTCAGATCGTTTCCAGTTTGGAGAAGTGATGTGGGTCATCCCTAAATAATTACCCTTCTATGGAAAATATAAAACTCACCCAATATTCTCATGGCGCAGGTTGTGGATGTAAAATTGCCCCTGCAGTACTTGATAGTATGCTGAAAACCAACAACCCTGGCCTTGATTTTCCCAATTTACTGGTGGGCAATGCCAGCAAAGATGATGCAGCTGCCTACGATTTGGGTAATGGTCAGGCGCTAATAAGCACCACCGATTTTTTTATGCCTATTGTTGATGATGCTTTTGCATTTGGAAAAATTGCAAGCGCCAATGCCATCAGCGATGTATTTGCGATGGGAGGAACGCCTATTATGGCTCTGGCAATATTGGGCTGGCCTGTAGATAAACTATCCGCCGAGCTTGCTCAACAGGTAATTGAAGGTGCGAGAAGTATTTGTGCGGAAGCGGGTATTCCACTCGCCGGCGGACATAGCATCGATTCTCCCGAACCTATATTCGGGTTATCGGTAAATGGCTTGGTAGATATTTCCAATCTTAAACAAAATAATACCGCTAAAGAAAACGACCTGCTTTTACTTACTAAACCACTCGGTGTGGGCATTTTATCTACCGCTCAGAAAAAAGATTTGTTGACGCCAGAAGATCAAAGCATTCTGCTTAATCAATTGATGCTTTTGAATAAAGTTGGTGCAGCACTGGGAAAAATAAATGAGGTGCACGCCATGACCGATGTAACTGGTTTTGGTTTTCTGGGTCACCTTATTGAAATGGCAGAAGGTAGTGGGTTATCTGCTGAAATTAATTATACCAAACTTCCCATTTTAGCGGCTGCTAAAACTTATCTGGCTCAAAGAATTGTACCCGACGCTACTTATAGAAACTGGAACAGCTACAGCAATAAAACCGGCTTTGGTACTGGTGTAAATGTGATGGAAGCATTTAATGTTTTGCCAGATCCTCAAACCAATGGTGGATTATTGATTGCCGTTGATCCAGATCAGTTAACAGCTGTTCAAAGTATTTTAATAGAATATCAACTGGAAAATTTTATTGAACCCATAGGAAGGTTAAAAGCTAAGCAGGACAAAACAGTTTTGGTGAATCTATAACCATTTATTTAGGCTGTAACCATACCGGCACAAGCATTGCATTCAACCCCGAATCACCAACTTTTTCAATTTCATCGAGTGGTACAGGGATAATTTTTACCTGTTTGCCAAGTAATTTTTTTTGCTCCTTTGTTAATGATGCTACCGCAGCTTCACCCATGAATAATAATTGGTTGCCTTTGTTGTTTTTACAGGAAAAACTGTTTCCCATAAATAATGTCAACTGATCCAGTTGAAAAGGAATGATTCGATAACCGGTAGATAGTAACAACTGTTTGACGGCTATTAATTCAAAATCATCCGTAAATGCTTCTTCGCAAAGCAATACATAGTCTTCCCCGAAATGCATGAGCATGTTGGTATGTAAGGGTGTTTTACCAAATACATCTCTAGCATTAAATGTGATGGCCTTGTATTTATGTGCAGCAGCAAATTTTTCCAGAATTGCCGGATGGGTTCTTGGAGATAATGCAGCGTAGATAAGTTTATGTTTGTGATCCATCACCATGCTGGCTGTTCCTTCAAGAAAAAAACCTTCTACTTCATATTCGCTCCAGTCTTCCACATCTTTCAACAAATATTTTTGTTGCAGCAATTCAAGGATATCATCTCTTTTCTCTTCCCTTCGTTCTCTTCTGTGTATCGGTAATACCAACACAATACCCTCCGGCAATGTGGTGAGCCAACAGGCAGGATACAAAGCCCCAATGGTTGTATCTGCAGTTTGATTAAAGAGTATGGTTTCTACCCCATGCTCCTGCAATAACTGATATACAGTCTGAAAAGCCCTGGTTACGGGCTTTCCCATTTTAGCATTGGGTTTTATCAGGATAACTGTTGTTGGTAGTGTTGCCATACTATAACAGTTTATCGATTCTTTTTGCGAGTTGATGATCAAGATCGGTTACTACATCACCTGCATCGTGCGTGCTAAGCCATATTTCCACTGTATTCCAAACATTGCTCCAATATGGATGATGGTTCATCTTTTCAGCCTCAATAGCTACCCTTGTCATGAAGGCAAATGCTTCCGAAAAATTTCCAAACTGAAATTTCCGGTATAGTTTATTATTTTCTTCTGTCCACATAGTCGAGTGTTTAATGGTGAATGGTCAATGGTGAATAGTGAATAGTGAGTAGTGAATAGTGAGTAGTGAATAGTGAGTAGAGATTTCATGGCTCACCACTCACTATTCACTATTCACTCCTATTATCAAAACACCATATTTCCTTTGTTCCTGATCTGTTCGTTGGTGAGCTCTGCAACCAACTGTACTCCTGCCAGGTTTTTTACGGATTGTTTGATCCAGTTGCATTTATCATCGTCTACCAAATCGCCTTTCATGAGCCATAAAAAATCCATGTGCTTGAACTCAGGCAGTAAATATTCGCCATCAAACTGATTATGGTAGAGGTAATGAACCAAAAAACTATTGGGTTCTTTTGATTCATAAATACTGAAATAATAACTTCTTTCCTTACGCCTTAAATGTATCTCCAACCCAGGATTGAGCCTGAACTGATAACCCAACAAATTATTCAACTGAAGACAGAACTGGTAATTCTTTACCGGCGCTGTAATACCGAGCAATCGGGTATCATCGAAGAAATCTTCGTTCAATTCCTCAATGTTCAGTCTCAGTTTAGTTGTTGCCATAATATTGGGGGGGAGGAAGTCCATAGACCATAGACCATGGTCCATGGACTATGGTCTATGGTCTAAAATTCAACATCAAATACCATTTCTTCATTACCACGTTTAATCCGTAACTGTGTTTTATCCCCTTTCTTAAAGTTACCTATTGCCTGCATATAACTCATTACGTCCACAAATTTAAATTCTCCTAATTGCAGCAATACATCTCCTGCTTTCAACCCAATTTTTTCACCCTGCTTCCCCGGAGTGGCTCCATCAATACGCATTCCTGTTCCGGTATATCCATAATCAGGAATAACACCGAGAGACACGGTAAGTTTACGGGCTGACCCCATCTGTGGTTCTGCCGTTTTTAAAAAAGCCAGTTTGCCTTTTGTGTCAACCTGACCAATAAGCTCATAAATCAGTTTTACAATATCTCGCTGTGCTGTGTAATTAATCTTATCAGCGTCATCGGTTATTTTATGGTAGTCTGGGTGACTTCCCGTAAAGAAAAATTGTACCGGAATATTTGCCCTGTAAAAGCTGGCATGGTCACTAGGTCCGCCGCCAGTGCTGTCGAACTTGGTTATTAACGTGGTTTTTAATCCCTTCCACACTTCTGCCCAAACAGGTGAAGTACCATAGCCTCCTACATTTAATTTATGTGTTGTATCATATCTTCCCACCATATCCATATTGATCATATAGTTGGGTGTGATGGTTGCTGTCGGATTTTCGAGCCAATATTTACTTCCTAATAAACCCAGCTCCTCCCCTGAAAAATGAATAAGCAGGTAATTATTATTACCGGGTGCTTTTTCTTTTAATAAGCGTGCAAGTTCAAGTAAAGCTGCTGTTCCACTGGCATTATCATCGGCACCATTGTGTATAGCATGAAAAGTATCGAGCGCAGTTTTATCTTCTCCATACCCAAGATGATCATAGTGCGCACCTAATATCACCGTGTTAGCGGCTTTATTGTCAATGTACGCCAGGATATTCTTACCCTTTCTTTTCTTTTCAGACATCGCCACATTTAATGAAACATTGATGCTTGCAGCTTCATCAGCAAAATAATGCTTCATACCTTCCTTGGTAATATACACAACAGGTATTGAAAGGAGTTCAGATTTATCGTTTTTATTGAATTGGATATTATCTATTACAGAAGAACTATTATATACAAATAAAGCAGTTGCGCCCTTTGATAAAACCAGTTCAACCTGTTTTTTTATCGCCGCTTCCAGATCGAAATGCGGGTTGTTTTTTTGTTCTTCTAAAATTTCTTTGAGATCAAAGAACCATGGCTGTCCTTTTTCACTCAATATCATGGCTGGTTTACCCTTGACTTGCTTATTCGGACTAAAAGCGAGTGGGAAATAATCTTTTTGTATTTGAAGAGGTTTGTCGTCTGCAATAAGACTGGTTGCCGGATCTATTTGTTTCCCTTCGTTGATTTCAAAGGATTGCTCATAGCCTTTAGACCCTTTGGGGGCAATACCAAGCAGTTCATATTGTTTGATGATGTATTGTGCAGCCAGTTCTTCCCCTTTACTACCAGTTAATCGCCCTTCAAGTTGATCGTCGGCCAGGTAAGACACATGTTTTTTAAGGTTGTCGACCATTACAGCATTTGCCTTTTCCTCAGCAATTCTTTTCTTCCTTTTACTCTGCGACCAGGAAAGCACAGGTACCAACAATAACAAAATCAGGATTTTCTTCATAATAACAACTTAGCTGATGCAAAAGTACGTTGCAGATGAGGAGTATAATAACCTGATTGGTAAATAATGTTTAATTTTGTATAATATAGTAGTACTTAAGTCTCAATTCTGTTCCCGATCTCGTAACTACACCCTACCGTTTGCCATTACTTTTGCACTCATCATTGACTAACAAGAATTTACATATTGCCCTGGTAGGTAACCCCAATAGCGGAAAGAGCTCCCTGTTTAACAGCCTTACGGGCCTTAATCAGAAAGTAGGAAATTTTCCGGGAGTAACGGTCGATAAGAAAACAGGCTCTCTTGCACTTGACGATCGTACCACTGCCAGTTTAATTGATTTACCAGGTACTTATAGTCTTTACCCACGCCGTGCCGATGAATGGGTAGCGTACAAAGTGCTGATGGGTGCCGATGCGGAAGTAAAAGCAGATGTAGTATTACTGGTGGCAGATGCAAGTAACCTGAAACGTAACCTGCTGTTCTGCAGCCAGATCATCGATCTTAAGATTCCGGTGGTAATGGCACTTACCATGAATGATATTGCGGCGAAAAAAAATATAAAAATCGACATTAGTGGACTGGAAGCTGATCTCGGTATTCCGGTTGTTGCCGTTAACCCGCGCAAAAACCGTGGGCTTAATGAGCTGAAGAAAGTATTGGCACAGGTTGCCAGAATGGGCGCCCAGGCGCCTGCGAGAGATTTTATTGAGAACAAAAAGCTCGCACCATCGGCTATTCCGGCCATTCAATCAATCGATGATCAGTTAAGTGATTATGCCGCAGTGCATTACCTGATAAACCACGAACATTTCCCTTTAAGTAATACTGTACAACAGAAGATTGGACAGATTGAAAAGGAACATAATTTCAATCCTACCAAGACCCAGGCTGAAGAAATCATGCAGCGATACACCCGTATCAG
>CAZTCS010000081.1:0-16937 GCA_964611995.1 uncultured Sediminibacterium sp. | reverse complement strand
GGGGTATAATTTAAAATGAGCTGGTTAATGAAATAGTTGATTCCTGCTAATGCACTATCCGCTATTAATAGAACACAGATTTTCATGATTTTCAAGATTTATCATGATAGATCTTGAAAATCATGAAAATCCGTGTTCCATCCTAAGCAAGACTTGCAGCGTGCAGCTTGCGGCTTGAAGCTGATTCTGGGAACAGTAACGAATCTAAGACAGGAACAGCATTCTAGCGGTTGACCATTATCTTTGCAGCCATGAAAGTATTGATGGTCTGCCTGGGTAATATTTGCAGAAGTCCGCTGGCAGAAGGCATTTTACAAACGAAGGCCCAGTCCGCTGGTTTATCATGGATGGTAGATAGTGCCGGTACAGGTAATTACCATATTGGTGAACCGCCACATAAACTTTCACAAAAAGTAGCCAGCTTAAATGGTATCGACATCAGCGGGCAACGCTGCAGGCAGTTTAAAGCCGCTGATATGGACGATTTCGACCTGATTTATGTGATGGATCAGGATAATTATAAGGATGTTAAAAGTATGAGTGGAAATTTTTGGAATCCCCAAAAAACCAAACTGATATTGAATGAAATAAATGAAAATGACGAAGCGGTGCCCGACCCATGGTATGGTAATGAAGATGGATACCACCATGTTTTTGGCTTATTAACCGAAGCCTGCGACAGGATCATTGAAAAATACAGCCAGCTCAATAAATAGCTAAAAGATGAACAAACCCGGATTACCCCAAGGAACCAGAGATTTCAGTGCGGCAGTAGTGCGCAAACGCAATTATATTTTCCAAACCATCCGGTCGGTTTTTGAATTATACGGATTTCAACCACTGGAAACCCCTGCCATGGAAAACCTCGATACCCTTATGGGAAAATATGGCGAAGAGGGAGATAAACTTATTTTCAAAATCCTGAACAATGGCCTTGATAACCCCGCTAAACACGAACAGGCCAAACTTGATTTTGATAAGATCCTTGAGGGAAAAAACAATAAGGGTATAACGGAAAGGGCATTACGATACGACCTTACCATTCCTTTCGCCCGTTATGTTGCCATGAATTATGGTCAATTAACCATGCCTTTCAAACGTTATCAGCTACAGCCTGTTTGGCGGGCCGATCGCCCACAAAAAGGACGCTACCGCGAATTTTACCAATGTGATGCTGATGTGGTAGGAAGCAATAGCCTATTAAATGAAATTGAACTAACGCATATCTATGCAACTGTTTTTGAACAGTTGGGCATACCGGTTGAAATACGCATCAATAGCCGCAAAATTCTTGCTGCACTTGCTGAAATCTGTGGCGGATCTGATAAAATGGTAGATATCACCGTTGCAATCGACAAGCTGGATAAAATAGGCATAGAAAAAGTAAAAGAAGAATTGATTCAACGCGGCCTAACAAACGATCAGGTAACCATTGTTGAGCAATATTTAAAGATTGAAGGTTCTAATGAAACAAAAATCAGTCAGCTCGAACAACTAATCGGCAATAATGAAACAGGAAATAAAGGATTGGCAGAAATCAAGTATATCCTTTCAAACTGTACCTTAAACGGTAGCAGTAAACTCATTACAGATTTTACCTTAGCCAGGGGACTTAACTACTACACCGGAATTATTTTCGAAGTAAAAGCGTTGAATGTTCAGATGGGAAGTATTGGTGGTGGTGGTCGTTACGATGATCTTACCGGATTATTTGGTGTTCCGAATGTACCAGGTGTTGGCATCAGTTTTGGCGTTGATCGCATATATGATGTAATGGAAGAATTACAACTTTTTCCAAACACCGTGCAAATAGGAACCAAAGTACTGTTCTTTAATTTAGGCGAAGCAGAATCTAAAATGGCATTTCAATTATTACAACAACTTAGGTCCAAGCATATTGCTGCTGAATTGTTTCATGAACAGGCCAAATTCGACAAACAATTCAAATACGCAGAAAAGAAAAATATTCCCTACGCAGTTATCATAGGCTCTACAGAAATGGAACAAGGCACCTGTATTGTTAAAGACCTTGTAAAAGGAACACAGGAGGAAATGCAGCAGTCTGCATTAGCAGCGTACATGGGGCATGGGGTGTAGACCATAGACCATAGTCCATAGTCCATGGCAGATGGTTCATTGCTTATGGTTTAATTATGGTAAGGGCTATTTTCAAGCATTTCCTTAATGACTAATTAAGTCTTCATATCATTCACTATATGACATAATCTACATGCTATATACCATGGACTATGGACCATGGACTAAGTCCCAGCCCCCATTCTGGCACAATATTGGCAGTTCATACACCAAATCAACATTATGATACAGCCAAAATGGATAATAGCTGCTGCGACGCTGCTCATCATGAGTTGTGGAAGAAAAACAGTTCCCGCTAAAACCGACAATGTTATTACTACTACACCGACTGTAAAAACACCGGCTAAAAAAGAGACAACGCCTGTTGTTGTTCCTGAAAAAAAAGATAAAGTCGTTAAAGAGAATGAGTTACCGAAAGCTGAAGTAAAAGAAGCTTTGGTACCAATGGTGGTGATTGATGGAATGGGAAATGTAATTACCCCAAAAGAAAAATTACCGGAAGAAATTGCGGCTAAGGCAGACTACAGATCACTTACCCGGGCATTCACTCCCAATCAGCGAACTAACCTTATTTACAGATATAAAATAGTTCCGCCCCGTATTTTATTTGTTCCAGAAAATTATATTAAAACCACTACAAGAGGCAAATATGTCGTGTACAGAAAAAAATTCTGGTACTGGCAACAGGAAGATGGCTTGTTTTACCTGGATGAAACTTATTACAAGTAAGTACCGGTTTATACCCAGGGGTTAGGAGTTAGGGATTAGGTATTAGGTATTAGGCAGCACATTTGGTTATTGGGACAAGGTGCTGATATCGGGTTAAAAGCAGGATCTACTATGGACTATGGACCATGGACTATGGTCCATAGTCCATAGTAGGTACGTTATTTCCCAGTTAAAAACATTTGTCGCTTCAAAAGCATTGCAGCAGCATGATTCAATGCAATGCCTTCCGATTTTGTACCTTCCAGAACATAACCACCGGCATTAATATTTATACCAACTACTTTTTTATTGGCATCTCTTTTAAACTGAGCTGTGCCGTCATAAGCAGTAATGGAAAATAAATCTTCCCCTGTTTTTACTAAAGTAGAATTACCTACACTTGAGCCCATGATAAGTCCTTCACCTTCCATACTTACAACTACTTCTGTAACAATACTTCCATCAGGAAATTTATACTTTCCTACAAAATCGTTCAGGGTACTGTCTTTAGACTGTGCTTGAACAAAAACAGCACTACCAATTAAAAGGCAAAGCATCAACATTTTTTTCATGTGTATCAGGTTTTAGTTTTTAGCGTAACGGTTTTCCAAAGCAAAAGTTACAACATTTACCAGAAAACGTAGTGTACATTTTCCTATATAAAGGAAAGTTTTTCTTGTTGTTGAACCAACAATAGAAAAGATGGCTCAGTCATTGAAGGTCAGACTACCAATAGTCGGTATTCGATATGTTTTAAAGCAACCAAAAAACAACTCTTTTTCATTTTAAGTGACCCAATCTACCTACTCATTTAAAAGGCCTCAAGTATTCCCCCCCTGTAATGTTGCTGCAAAGGGAGCTTAATATCCAATTTCTTAATAATAGATAATTGATTGTTTCTATTAAACAGTCGTAGGCTTTGCTTTAATAACTGCAAAAGCTGGGTAAAGCCTCCAATTCATAACCTCATTTTTAAGGAATTATAGTTATGAAAAAACTTATATTACTTCCTGATAGAAAAGTTTTTATGAATCCAGGAATGCGAATTATCGGTTTAGTTATTACCCTTTTTATATCGACCATTGGTACTGCACAGGATGACTGTAATTGCAAACCCGCAGACACCCTCCGACAAAAAATTGGGAAATATTATAATTCGGGTAAACTAGACTCTGCCATAGTGATATTGAATGAACTTAAAGAATCCACCAATAAAGCTTGTCGAATTGTTTATTTAGATGGAATAGGTCAAATCGCCGTTGCAAAAAAGCAGTTTTCACTTGCAAGAAGCTATTTTCTTAAAGAAGAAATAATTCAAAATGAACTAAACTGTAAAAAACTACTGATCCGTTTTTACAACACTATGGCTCGCTATTACCAGGAAGCGGGCTATAGAGATAGCGTATCATTAATTACCTTAAAAGCAATTGTATTAGCCGAGGAAGAAAAAGACTGGTATGCAGCAGCCAGGGCCAGTATCAACCTGGCTTCCATTTTTCAACAGGAGCAACAACTTAACAAATACCTTCATTACAGCCGAACAGCATTGTCATTTGCCAGGCTTTCAAAAGACACGGTAATACTTGCCGCAGTACTTACCAGGGTTGCTGAAAGTTATTACGAATCTTACCAGCAAACTAAATCACAAGCATCTTTAGACAGTTCATTCTTACTTGCTACAGAATGTATAGCCATTTCCAAAAATAAACCGGAGAACTTACTGGAACTTGCAGATGCTTATAGTAAAATCAGTCAATACTTTTTTGTTTTAAAGAAATATAATACTGCAATAAGTTATGCCGATAGCGCCGTTCGGGTTTGTCCAAAAGGCGTTTACGATTTTTACAGGCTTTTGCTGAATGGATATAGCGTGAAGAGTGAAATCTATTTTACACAAAACAATTATACAACCGCTAGAATAATGGGCGATTCAGCCTATCATTATGCCCTACTTTTCAATAAGCAACTGGCCATTCAACCACTTAACATCATTTTTAAAAGTTCAAAAAAGCTCAATGATTTCAAGAGGGCCGCAATTGCGTTGGAAGAAATGACTTTTTTGAGAGACAGCATTTATTCCATTGAAAAGACAGCAACCATCAATGAATTGGAAAAGAAATATAATCAGGCAAAAAATGAAAAGACGATCCAGGAGCTTTCTCTCCAAAAGAAAATCTATTTGCTGCTTGCTATTATCGCTTTACTGGCAATTGGGGTAATTGGATTCTTTCTTCGTCAACAATCTTTAAAGCATAAACAAAAAGTGCTGGAAACAGAACAACGATTAAACAGGGCTCGTATGAACCCCCATTTCTTTTTTAATGCATTGACCTCAATTCAACACTTGATTCTTGAAAAAAATGATCATATAACCATTGCCTCACATCTGGTAAAATTCGCGCACCTGATGCGTAATACATTAGAAAGCACCTATAACGATTATATTACGATTGAACAGGAGGTAGATTTCCTTAATCAATACCTCGATCTGCAATTAATGCGATTCCCCAAAAAATTCACCTATGTATTTCACCTGGATGATCAATTGGAAACAGATGAGTGGCAACTCCCGTCTATGATTGTACAACCCTTTATAGAAAACAGCATTGAACATGGGTTTTTCAATATTGATTATCCCGGACTTATTGAAATCAGTTTTTTAAAGCAGGGTAATGAATTATTTATAAGAATTACCGATAATGGTAGCGGCTTTAGTAAAGAAAAAAATCGCCATGCTAATCATATATCAAGGGCAGGACAGATTTTAAAAGATCGTATTTACTTATTGAACCTAAAATTAAAAGCAAAAGCTGGTTTCACTATTTCTACAAATAACCCAAAAGGCACTTGTGTTGAAATAACGCTACCAGCTCTTACTAAAAGTAACCTATTGAAAATTACTTAACAACGATTCTATAGGCATATCCATTATTACCTGTAATAGTTGGCAACTCTTTCGTCACTCCATTTTTCCAGTATACAGATTTAGCGCTGCCTCCACCTGCCTCAGGTATACTTCCAGCAACATAAACGTCATTACCATCCACTCCTATCCCATATACACTTGCTGTTCCCTGAAAATTAATATTGGTCAACATGGTTTGTGTTCCATTTTTCCAGGTGGATGCATTATAAACATTTAAAGCAGTTGCAACAGCACCTGTAGTATAAACATCCGATCCTTGAACTGTGATACCATAGCACCAACCACTTGACGTAGACAATGCGGTAAGTGCTCCATTTTTCCAATAGACTGGTTTATCATCAGATCTACCTCCACAATAAACATTATTACCATCTATTACTATTCTATGCACTTCTGAATAAACGCCCGGATTTGAGCTGAGTGTAACAGGGGTTCCATTTTTCCAATATTTGGGCAATTTATTATACGGGCTACTTGTTGCTGTTTCATATCCTGCTATATATACATCCCCGCCAACTACAGTCATATCGTAAGGTCTGGCATCGGTAGGGTTCGGTCCTGTATTTTCCGTTATAGCAGTAACAGTACCATTTTTCCATAGAATAACCCTTGGCGAAAGTGAGCTCGGGTATTCCATTCCAGCTAAATAAATATCATTCCCACTAACTGCCAAACAATTATAATAAACCCCGGCAGACGTTTGTACAACTTGCAATTCAACCCCATTTTTATAAATAACAGCAGCATATGAACCTCCGGAAAGTTGTTGTCGGCTTGCCAACACATACACATCGTTTCCGGATACTTCTAAATCTTCCCCATAAATCCTTGAAACCGAAGGGTCGCCAACAGTTGTAGGTACATCATCAATAAAGTATTTCGCAATGGCACTATTCGTTGTATTATTATATTCATTACTTAAAATATAGCGCTTAAGGGCTGTCGGTTGCGTATCACCTTTTCGATTACAAGCTGCAAGAAATGCTCCACCAATTATCAGTACGAATACTTTTGTTAATAATCCTTTCATAAAATTGAATTTTAAAAATTTTAGTTACGCTTTGTTTTAAACTTGATTTACATGAGTCAGCAATTCCTATTTCGATAAGGAAGTACGGTTAGGTTGCTTTGAACGTGGACAACACTAGAAGGCAGCATTTACAAACTATAGAGTCAAGCGCATTAGTTACTGCCTATGCTTATTAATGATTGCTAATAAGGATTTATTATCAGGGTATGCAAGTATTGTATTCTTTCCTTTTTCGATTGCTTCATCCAAACCTTCAACTGCCGGGAAGAGTTTTTTAATTGCTTCCAGGTAGGTTACCGTAGACTTGATTGCTTGCAAACTACCTTTTGCCCTGCAGAGTAAATTTTCAATGGGCGTATTGGCATCATTAGCAAATGTGCCTTGCTTTTCTATAAAACCAATATGGTAATCAATATCTTCAAGTTGTGATTTTACACCTTTCTTTTTAAAATCATTCTCGGCCTTAGCCATTTGTTTAGCATCAGTTCCACCTTTTAAAAATGCATCAACAAATTCATTAAACTGCTTGATTCGAACATTACTAAGGTTTACGTAATCATTACAAGGTGATGCATCGAAATAATCGCGAAGAACAAGGGGTTGATTAAAATTCATGAAGAATTTGGCTGTTCTTTTCCCGGGTTCTGGATCTTTAATTATTTTCTCATAAGGGTTCGTATCGGGATCGAATTTAGGATTGCCTCCTCTTGACTGAGAAAAGCCCACCGTAATTAATGAAGCTTGAAATAATATAACTATAAGAATTCGTTTCATTTTCAGAAGATTTAGTCTATTTGGATAAATTCTCACAGGGAAGAGTTATCGGAGGAGTTGGCATAATCAATAGCGGGGAGCTATACTTACCGCCGCCTTCATAAGTAGACCTAACATACCCACTGGCTATTGCACAGCTACCATCTGCTTTTTTAATTGCGAGATTCACTTCCACTTCTTTGTGTAAAGGAATGCCCAATGCATTTTTCTCAATAGTCCAGATAGTAGTGATATTTACCTTTGTAACCACCAACTTTTCTGACTGCCAGTTTGATTCGTATTGCTTTTTAGCGTTCCCCTCTACTGTCGCATCGGTCATTACCGGCTTTTTCATCCTCAGGCTTTTAACATAATCTGCCTGATTTTTTTCCATTTTATTCACATAAGCATCTCTGCTTCCATATTTACCAATTGCGGCATTTACTTCTTCCAGTTTTTCTTCAAGTGAAATTGCTTCTGGATAAACTTTCATTGCTGAACTAATAAATGTCTTGTATAAAATCAGATCCTGTAAGAAAGAAACCGTACTCAAGGATCGCCAGTTTTCATAGCCATCCTTTGCCTTTTGAATTGCGAAAGGCAAGCTGTTTAATTGACTCGTAACATTTTTATAGCTCTCTTTGACAACTATCGCTGTAGGCTTTGATTTGATAAACTCGTCTATTTTTTCCTCGTACTCTTTAATCACTTTATCACTTTCCGCCAATGCTTCAATAACCACCGATTTAATTTCAGCCTTATCGCCCGGGATTGCTAATTTTCCCTTTTTAAAAAGAAAGGGGTCCTTAAATAAGATATCTACATATTTCATGGTAGCCTGAGCACCGTCTCGGCTATAACCTCCACGCTGCGCAAATGAACTAACCGTGAAGCATAAAAAAATGGCACAAACAAATAGTTTCAACTTCATAATGCTGGCAAAAGGTTTATGTAAGTAAAAGTATCCTCGTACAGGTTTTTTCGTGGCTTGCTTTAATCCTCGAATCTGTTTAATTATTAAATGCGTAAACTTGATAGATAAGTGATTAATGGATAGTTTTGCTGTTAACACCCTTCTATGACCATACTAATTATTGACAACGAACCAGCTCTAAGAAGCACTTTAAAAGAACTGATCAAATATTCAGGGTTTGGCTACAGTGTTATTCTTGAAGCGTCTGGCGTAAAAGAGGGTCTTGAAGTAATACATGCGGAGAATCCGGATATTGTTTTTCTGGATATAGAAATGGAAGATGGTACTGGTTTTGATTTAATGAAACAAATATCGAATCCCCAATTCCAGTTGATATTTGTAACAGCGCATAATCAATATGCAGTTGATGCTTTTAAATTTAGTGCCATTGATTACTTATTGAAGCCGGTTGATCCTGAATATTTAAAAATCAGCCTGGAGAAAGCTGCAGCGAATATCAAATCCAAATTATTAAGTGAGCAAATTGAAGTGCTACTACAGCAACTGTCTGGCAAAGCAGACAAGGACAAACGTATTGTGCTTAAAGATATCGACAACATCTACTTTGTAAGAATTACTGATATTATGTATTGTATGGCAGACGGAACCTACACCCGTTTCTACCTTCAAAACCAAAAGGATATACTTGTTTCTAAAAACCTCAAAGAGTACGAAAATTTATTGGAGCCTCTTGGATTTTTAAGAACACACCATTCATATCTTGTAAATCCCGACAAAATAACGATCTATGATAAATCAGACGGTGGTGCTTTAATTTTGGAAGGAGGTTTGTCTGTACCAGTATCACAGAGAAAAAAGGATATGATTATCAGCATATTGGAAAACAAAAATGTATAGTTCAACTGTATACATTTCTGTATCCTGAAACCTTCTATAATGCTGTATTTATCCTACGGGAAATGATCACAGTCCCTGATTAATAAGTCATCTCTACTGATTATAATCTCAGATCATCATTCGATTACTACAACCCTTCATATACAACCGCTGCACCCTGACCTACCCCTACACACATGGTAGCCAGGCCATACTTAGCTTTGCGTCTGCTCATTTCATGCAATAAAGTTGACGAGATTCGAACACCGCTGCAACCCAGTGGATGTCCTATAGCAATTGACCCACCATTTACATTCACTTTTGTAGGGTCCAATTCGAGGTCCTGCATACATGCTAGACTTTGAGAAGCAAATGCTTCATTGAGTTCAACCAGATCAAGATCCTTAACTGAGAGACCTGCTCTTATAAGTGCTTTCTGGGAAGCAGGAACCGGACCAATACCCATAATGGCCGGATCAACGCCCGCAACACCCATACTCACTACCCTTGCCATTGGTTGAAGGTTAAATAGTTTAACGGCTTCTTCGCTGGCCAGGATCATTGCTGCTGCACCATCATTAATACCAGAAGAATTACCTGCTGTAACAGTGCCATCCTTGGCAAAAGCCGGTTTTAAAGTAGCAAGTTTTTCAAGAGAAGTTTGACGCGGGTGTTCATCCTGGTTGAACCAGGAAATCAAACGATCATTGATCATTTCAACGGCTACTATCTCGTCATCCCATTTACCTGCTTCCAGTGCAGCAAAATATTTTTGTTGAGATGCAAAGGCAAAAGCATCCTGTGCTTCCCTTCCAATATTCCAATCCTTCGCCACATTTTCTGCTGTTTCACCCATGCTGTAAGGGTGGTACATGGATGCCAGTTTTTTATTAACAAAACGCCATCCTATAGTAGTATCGAAGCTTTCTATCTTTCTGCTGTAAGCGCCTTCTGCTTTGGCTGTTACAAAAGGGGCGCGTGTCATACTTTCTACACCGCCGGCAATGTATAACATTCCTTCTCCGCACATAATCGCCCTGGATGCATCCATAACAGCTTGTAATCCACTTGCACATAAACGATTCACTGTATTCCCTCCGACTGTTACTGGCAATCCGGCTAATAGCGCCGCCATTCTTGCAACATCACGATTATCTTCACCTGCCTGATTTGCAGCACCTGCAATCACATCTTCAAAGGCAGCAGGATCGATGGTATTATTCCTATGTAAAAGCGCCGTAATTACATGCGCCAGAAGATCATCCGGACGTATTGAGCTTAATTTACCTCCATACCTACCTATTGGTGTGCGAACTGCATCTATAATATAACAAGCATTCATATAATAATAAATATTGCGCAAGATAAGCCAATGAAACAGAGGAAAAGGGAAATAACCAATAATGAATATCCAATATCGAAATACTCCCCTTAATCGATATTGGACATTCATTATTCAACATTTCTCTGTTTCTTGGGTATCTTTGCAGGATGAATACGGAACTACCAAATATTAGACACCTGAGTATCAATGATTTAGAGGATTATTTTAATGGATTGGGGGAGAAAAAGTTCCGGGTAAAACAGGTACATGAGTGGTTATGGCAGAAACATGCCCATAGTTTTGATGATATGACCAACCTGAGCAAAGACCTCAGGGCTAAACTTGCACAGAATTTTAGTTTGCCTGCATTAAGAGTTGATGCGGTTCAATATAGCGAAGACGGAACAATCAAAAGTCGCTTTCGCACCCACGATAACCACCTGATAGAAGGTGTGCTGATTCCTACCGACGAAAGAAAAACAGCCTGTGTTTCTTCACAAATAGGATGTAGCCTTAGCTGCAAGTTTTGCGCAACAGGATACATGGACCGCAAACGTAACCTGACCTACGATGAAATATATGATCAGGTTGTACTGATTAATAAAGAGAGCGAAGAGAAATTTCAGAAGAAATTATCGAATATCGTGTTCATGGGCATGGGTGAACCCCTCCTTAATTATGGCAATGTATTGAAAGCCATTGAACGCATTTCAGCGGAAGATGGTTTGTTTATGAGTCCGCGAAGAATAACCGTTTCCACTGCCGGTGTTGCCAAAGCAATCCGCAAACTTGGCGACGACCAGGTTCGTTTTAAACTTGCACTTTCTTTGCATGCGGCTAATGATGCAAAAAGAAATGAGATTATGCCGATCAATGAAACAAATAATATCAAAGTACTTATTGAAGCTTTGAATTATTTCTACAAACAGACCGGCAATGAAATCACCTTTGAATACATCCTGTTTAAAAATTTCAATGATTCACAAAAAGATGCAGAAGAACTGGTAAAAATTTATCGCCAGGTTCCTGCTGATTTAGTGAATATCATCGAATACAATCCGATAGACGCATTCAAGTTTACCAAACCAGACGAAGAAGGTATTCAAAATTTTATGCAATTTCTTGAATCTAACCGTGTCAATGCACGTTTAAGAAGAAGTCGCGGAAAAGATATTGATGCTGCCTGCGGACAATTGGCAAATAAAGGATAAGTATACGCTTCAAGCTGCAGGCTACAAGCTAGTACTGTCCGAGGAAATTAGGCTGCTAGCTGCTAGCCTCTAGCTGCTAGCCTTAATTGGTGCTTGTTTTAGGCTTTCTGCCATTGATGAAATAAATAAGGGGGCTGCGATTTGAAAATTAAAATATCCTGGGATAAGAAATAATAATTGCTATAAATACGTCATTTGAAACTCGAATTCAATATAAAAAAGCCTGCAGCTTGAGGCTTGAGGCTTGAAGCCGACTTCCTGTTGTAAAACAGCAAAAACAAAAACATGAAAAAAAGAACCGACAATTTCGACAAGTTTGCCAACAAGAAAAAAGGCAGCGCAGTTAAAGAAGCTTTCCGCCAGGAAAAAAAGAAAATAAAAGCAGAAGCAAGGGCCGCAGGTGAAGAAATGCGGAAAAAGAAAATAGAGAAAATGAGGGGGGAACAGGGGAAAGCTACAAGCTTCAAGCCTCAGGTTGCAGGCAAAAAAAAGGATGAAAAAAAAGCTGTAAACCAAATAGAGGGTAAGAAGTATAGAGGAGAAAAGCAGAAAAATACAACAGCAGAAACTCAACCCGCCAACATTTCTTTACCAGGAAAAGAATCTGGTGAACAAATGCCATTAAATAAATTTATTGCACACGCAGGTGTTTGCGGAAGAAGGGAAGCCGCTGATTTGGTTAAAGATGGCAAAGTAACAGTGAATGGGGATAAGGTTTTTGAACCAGGATACAAAGTCTCTTCAAAAGACAAAGTACTTGTAAAAGGGAAACAGGTATTTCTACAAAGAAATGCGGTGTATATCCTACTAAATAAACCCAAAGATTATATCACTACAGCAAATGATCCACAGGGGCGCAAAACTGTGTTGGATCTGATTAAAAGTGCTACCCCTGAAAGGGTGTATCCGGTAGGTCGTTTAGATAGAAACACAACTGGTGTACTAATACTTACAAACGATGGTGAACTGGCCCAAAAGCTAACGCATCCTTCCTTTGAGGTAAAAAAGATATACGAAGTTACCTTAGATAAGCCGGTAATTAAAAAAGACCTGGAAGCTATATTGAGTGGTGTTACTTTAGAAGACGGCTTTGTGCAGGCAGACTCTGTTGGATATGCAGATGATAAACAAAAAAATATTGTAGGCATTGAAATTCATAGTGGTCGTAACAGAATCGTTAGAAGAATTTTCGAACACCTTGGTTATGATGTAAAAGGGTTAGACAGGGTGATGTTTGCCAATCTCACCAAAAAGAATGTAGACCGCGGCAAATGGCGCTTCCTGAATGAAAAAGAAGTGAGGTTGTTGAAGTTTATGAATAATTCGTTTATTAAAAAAGTCAATAGGCCATAGACCATGGTCAATGATCCGTTTTAATTATGCACCCAGAGATAATTTTCGAGAACGATTTTTTTGTCGCTGTTAATAAACCGTCAGGTTTACTAAGCATCCCTGATCGGCTGGGTCAGGAGCTTTCCTTAAAAGATATCCTGAAGTCGCGTTATGATCAGATTTTTACTGTTCACAGACTGGATAAAGACACCAGTGGTATCATTGTATTTGCCAAAGATGAAGCTAGTCATAAACAACTCTCACAATTATTTGAAGGTAGAGAGGTAGAAAAATTTTACCTGGGACTGGTACACGGTAAATTAATGAATGAGGATGGAAGCATAGATGCAGCGATAACGGAACATCCTGGAAAGAATGGTAAAATGATCACACATGTTAAAGGCAAGCCTGCCTTAACCGATTACCATGTACTGGAAAGTTTTCGCTTATATACCTGGTTACAATTTCAGATTCATACCGGAAGAACGCACCAGATACGTGTGCATATGCAGCATATAGGGCATCCGATTGTATGCGATGAAATTTATGGCGATCCTTCTCCTATTCTTTTATCTGCACTCAAAAAGAAATTTAAACTATCCAAAAACGCTGAACAGGAAAGACCATTAATGAACAGACTTGCCCTTCATTCACATAAACTCAGCTTTACCCTGAACGATGAAAAGTTTAACCTTGAAGCTGAAATCCCCAAAGACCTACGTGCAATGCTAGCACAGCTCAGAAAACTGTAAGAACAGAGGAACAGAAGAACAGAGGAATGTCCAATGTTGAACTTTGGGACATCTTCCTAATAATACCCAACCACCTTCGATATTGGATATTGGACATTCATCATTCTTTACTCTTTCTTGTAGACTATTCCGTTTTTCATTACAAATTTAACGCTACCCATTGCACGGATATCTTTTACCGGGTCTCCATCAATGGCTATGATATCTGCCAGTTTATCTTTTTCGATTACACCAATACGATCGTCTCCTAATAAATCAGCTGCATATAATGTAGCGGAGCGTATGGTTTCTAATGCGGGCATACCAGCTTCATTCATGTAAACAAATTCGAGCCAGTTTTTTCCGTGGGCATATACCCCAGCATCGGTTCCAAAAGCTATTTTAACTCCGGCCTTGTAGGCATTTGAAAATGTTTGTTGAATTTTTGGGCCGATAGCCAGGGCTTTGGGTGTAACCAATTCAGGAAAATAACCAGGCTTACGAGCTGAGTCGCCAACTGCTTTACCTGCAGTTATCGTAGGTACATAATAAGTACCCATTTGTTTCATCAAACCCATCACTTCTTCTGTCATATAAGTGCCATGCTCGATAGAGTTTACTCCAGCAAGTACAGCACGTTTCATTGCTTCGGTACCATGACAATGTGCAGCTACTTTAAAACCATAATCTTTAGCAGTAGTTACAATGGCTTTGATTTCTGCTTCTGTAAACTGAGGGTTTTCACCACTTTTGGCTACGCTCAATACACCACCTGATGCTGTAATTTTTATTACATCACTTCCTTCTTTATATCGTTGTCTTACGGCTTTAGCTGCTTCATCAACGCCATTTATCACCCCAGCTTCCGGACCAGGATCACCCATCAAATCCCGGCGGTAACCGTTGGTGGGATCTGCGTGTCCACCAGTAGTTGCTATTGATTTCCCGGCTGTATAAACCCTTGGACCTTTAACTAATCCTTTATTAATAGCATTGCGAAGCGAAATATTTACACCACTTCCCCCTAGATCCCTTACTGCGGTAAAGCCAGTCATTAAGGTGCGTTCCGCAAATACTACTGATTGAAATGCGTAATCTGCGGGATTGAAGGTAAAAGTTTCCATATACCTTCCCGGGTTGGTTTCACCCTCAAGGTGTACATGCATATCGATCAAACCAGGCATAACTGTTTTTGATTTTAGATCGATGATTTTATCTCCAGGATTAGCTGTTGAATACCCTTTTGCAACATCTACTATTTTATTGCCTTCAATAGCGATCGTCATTTCTTTTAATAATTGCAGGTTCTTTACATCCACCATTTGACCGCAATAAATAAGGGTTCGCTGGGCCATAGCAAAACACACCATTAGTATGGCGAATCCAAGGCAAAGTAGTTTTTTCATGATGATTATTTAGGTATAAGGATCAGTAAGATACAGAAAACAGTTATCAAAACTTATAGACTCAAGGCTTTATTTACCCTTTCCTTTATCATTTTTCACGGTTCTCGCCTTTTGAAGTAAGGATTTCCCAAATCGATTCTTTACTTCATCAATGGCTTTATAGAGTTCGTTCTTCTTTTCTGCATCATCGAATAAACTTGCCTGTACTGCATGGTTCGTTAATTCACTCAAACGAACCCCTAATAAACGAACTGGTTGTCCTTTTCGGTAAAGTTTATGAAAGAGATCAATAGCTACCGGTATCAATTCATCATCCCTTAAGGTATAATCAATGGTTGTTTGACGGGAAGTTGTTTCAAAATCAGGATACCTGATTTTAACTGCGATACAACCGGTAAGTTTTTCATCTTGTCTGAGTTCATAGGCAACTTTTTCTGTCATCCTTACCAATTCACTCAACAGAAATTCAATATCCGTTTTATTTTCTTCAAAAGTATTTTCCGTTGAAATAGATTTTGCTTCATGGTAAGCATGAACGATGCCTTGGTGAATACCTTGCGATTTATACCAAAGATCACTCCCCCATTTACCCAATTTCTTTTCTAAAAGTTCGATATTGGTTTCACTGACATCACGTATGGTTTGAATACCCATTGCATGCAACACTTTCAATGTACTTTCTCCTACTCCGGAAAATTTACTAACCGGTAATGGAGCGAGAAATGTTTTTTCCATTCCAGGTTTAATAAAAAGATACCCATTGGGTTTAGCCTCGTCTGTGGCAATTTTTGCCACCATTTTGTTGGTAGCAAGTCCGAATGAAATCGGCAACTGCGTTTCTTCCATAATCTGGGCACGCAGGTCTATTGTCCACTTTAAAGGATCAAAAAACTTATCCATCCCGGTGAGGTCAATATAAAATTCATCGATGGATGCTTTTTCAAATAAAGGCGCTTTGGCTGCTATTATATCAGTTACCCATCTGGAGTACCTGCTGTACTCACCCCGGGTACCTCGAACAAGAATTGCATGTGGACATAACCGCATGGCCGTTTTCATGGGCATCGCACTTCTTACCCCAAATTTTCTGGCTTCATAGCTACAAGTGGTTACCACACCCCTATCCCGCGAACCTCCTACAATTACTGCCTTCCCTTTAAGTTCAGGATTGTTCAACATCTCTACACTCACAAAAAAAGAGTCTAGATCAAAATGAGCTATATATCGCTGCGGGCCTTGCATTGAAAAGCTAAGGTATTAATTATGGCGCAATGCTCTTTGCAGAGTAGGCCGATAGGCCATGGTCCATAGACCATGGACCATGGAGTTTATACTAGAGACTCCATTCTATTCACCATTCCCCGTTCCCCATTGACAATTGACTATGGACCATCGACTATGGTCCAAGGCCCATGGCCTACGGCCTCCCTCCTCACCGAATCTTCTACCGCTCATCCTAAACCGTACATATTGTTTTTGCAGTTCATCACTGGCAAAGGGCCTTTAATATTTCTTTAAGAAATTGGCTGCAACCCTTTACTGACAAGGGTTTGATCACTGTATTAACAGTGCTTAACATTGCCATTAACACCACTCATAACATCACTCA
>CAZTCS010000080.1:0-17146 GCA_964611995.1 uncultured Sediminibacterium sp. | reverse complement strand
AATGCTTTACCGAAGAGTAAAAGACTTGAATAAACCTGCTATTATTTGAGAACTTCTGAAGGCGAAACGCCAAACATTTCTGTAAATGTGCGGCTAAGATGGGCTACATCTGAAAAGCCCCCGGCATATGCTGCATTGGTAAACGATTGTCCTTTCATTACTTCTTGTAATGCTGCCTGCATCCGGCACCAAAGTATGTATTTACGAAATGAGATGCCGGTTTGCTCCTTAAATAAATGGGCAAAGCGGCTTTCAGAAAGATGCACTTTAGAAGCTATATTTGCCAAACTTATTTCTCCATGCAAGTTTGAATGAAGAAACGCTATTGATTGTTTAATTCTTTCTTCAATTTGATTGACTGAGCTTTGGCTGCCCGTTAGCTTTTCAACAAGTAAGCCGATTAGATTATGTACATTTTCATCTTCATTTGATGCTGAATTAAACCAATTGACAAATTCAGTTCTTACAGCTTCGATTTCACTACCAGAGTAATGAAGTAATCCTTGTTTTTCCAGATGCACGGATGCTTTCAGCCTATGCGTGTAATTCAATTCAGCATCCAAATAAATGAAAATATAAAAATCATCCTTGCCGATAAATTGATGTGGCAAGTCGGCAGCTATAATGCTGCAATCACTTTTTTCAAATTCAGTTCCATTTTTCGAAATCAAGAAAGATTTGTTGAATGACATTACAATTTCAAGGGCATGGTGTGTATGCATTTTTGTCAGCACCTGCCGACCTATATAGACAGCCATGCCCCCGGAGATATAAAGTTTGAATTTTTGCAAGCCTGCTAAATTTTATTATGAAAAGACGTGTTAGCTTAGGCTAACGTTTTGAAACCAGTTAATCTATTAAAATTGAATACTGGTTAAGCTCTGAATATTCCATAGGCAAATAGCTATTGTACCTGAGTAATACAATTATTTTTCGTTTAGTATTATTTATTTTGTCGCTTCACTTGTTTACCTGGTGCATTGTTATATTTTTTTAGAACTAAGTTAGGACGAAATGATTTTAACCGTTCTTCAATATCAATGAACCATATATTGTGAACAGATTGTTTATTTTTTTTTGTATTGAACGATGATTTGGGAGAAGTTGCTGTTCATCGGTTGTTTAAAACAGCAAAATATATCATTTACAGCAATCCTTTTTCCTTACAAAGAGCGCTTTTAAGATTTTCCAGAAAAATTGCCATATTGATTTTACAGTTGCCATTATAATATAATTAGTAACATTAACCTACTTATGCAAATCATTAATAAATCCGCAACAATGGTGATGGTACTCATGGGCAAATCAAATACAGCACCAAGGCAGGCAGATTTTATTTTCGTTTGAATTCTCAGACTATCATATCACAATTGAACGTCTATTGGAGTTCGTTTAATGAAATATCGAAAGAAGGAGGATTCATATTAATATACTTCACATGATTGATTTTTCTTAATGGCATTTTAGCATTGAGCAAGCATTCAAATTTAGGCCAATTAGGAATACAGTTGGGCACTTGATATCGTTTAGCAGCTAAACGCATTTTACAAGTAAAGAAGGAATCATCTCTATGTTGCATATACGATATTTAATACTTATTTTGGAACGTATGTCTTTTGCAAGTAGCCATCATTTGGTACGGATAAATTAAAAAAAAAAGTTGCTATACTACTTTAAAAAATATCATTTTACATTTTCATACCCTCCATCGGATTAGCTCCTTTCTTGAAAACATATTCGCTGTGGAGCAAATAAGCTCCTTGCAATACAACAATATCTCCTTCGCTCAAACCGGATATTATTTCTATACGATCATCACTCTCCAACCCCGTCTGTACCATTAAATTTTTAAATGTATTCTTACCAGTCTGTACCCATACAGTTGCCCCTTTGCCGTCTCTTACTACTGCATCAATAGGTAAACTAAGGGACTTTCTTCTAGGACTTTTTAACAATACATAAGCCGACATGCCAGGCTTTAAATAATTACCGGGATTCGGAATAGGGATACGCACAAGATTGATTCTTGTAGCCTGATTGATTTCAGGATTTACAAATTCAAGTTTCCCTTTTATTTCCCTATTATTAAAATCCGGAAGTTGAACAGAAACCATACTGTTCTCCTGCAGATCATCTAGTTGCGAGGTATATACCTGTGCCTCTACCCATAATGTTGAAAGATCAGCAAGTTTTACAATCGTACCACCTTCCATGACATAATCGCCTTCTCGTATATCGAGTTGTGTGATATAGCCGCTTGCAGAACTGTAATAGGTCGTTATCGGACTTGCCTTCTTAGTACTGCCCAGTTCATTAATCTGTGTTTCGTTTAAACCCCAAAGAAGTAATTTGTTTTTGGCGCTCTGAACTAACTGATCAAAATCAATAATGGCTTGGCTTGAAAAAGTATTTTTTTTATCGATTGCAAGTAGGTATTCCTGTTTTGCGCTATTTAAATCTTCGCTGTAAATGTCATAAAGCGGTGCCCCTTTTTTTACATATTCACCAAGGTTCTTAAAATAAAGTTTTTCTACCCTTCCCATAACCCTGGAGCTTACAGCATATAGCTTCGATTGATCAAAATTCAATGAAGCGGTTAAAATTAATTGATCGCCGATTGTCCCATTTCGGATAGTATCCACCTGAATATTCCCTAATTGAATCTGCTGATCACTAAGTTCCAGTTCACCCTGACTTTCTCCCTTTCTTTTTTTCACTGGTGTTAAGTCCATTTTACAAATAGGACATGTACCAGGTTTATACTCAACTACCTGAGGATCCATTGAACAAGTATAATATGTGTCAGTATCGATAGGTTTCTTTATTGTATTCTTACAAGATGAAACGAGTACTATTGATACTAGTATAGAGATGATATACCGCATACTTAGTTTTTTACTTTTATAAAACTTTCACTATCCATAAGAAATTGAGCATTTGCTGCAACTGAATCTTTCGTCGTCAATCCTTTGAGTATCTGTATCTGTTTCTCCAGAACAACCCCTGTAGTTACTTTGATTGCTCTAAAGCCGTCTTCTGATTTTTGGAAAACTACTTTTTCTAATCCTAAAGAGAGTACTGCGTCTTTGGGTAACCAAAAACCTTTTACAGTATTTCCAAAGATTACTGCCTGAACCTGACTACCAATTGGTATTTTTAAACTGCTATTATTGAAGCCAACTCTTACAGTCTGGGTCTTATTTTCTTTGCGATAAAACGGCTCAACAAAATCAATGGTAGCTTTAAAATCTTTTCGCCTCGCTGTTTCAGGAATAATCCTCACAACATTCCCTTTTTTTACAAAGGATTGATTTTCTCCATATATATTTAAGATGACCCATGCTTTATCAGGATTAAAGACTGAAAACACTGATTGACCTTTCTGTATATACATCCCTTCTTTTAATGCGAGCTCTTCGGTTTGTTGAGAAATACCTCCCATATTATCATTTGCTATGTTCATTTTATCAACATTTATGGTTTCATGAATATGCCCACTGTAATTACTGATAACCGAAATCGTAAATAAAGGTTTACCCGATTGAATCAATTCCATTACCTGTTTATTGCTCATCCCGAGTAATAAAAGTTTTTCTTTTGCTGCTTCTATTAAGGTCGAATTTTCATGATCATTCTTTATAAGAAACAAAAGATTCTGCTGTGCAGTGAGTAATTCAGGACTATAAATATCCATGATACGCTGTCCGTTAGTGACTTTCTGGTATTTATAGCGTACATAAAGTTTTTCGATTCTTCCCGATACTTTGGCAGAAATACTCCCAATCATTCTTGTATCGTAGGCGATATTACCTAATGCGTTTAGTTCTATTTGCTCACTGCTGAACACAAGACCAGTAACAGGAATAGACGAGACTACAAGCTCATTGGTTGGCTGGAGTAAAGCATTCAATTCTACATTATCCTGTTTTTTATTATTGCTTTCTTTTTTTATTAAATCCATCCCGCAAATAGGGCAAGCTCCCGGTTGATCTTTAATGACCGAAGGGTGCATGGGGCAGGTATAGGTAGCATTCTTCTCTGGGTGATGATTTTCCTCCATTTTTACCAAATCCATTCCACACTTGGCACATGTACCAGGTTTATCACTAAATACAGAATCCTCTGGCATTGGACAGGTATACATTTCCTTAGAAACAACTGCTTGGTGATCGCTATGTGTATCTTTATTTTCACAGGCAACCAAAAAGAATACCAGAACTTGTATAAAAAATAATTTCTTCATCATATATACAGCTTATATCAATTCATATTGTAACATCATACCATCATCTTCATGTTCAAGATTATGGCAATGGAAAACAAATTTTCCCAAATTACTTTCGAAAGGAATGATTATTTGGACTGTCTCCCCAGGCATTACCAGTACTGTATCCTTCCAGCCAGTTTCAGATACTATCAGACTGCCCCTGCCACCTGTTCTTTGAAGTACCTGGAAAAAAACTCCGTGTAAATGCATGGGATGGGGTTCATCGCCTTTACTATTATCAAAGACCCATATCTCATTCGTATTGGATTTAATGCTTTCATCAATGCGACTGCTATCAAAAAGTTTATTATTAATGCGATGACGCATTCTCATGCCATCATTCATAGGATATCCATGATGTTCCATCGGATTAGATATATCAAACACCCTGCTCCTGACTGATGAAGAAGCTGGCAAACTATCAACCATTGAAAGTTTTGTGGGTACAGTGAAAGAATCTGTGACAGTAGCGGTAACTTTAAACTTCATGATCTTAAATGACTGCTTCCCTTGAGCATCCCCTCCGTTAGCAAATTCTTTACTTAGTAAGAATAGCTCTGTACCGATAGATAACCCATTAAAATTTACTAAAACATCCAGTCTTTCTCCCGGAGCCAATAAAATTTCCTTTACTGTTACAGGATTTTTCAATAAACCACCATCATTCCCAATAATTATCATATCGGCATTATTACTGAATGCGAGATTATACAAACGTGCGTTTGAGCCATTCAAAATACGAAGTCTGTAATAACGGGTTGATACTTCAGTATAAGGTGAATAAATACCATTTACCAATACAGACTCACCCATATAGCCCGACATAACTTCTTCTGCAGTAGGATTATATGTTATCCCCTGATTGGTTAATCGTTTATCTTGTATAACCAATGGAATCTCAAAACGACCCGATGGTAGATTTAAAGTTGCTTCTTCCAGATCATTAATAATAAATAAACCGGCTAAGCCCTGAAATACCTGTTTACCTGTCTTAAAATGAGGGTGTGGATGATACCATGTCAATCCAGCTCTCTGATTCACAGTAAACTGATAGCGGAAAGTACCGCCTGCATTTGCTAATTGATCTGGGTGTCCATCCATTAATGCAGGTACTTTTAAACCATGCCAGTGAATATTGGTATGTTCAGATAAATTATTCTGGAGCAAAATATTTACAACATCTCCCTTGTTTACCCTGAATGACGGACCAAGCATCCCATTAGGTTGATAGCCCAAGACAGGAATATTAGCCCCCCTAATATTTACAGTTGTAGTTTGTGCTGTGAGTGTCTGATTGGCACCAGACTGTAATGGGTTGGTAAGCATTTGTGAAAAATCATTCTCAATAACCATAACAGGTTTTGTCATTAGCCCGTTGTGATGTTCTTTTCTGCACCCTGAACTAGCCATAAAAAATCCAGCTAAAGATCCACTTGTTATTAGGCTACCGGTACTAACCCCAGACAGTTGTATGAATTTTCTTCTTTGCATTCCGATTGGTTTAGTTTTTTTCAATAATTCTTTCAATTGTCACTTGAAGTTTCAATGCCTGACTCAGTAACTCTAATAATTCTAACTGCTTCATGTTTAGAATTTCCCATGCATCATATAACATGAATAACTCCTCTGTATTCTGCTCATAACCGAGCTGCATTGTCTTGTAATTATTACGCAATGCCGGTATAATCTGACCTTCAAAAAGTTTTAATTGCTTTTTCTTTAACCCCAGTTCATTACGCATGCCATAAGCCATCCCACTGTATTCATTCACCATCATTTCTTTCTGTGACTGAATGGCATTACTTTTCCATTTTAAGCTTTCAATATTGGCTTTATTCATTTTAGAAGACCATTTAGCCATCGGAATACGAACCATTCCCATAATGGTATACTGCAATGGCTGTCCTCCAAATCCAATCATATTATCATAACGAATTCCAAATTGAGGTTTAAGTGCAGTACGCTCCGTTTCCTGTTTTAGAATAGTAAGATCAATCTCTCTATCCAATGATTTTAGGTCACTACGGTTAGTATAAAAAAGAGTGCTGTCAAAAACAAGAGCTTCATAACTATTCAAGAAGTAAGTGGTATCAATATCGAAATCTGTCATGGCATTTCTACCCATAAGCGAATTGATGCGAATACGCTTTTCTTTAATATCACTTTCAAACATTAATTGCATATTTTTCACTTCTCCTAAAGCGGCTTTTGCCTTATAATAGGCACTTATCTTTTCAAGACCGTTTTTGTAACGTATTTCTGCATTTTTGATCATGAAGTCCAGTATCTTTTCATTCTCTTCCAGGATCGACAATTTCTTTTTCAGGATTATCCAATCATAATAGAACTGTTTAGCATCGTTCACTAATTCATTTAGTGTTGCATTCTTTTTTTCTTTCTCAACTGACGACATAGCTTTCATGTACCTCTCATCTGCATCTAATTTTTTTCTATTCGGGAGCATTTGCTCTCCTGAAATCATCACAGATCCCATACCAGGCATATCGCCCTCCCTGTGCCAGAGTCTGACATCATATGGTGTCATAAATTGACCAATGCCGATTTGAGGAGGCATCCAGCTTCTTGCACCTTTTGCAGCTTCATCCATAGAACGGATTTCATGATCATACATCTTCACTACAGGATGCTTTGTTTTAATGCTATCAATGATTGCACCCAGCTTTAGGATTTGTGCATTGCCATATGCAAAACTTATCAAACTAAAGAAGGTCAGTATTAATTTATTCTTTAACATCGATTAATTCAATTTTACCGTTACGTTTTAGTTCTCTCTCTTTAATCATTTCAAAAATGACAGGAGTAATGAGTAACACATAAATAGTGGATGAGATTGTACCACCAATCAATGGAATGGTGATGGGTCGCATGATATCACTACCAACTCCTGTCGCCCAAAGGATAGGGATCAACCCGAATAGTCCAACTGAAACAGTCATGAGTTTGGGGCGCAACCTTTTGGCGGAGCCTTCAATCACATAGTCTCGGATAATTGCAGGTGTTAATGTTGATTTAGAATTACCATGTTTTGCAACCATATTGTTCATGGCTTCATTTAAATAGATCGTCATCAACATGGCCGTTTCTATGGCCATTCCAAATAAAGCAATAAAACCTACAGCAACTGCTACAGAAAGATTAATACCATAAAAATAGACCATGAAAACACCTCCGATTAATGCAAATGGTACGGTTATCATGGTGGTAACAGCTTCTTTAAAAGAATGATATGTAAAATATAATACCATGAAAATGATAATGAGTACAATCGGCATAATCATTTTTAAAGTTTGATTAGCCCTGATTTGATTTTCCCACTGACCGCTCCATTCCAGAAAATATCCTTTTGGAAGTTTAGTGATCATTCGATTCAATCGCTCTTGTGCCTCTTTTACTGTACTGCCTAAATCTCTTTCCCTAACATTAAATAGTACTGTACCCCTAAGCATTGCATTTTCTGAATTAATCATCGGTGGGCCGTCACTTAGTTTAATGTCTGCAACAGCTTCTAATGGTATAGGACCAAAGTCCATTGTCTGTACCTGAAGTCGCTTTAATGCTTGAATATTATTTCGAAAATCTTGCCCGTATCTGGCATTTACGGAAAATCGCTGACGGCCTTCAATAGTGGTAGTAAGTTTCATACCTCCTAATGCACTCTCAATTACGGTATTGACATCATCAATACTCAGCCCATACCGACCGATTTCACCACGTTTAACTATAATATCGATGTACTTTCCGCCTGTAATGGGCTCCACATATAAATCCTTTACTCCATCAATCCCCTCCAACTGCCTTTTAATAGTTTGAGCAAATGCGTAAATACTATCCAGGTTTTGTCCGTATACTTTTAAACCAACATCGGTTCTTATACCGGTTGAAAGCATGTTAATACGATTAATGATGGGCTGTGTCCATCCATTTGTAACACCCGGTATTTGCATTTTTGAATTCAGCTCATTTATAATATCATCTTTGGTTCGCCCTTCCCTCCATTCATTTTTAGGCTTGAGTAAAATGATGGTTTCAATCATGCTGATCGGAGAATTATCTGTTGCTGTATTGGCTCTTCCTGCTTTACCAAGAACATGTGAAACTTCGGGAACAGAACGAATCAACTTATCCTGAACCTGTAATAATCGTTTTGCTTCAGAATTGGATACATCTGGAAGAGTTACCGGCATAAATAACAATGAGCCCTCATCCAATGGCGGCATAAATTCCGAACCAAGACGAGTCATCATGATTACTCCCATGGCTAATGCCAGAATATTAAGCCCTATGGTAGTTTTTCTCCATTTTAAACACCATTTTAGAATGGGCGTATAAATCTTCTCCAGTGTTTTTGTTATTGGATTTGAATCTTCTGGTTTTAGTCGTCCTTTTAGAAAAAAGGAAATTAGAACCGGAGTTAATGTTATAGCTAATACCGCATCAATTAATAGGATAAAAGTCTTTGTCCATGCCAGGGGATGAAAAAGTTTTCCTTCCATACCTGTAAGTAGAAATACAGGAAGAAAAGAAGTGACTACAATAATGGTGGAATAAAATACGCCGGGACCTACTTGTTTTGAAGATCTTTCAATAATCTCATTTCTTTCCTCTATTGTTAAGGGGTCTTTATTTCTTTTGAACCACTTTGCCATACTTACGATTTGTCGGTTAATTTAATTTTTTTAGCCTGTGCCTCGCTAATATGTCTGTACGCATTTTCCACCATCACAATGCCATCATCAACTACTACACCAATAGCAAGCGCGATCCCCGTTAATGACATAATATTGGATGAAATACCAAACATTTCAAGGAAAATAAACCCTGCTGCAACTGAAATAGGTAATTGAATCAGTATGATCACAGCACTGCGCCAATGGAATAGAAATATGAGCACTACCAATGAGACGACAATCATTTCTTCAACTAACGTTCCTTTTACTGAATCAATAGCTTCTTGAATGAGTGTACTGCGGTCGTATGAAGTTTGGAACGTTACACCTTCCGGTAAGCCCTTTTCAACCTCCTTCATCCGAGCTTTTATCGACTCAATTACCTTATTGGCATTTTCATTGTATCGCATTACTACTATTCCACCTACCACTTCTCCTTTGCCATCCATATCAAAAATCCCCAGACGCAAATCGCCTCCCATTTGAACAGAACCAATATCCTTGACTCTTACAGGAATACTATTGTAATTGGTCAGTGCAATATTTTCAATATCATTCTTATTTTTTATGTAGCCTAAGCCTCTGATAATATAGGCCATATCCGCCATTTCAAATTTGCGTCCCCCTACATCATTATTATTGGCTTTTACTTTATTCATAACATCCATCAACGAAATATTGTAATACTGCAGCTTTATGGGATCAACTACTAATTGATATTGCTTTTCGAAACCACCAAAAGATGCAACTTCTGCCACACCAGGTACTGTTTGTAAAGCAAATTTGATGTACCAGTCTTGAAGTGCTCTTTGTTCTCCCAAATCCATCTTAGGAGCATTGAGGTGATACCAGAAAATATGTCCCACGCCTGTTCCATCAGGACCTAACGTAGGTGTTACATTTTGCGGTAGAAGACGTTGTGCAAAGTTGAGTCTTTCGAGTACACGGGTTCTCGCCCAGTATATATCAACATTATCTTCAAAAATCACATACACAAAACTCATCCCAAACATGGATGAACCACGAATATTCTTGATTTTAGGTATACCCTGCAAGTTGCTGACCAATGGATAGGTTACCTGGTCTTCTATAACCTGTGGACTGCGTCCCATCCATTCAGTAAATACGATCACCTGGTTTTCACTTAAATCCGGAATAGCATCAATCGGATTCTGTTTCACAGCGTAAATTCCATAAGCAAATAATCCTCCTGCCAATAACAGAATAATCACCCGGTTACGCAAAGCCAGTTCAATTAATTTTTGAACCATAATTTGATATTAATATTTGAAGCAATATAGAAGCATTAGTTTGACCTCTTTTTTAAATCCATGCCACATTTAGTGCATTTACCAGGTTTATTGCTGGTGACATCCGAATGCATGGGGCAAGAATATATTTTCATCACTTCCATTTTCATTTTCTCTTTTGGAGAAAGTGTCAATGAGGTTCCACATTTTGAACATTTACCTGGCTTGTCACTAGTCATGTCCGGGTGGCTAGAACATGAATATGTTTGAACAGACTGCTCTTCTTCTTTTAAATCCATTCCACATTTTGGACACTTACCTGACTCATCACTTGCAACATCGGGGTGCATGGGGCAGGTATAGGTTTTCATTACTCCCATTTTCATTTTTTCCTTGGGTGAAAGATTCATTTTAGAACCACATACTGAACATTTGCCGGGTTTATCTCCTGTAATACCTGGATGCGCAGGACATTCATAAAGACCAACTACCTCCATTTTCATTTTTTCTTTTAGAGTAAGGTTCCTACCACATTTTGCGCATTTTCCAGACTTATCCATAATCACATCAGGATGCATTGGACATTTATATGTCTTTTCAACAGTTTGTCTAATTTTGTTCTTTTGTGTTGTTGGGTCCTGAGCAAATACTGAAAAAGATAAGATAGTTAGCGCTGCCATCATTAGCATTTTAATTGCTTTCATTTTTCATGATTTTATTGTTGTAAAATATAATACTGGCAAAGAGAAACGCCAATAGCCTGACAATTTTATTGCCTGGCACTACTAAGTCAACATTAAATTAAATAAGGATAGTTCTGTTAAGAAGGTATACGGGCGTCTTGCAATTTCGAGGTGGAGCATGACTTATTGGATACTCTTCACTTGAAGAGATATAGAAAATATCCGATAATGAAAAAAGGGATAGCGGTAAGTCAAGAATAGTGAGAGTAAAATTAATAGAAACTGATTCAGTAATTTTTTGTTCTGAAATGTTCTTTACAAACTTGTTTTCATCTTTACAACAGCCATTATCTTTTGTATCGGATTCCTCCATCCCACAATTTTCACATTTTGTAGAATCCCTATACATAAACCCCCAGTCAGCAAGTTTACCCATACAATAATGCATGTGTATAGTAGCCCCTGATGAAGTACTCAGAAATAAAATTGCTACTATAAATGTGATAAACTTTTTCATAAACTTGCCAGAACAAATGTATAGTTTCTTTTTACAAAAGGAGTTTAAAATTTTAGTTCAATGCTTAGTAATTCATCAAACTATAATTTAACTGTATATTTAATAGTATAAAAATTAATTAATTGACAATACATGGTTTTATCCATAGCTCTGAATTTTGTAGGCATATTTTTTACAATGGCACTTTCCCCATCACCCGCATAAATTTAACTAGGGTGGTAAGCCTGAAATTCATCTCCCCCTTTTCAATTCGCCTGAGCACAGATACTCGCACATCACATAACCTTGCAAACGCAGATACGGACAATTGGTACCCTTCCCTGTACTCTTTGATGGCTAAACCAACTTGCGCATGATGGTCACTGATAGCTTTATTCATCCTGCCAAATTACATTGAACAAAAAACAGCACTGGCATATGATCATACATCAGTCAGAAATAAATGCTAATTATGAATGCAAAATATCCTGCCCCTGAAATTCCACAGCACTATCTATACCTTTTTGGGTAATCGAAAATTTAATGGTGTCTGCATGAAAAATCTGTACCATCTCTTCTTCTTCTAATAAGCAAAGACAGGAATAGATGGCTGACCAGTCAATCGGTAAACGCAGAATCAATTCACGTGGAATAAACTGGTATAAAGTAGGCTGGGTAGATCCCTTAGCCATCTGTGCAAGAGTCGACAATATCAATTCTTTCTGTTCCATGTGCCGAAGATATGTGATGAAAAATCAAATGATAAAATGACGGGGGAATTTTTTAAACATTCACATATTTTTACACCATGCCGGAAAACTTTGAACTTCCTCTATGGTACAATGGAAAAGAAATCATGTTACCTGCTGAATTTCAGCCATGGGGATACACACACCGAATTACTGTCTATGTTGAGGACTTCCCATTTGTGTTTGAACTCGATGAAGAAAAAAATTATAGGACTATCGTATTGGAACAGGATAGAAAAAAAGCGGAGAAAATAGACCAACAATTATTACAGGCTATTGCGGAAACCTTGCAGGACTTATTTTCCTAACTATCCATTGATTTATACACTGCACTATCGAAGCCCATAAATATGGTAATAAAACCTTCATCCTTGAAATGATAGCCATATCGATAACAGAAAATAAAGTCCTTGTGCAGATGTGTATGATAATCCAGGTTAAACCCCTGTTTGATAATCTGCTCCCTTTTCTTTTTTACATACTCCTTTTTACCCAGTGCTTTTTCCAGTATTAAAAAATTCTTCAAAAGAATTTTATTAATCTTTTTAATATCCGGATGGGTATCAGCCCGTCTCGGATTGTGATGGGCTGCTTTGCACTGCTCATTACAGAACTTGGCATCCTTACGCATTTTAGGATGAAGCGCTTTACCACAGCCTACATAAAGGCAATATCGTTGAGGTTGAACTATTGCTGTTTCCATTCAATAAATCTAATCAAAATACCCGTATCAGATACGGATATTATACGAAACGGATATGGATAAATACGGCTTACCTCATTTAGAAATTCAAGTTTTGCACTTCAAATCACGCATCATGAAAACAAAAAACTTCGTCCAATTAATTGGCTATCTCGGCAACGACCCTGAGATTCACATGACCACTACAGGTAGAATATTGGGGCGTTTACGATTAGCTACTGACTTCTTCCTCAAAAAGGAAGATGGCACCAGTTCAAAGAAAACAACATGGCATGACATAAATGCCTGGAATAAATTGGCAGAAACCCTCCCTGGTCAATTCATCAAAGGCAGCCATGTAATGGTAGAAGGGGAAATACAATACCGCACATTCCTTGATCATGAGGGTCACAAACGCTACGTAACCGAAATCAAAGCCTCAAGCATCCTTAACCTCGACCGTTGACCCAAAATACGTTCTTATGAAAACTGGCACCATTAAATTCTCCTACCGCAACACCCAACCTGTCAAAGGCTGGGGTTGCCGGTTTGACTCGCTCACCGAACTCCGTTTTGCAATCTCAGTAATAGAAGACCATGCTCTAATACGTTCACCCATCTCCCTGTATTTTCATCCGGGTTCAGGTCAATTGGCTTATTTCCCAAAATCAGCTTATCGGAGATACACACCCGATTTTTTGATACGCAATTACGAAACGAAAAAAGCCACCCTTGTTGAGATCAAACCACGGGCATTTGAAGACCAATCTTCATTGGCATTGCACCAGTTGGTTACCAATAATTATATACGTGCACTGAAACTTGACTGGCAGTACAAAGTCATTTTTGATGACCAGATCATCTTATCGGCAGAACAACTCACCCAATATCACGACTGCCTGCAACTCGCGACCAAAGACAGGTTTAAGTGGTATGAAGAATACTACAAAAGAATAACCGGAAATGCACATTTAACAGCCCACAAATCTAATGCAGAAATGGAATTCTTAATGCGTGGATGGTTACCTGAAAAATAACAATACCATGGCAAAATTCACCTACAACCAAAATGCAATAGCCTGTGTATATAAAGGCAAATGGCTTGATTCCTTGCTGGAGTTACGCTACCTCCTTTCAATTGAAAAAACCCATTGTTGGTTGCGGGAAGACTTGTCCATTTATTACAACCTTGATGCAGTGCCGGAAGGAATAAAAGGTGGACTAAAAACTTATACCCCTGATTTTCTGGTTCGCAATAAACGCACTGGCAAAGCTACACTGGTAGAATTAAAACCTGCCGGGTATGATGATCGCTGGGAACTTCTCCGTAGAAGAAAGATTGCAGAAGATTTCATACAGTTCATGGGATTTGACTGGGAATATGAAGTGGTTTTCTCACACCAAATTGTTTTAAACCGGCAAGCCCAATTAAAATTTGACAATTTCCTCAGCAAATGGCGAATCGGCTTATCGCCCTCTTTTTTGCATAAGTCCGAATGGCAATCGTTAGGCTATATTGATTTTGTAATGTATGGTGGTTCACCAGCAGTTATCCCGCAGTGGCGTCACCCGTTGCGACGCTTCCTTCATGGTTCTATTCCCTGATAATTCTTTTAATATAACCAACGTCACTATTGCTACAACCAGGTGAAAGAGCATCCCCTGCGCCCGTTCAAACAGGGGATACTCTCCCACCTTAATAACAAAAAATAAATTGTATGCAAACATCAGAATCTAACAAATGGAACATGGTGAGTGAAATCGAACTGGTTTACAGATCAAAAATTAAAGCTGCCCAAAGGCCAACTTTAAGGTCTTCAAAGGATGTATTTGATCTCCTTATAGAGCACTGGAACCACGACAAGATTGAATTGATAGAAAATGCAAAGGCTATTTTCTTAAATAGTGCCTGTAAAGTTCTCGGACTTCTCAACATTTCAATGGGCGGAACTACCAGCACTATTATAGACCCCAAGATTGTTTTTCTACCTGCTATTAAACTTAATGCCAATCGCATCATACTTGCTCATAATCATCCATCTGGCCGAGTGAACCCCAGTGCTAATGATCTTTTATTGACAGAGAAAATTTGTAAAGCGGGAATCCTACTTGAAATAAAAATTATGGATCACATTATAATCTCCAAAGACACTTATTACTCTTTTGCAGACGAGGGTAAAATCTGATCCCGTCAATTTCTTATCAAACCCCTCCATTGGAGTTGAGAGGGGATTGACAAGAAATCTCCGTTTAATTTTTTTTCAATTAAAAAATATTTTATGCAAATCACAGGAAGGATCACAGCCGATGCAAAGATCAACACAGTAAAAGGCGACAAAGAAGTTGTCAATTTCTCCATTGCTGTTAATGACCGCTACAAAGTAAAAGGAACAAACGAAGTAAAGGAGTTCGTAACATTCATCAATATCTCCTGGTGGATGAGTACCGGGGTCCTTAAGATCTTAAAAAAAAGTGCGATCGTCACGGTTACCGGCAGGTTATCTTGCAATGCCTACATCGACATGAACGGTTACGCAAAAGCCAGTATCAATTTCAACGCAGACAAGATCGATCTGATCCATTCCAAAAAAGTGGAAGCAGTGATTAAAGCGGAGCCTTCTTTGATCACCGAACCAGTTGCAGACCTGCCATTTTAATCACCCAAAAACACTTCGCAAATGTCACACGAAATCAATTTTAATGAATCTACAGGACAGCACAGTTTCTTTTCTGTAAATGAAAAAGCATGGCATGGGTTAGGCCAAATAGTCAGCGACTATCCAACCAGTAAACAAGCACTACAATTTGCTGGACTTGATTATATAGTCGAAAAACGACCCCTGTTTACTTATGATAGAGAAAATAATAAGGCTGATACAGGGATCAAAACACCTGTAATTACAATCCCTGAATACTATGCCACCGTCCGCTCTGATAATGATGTCGTACTGGGGGTAGTCGGGAAAGACTATGAAATTGTCCAAAACACCGATGCTTTCAGCTTTTTTGATGCCATTGTTGGAGGAGACGAAGGTATTATGTATGAAACTGCTGGAGTCCTCGGCAAGGGCGAAAGAATCTTCATCACAGCCAAATTACCAGGGTACATTCGTATAGGCAATAATGACTTAATAGAAAAGTACCTGTTCCTTTCCACTTCACATGATGGCTATGGAAGCATTACTGCTGCATTTACACCAATACGTATCGTTTGTGCAAACACACTAAACGCAGCCATGCACAATCACTCTAACGCGGTTAAAATCAGGCATACAAATGGGGCAAAAGATAGGCTGGAACAAGCTCATAAACTCATGGGAATCAGCAACCAATTTGCTGAATCAATCGAAGAAGTATTTAATGGGTGGTCGAAAGTGCGTATTACAGATAAGCAGGTTCGTAAACTGATTATGCAAGCATTAATTCCAAACAAGGAATCTTTAATGGCATTGGAACAAGGTCGCTTCGATGAATGCTCTACATATTTCCAGAATATGTGCGAAAACGCCTATGCCTACACTATGTCAAATGAAACTCAACAAATGGAAACAACCGCCGGCACACTGTTTGGAGCATACAATGGCGTTACTGGCTACTTCCAGAATGTGCGAAAATATAAAGACCAGACAGCCAAACTGAAATCTCTGATGTATGGCGGTCTTGCCCAACAGCGAAACCAAACTGCATTTACACTCTGTGAAGCTTTCGAAAAAGGCAACTTGAGCCTTAACTAATAACAAAAGGCAGGACGCAAAATCCTGCCTTTAAACATTTAAAGTTACAGTTTTATATAAACCTTATCCCGGTCACAAACATCAACTAATTACCTATGCACAATCTCCTATTTATGCTTATGGAAATTGACCCGAATGATCCGCCGGAAGATGGACCATTTTACGTAATTGAAAAATTCCATAACCCTCAATTTGTTACAGATGAAGTGGGGAATATTAAATCCTTCCTAACTTACCTTGAAGCACTAACAGAATCACAAAACTGTCAGAAAGGATTCGTGCTCGCTTTTTAAGGATTTTCACGTCATCCGATAAGGTATTTCAGTTTCTTTTTTCCGTCTCACTTGACTAATATTCAGCCAAGCTGCGCAGGATATTTTTACCCTTTCTAATTTTACATAGTAATTCCGATACAACCTGAAAAAGGTCGCCGGGTGTTTGCGCATGGTAGCCGACTTATCGCCGGCTGCAAGATGTACAAACGTAATACGTTTGGGATCATTTGACACTCACTCGGAACTCGTTCGTGTTGTGACTGACTGAAAACAAAAGTGATGGACAAGGAAAAACGAATGATTCGAAACAAGATCATTACAC
>CAZTCS010000079.1:0-17188 GCA_964611995.1 uncultured Sediminibacterium sp. | reverse complement strand
CATCTGCGATCTGCGATCTTCCTCCCCACCCATAGGTCCTGCTTGCCGGCTTTTTCCGGGTGTTTGGTGCCGTCGAAATGGGTAAGTAGTTCAAAGGATTCTTCGAATAATTTTTTGAAAGTATCGGGTTGGTGGTAGGTGCTCATCATTCTATGGCCTGATATTGGGTAGGGGGTATTATATATACCCAGACTGCTTACTTGCTTTTTTTGCTTTTCAGGTAATTGGTTAATGAAGTAGTTCCCATGTGTGGTGATCCATGTTATGCCTCCTGGTTTTAAAATTCTGTTTAATTCAGTAAGCCATGCTTGTTGATCCTTTGCAGGAATATGGGTGAGAACAGAAAAGCCGATGATGAGATCGAAGTGGTTGTTGTTAAATGGAAGTGGAGGCTGCTCTTGTTGAGAAACAAAATGTATGTTAGGAAGATGTTGCAGGTTCCATTGAATGGTTTGGCTATTGGTATCGCAGGCGTAAATCGCCGCATCAGGATAGTATTTTTTCACATGACGGGTAATTCTTGCGGGACCACATCCCCAGTCTAAAATAAGCGGTGCTTTGGGCAAGTAATCTTTTACATTATGAATGATTTCCTGCGCAGTTAAGTCGCCGTCTTCAATATACTTTCTATAATTAAGATGGTACGATTCATATAATGTATATGCATCGGGTAATGCAATATCTGGATGCTCTTTTCTGAAGCGTCTGTTTACACCAGCATACCTGAGCCGCTGCCACCTGAACAGGAGCCTGTCAGTAAGCGCCGGGAACAAAAGCTTAAGGTGATGCAGTATTGACATAGCAAATGATGAACATCGAATATCGAATATCCAATGTTGAATATCGAATTTTAAAGTGGGAAAAACATATTAAATATCCAACTTCAAAATTCGACATTCAATATTCAACATTCATCATTCATGACTCTTCTACAAATTCAAGTATATCTGCCGGCTGACAGTTCAGTGTTTTACAAATGGCTTCTAAGGTGCTAAAGCGTATGGCTTTGGCTTTACCCGTTTTAAGGATAGAAAGGTTGGATAGTGTGAGTCCTACTTTCTCTGATAGCTCATTGAGCGACATTTTTCGCTTTGCCATCATTACATCCAGGTTTACTATGATTGGCATGGCTTATACTGTTAAATCGTTTTCAGTTTGTAAGGCAACGCCTCTTTTAAAAATCACGGCAATCACATAGATCACGCCACCCATCAGTACAAATGCCTGGCTATCTTCCCAAAACGGATTCAGTTGATCGATAGAATAACCATAATGTATCAGTGTTTTGGTGGTTTGTCTGGCCACATAGCTAATGATACCAATTGAAAAGGTAGTGGAAGCAATGGTCATTATTTTCTTGGAAACAAATTCGCTAAAAGGTTTTTCCAGGTCAATTTTCTGCATCAGCATGATGACTGTGTAAAAGAGATGCGCCTTTAATCCGGCTATAAAAAGAATAAAACTATAAGTACTGTAGAAAGTCCAATGACTTTTAGCATACATGGCACTGAGGTCAAGTTTCTGGTAAAGGTTTTTAACCATTTCGGGTTTGAAAATGGAGAAGATAAAATTTACCACTAGTGCGCCGGCCTCAATACAGAGCCCCACAAAAATGATCCAGGCTATGATTTGTAAGACCCTGAAAATGAAATTGTTGTTGAGTGTCATGATGAATTAGTTTTTAATTGATAAGGCAAAGGTAATAAATATTTATTGAAAAACAATAAATATATGCTAATTATCAAAAAAAACTAAAACCGGCTTACTTAGAGGTGCACTTTGTATTTGGACATGATACCGGGGAGTTTATCCCAGAAATAAACGATATCATGCTTTTGTTCCAGTACGGCAAAATCAGTTTTTTGTGGACGCTGGTTATTTTCAAACAGTTTTGCCAGATCGGCCATATAGTCTTCATGTCCTCCTGGAATATAGATGTCTACAAATCTTGCAGTTGTATTTGAGGCATTCCAGAAAGTGTGCATCTGATTTCTTGGTCTCAGGTGCCAGTCTCCTGCATTTACTTCGAATACCGTATCGTTAACCAGTATGGATACAGCACCTTCCAGTACAAAACATATTTCATCAAAACCTTTATGTAAATGAGGTGGGGCACCAAGATGTCCAGCTTTTAATGTGGCTTCGTCACAAGCGAAAAGACCATTAGTCTGTTGCTTAGAAAACTTTGTAATCAGATCAATACCACCAATATTCCCTTTTTTTCCTTCACCTTTCTTTATAAGAACAGCTTCTGGTGCTTCATCAAAAAAATCAGGCTCCTTACTTGCTGAAAAACCGTTTGTCGGAATGGCAAGTGATCCAAGTGCAGCAACACTCATTAATTGCATGGCTCTTCTTCTTGATAAATGGGAATGATTCATTTTGCTTGGTTAAAATTTTTAGTAGTACCAGGATTTACCTTATTTATTAAATCATTAAAGCTTGGTAATCGGTGTGAAATATGGGTTACCTAATAAAGATATTTCAAATCAGTTGTCTTAACAAAAGCTGTTCAAAAATGATATGAGTTTTGTCAGCAAACAAAACCCATATTATAACAGAAAAAATCCACGGAGGAAAAAGGGCATCTCTGACTAGATTAGCGGATCAGGTGGTTGTAGGCACGTTTACCATAGTATTGATAACGGCGGCTTTCAGCAGTAGTGCCAATTAAAACCGAATGGATAAAGCCATTCAGCTCAACTTGCTGTGTATGGTATATTTTGCGATCAGGGTTCTTTTTCAGGTACACATTCACACGCTTACTGCGCGACTTGAAATGCATAATGGAATCATCTTTTACGGTAAAGTTCAGGTCATTCAGATCCTTTATCATCAGTTTACTCCTGTACCAGGTGCCTCCTGTGGCACTTACAATGGGTTTGTCGTTGTATAAAGCCACGCTGTCGTTATAGGCAAATACTGTGAGGTAATTCTTTTTGCTGCCCTTTAGCCAATTCCTTATTTTATCTGTGTAGGTAGAATCGTATCCATAATTACTGTCGATAAATGTAATCCGCTTAACCCTGTCAGGAATTTCTTTTACCGCATCCAGGTAACCAAAAATAAAACTACCGCCACCACTGTGTCCATTGAGGTGAAGGGAATATTTTTTCAGTGGCAGCAACTGTACAATAGTATCAAGAATAGCTGTTATCTGTTTAGGATAATCAATATGTGATCGCTTCCAGGTTGGCCATGATTTTTTATCGTTTTCAAGGTATACAACGATGATATTGTCTTTCAGTGTTTCCCTCAAAAAAGCGCTTTAATGTGTTGAATATCGAAATGCCAGTCGTCGCCGGGTTCCATTTTCTTTCCCATGGTTTGGGCGGTGGTGTTGCCGTTAGGTAAGGCGAAGAGTATTAGCTGGGTATGTTTCTTCAATTGGCTAACCGGACGATCAATCGTAATAGTTACATCATCTCTGAACCGAAAGCTATAAAGCGTATCTGTGGCGCTTGATGCCTGGAATGCTTTTAGTAAAACAATGAAGAGGTAAATAGATATTTTGGTAGGCATATCCTGAAATTGGTGTTCAAGCTAAGATATTTTTTATAAAAGAAAATGATGATGGAGAATAGCCTTAATGTCTGATGTCTTTTTCCTTTAATAGTTGAAATAATATGTTCAATCTATAATAAAGTTTAGCTTTCTAGATAATGGCGATTTAAAATTCACAGAACTCAATGCCAGTATATATTCCGATCATTTTGTTGGCTTCAACAAAATGATCGGAATGCTACATGAATAACAAGAATAATGATTATTGTGCCCAATAATCAAATACCGTAACCTTATCCAAAATATCTGGCAAGAGTTCTGTAAATGCTTTATGTGATGGGTGGATTAAATATGCATCCCTGTCTTTTTCACTAGCAAAAGTTAACAGGAAGCAATGGGTAAGTCCATTATTCAATTTCTCTGGACTATTATTCGTACCCCACTCAAATTTTTTAATGCTTTTTATCTGGTTGGGCAATTTGCTGAATGCTTCTACGGCTTTACCAATAGCAACACTATCTGCTTTTTCTTTCCATCCGAATAAGACCACATGTCGCAGTTCTTTTTTTGTTGTTTGTGCCATCAGGCAGGAGCAGAGACCGAGTGTAAGACAGATTAATGGCAGTATTTTTTTCATGTGTTGGTTTGTGTTTTAAAAATAGTTAATCCTATTTATGCAAGTTTAAGTATTGTGCAAAGCTAACTCAGAAAAATGGGCAATAGGGGTGGCCACCCCTGTTAACTTATTGATAATGAAAAAGATGGCTACTAAAAAAGTGTTTAGTCTGCTTTAATAACGCTTCAAAGGGTGGCATTCTTCGGAACTGCTTCGGGAAAACAGGTGTTTTCTTCGGGATTCCTTCGGACATCCTTCGGTAATCCTTCGGAAACTACCGAAGCGGCTTCGGGAAATACCGAAGGATTACCGAAGTTGATACGACAGTGGTACCTATTCTTTGTTTTCTATTTTGAGTAAGAGAAATGCTTCTATGATAATAGGAAACTCACCATCCCACATAATCTGGGGGCTTCAATTCGTTTAACCTAATATAAACAAGCATCTGTGCCCGGTGGTGAGTTTGATGGTCATTTAAAAGGTTGATGATTTGTAATTTATTTAAAGGACCGGCAAAAAAGGAAACGGTAGTGGCCAATTGAGCAGGCTTAAATTGTTGTAAGGTTTTTATAGCGTAGTCGTAGGTTTTGTTCAAAAGGGAAATGGTGTTTTCCTTGTCCTTATGTTGTAGATCTGCTTTTGTTAATGGGTTTGATGTGTCATCGAGATACGAAGAACATAACCACCCCATATTGGAAGCCAGGTGTAATAACTGTTCACCAAAACTCATTTCACCTGCGGTAGGTTTAAACATATATTTTTCTGCGGGCATCAGGTTCGCCACTTTCAAGGTGTATTCTTTTGCATGTTGGAGTTTGGTAATGGAAGCAGTTAAATACAAAGAATCAGCACTTTGCGCACCAAGTGAAATACCAAAGGATAACAGCAATAGTGTAGTGATGCTCAAACATTTCATAAGCTAAAGTTGAGTACCAAAAATAGGCAAATGGATATTGAAATCTAGATTACTATTGGTTTACCCTTCGTCGCAATTAAATGAAGTATCGTCATCCTGAGGAGCATTCCGATCGCAGATCGGATTTGCGACGAAGGGGGGAATGATTAGCTGGCCTCAATGCAACTTTTAGAAAGTTTCGGAACTTTCCAAAAGTTAGTGTTCATAAGAACACATATTACCCATATAAACAGAAAGCTATGATTGTTGTTATTAAATATTTAGACAAATGTCTAAATATTTAATTTAAAGTTTTATATTTGAATCAATGAATATTGTTTTTAAGGCACTTAACGACCAGACTCGTAGGGATATTTTGAAATTACTGAGGCGAAAAGATATGACCGCGGGGGAAATCGCAGATGCTTTTAATATAACGAAGCCAAGTATATCGCATCACCTCGATCTGTTAAAACAGGCTAATTTGGTGACTGCTGAAAAACAAGGACAATTTATTTATTATTCCCTCAATACTACTGTAATTGATGATGTAATGAGTTGGTTAATCAAGCTAAAAAAATGAACACATGAAAAAGCTACTACGCGAACTCCTGTTATTGTCTTTTGTATTTATTCCACTTGTACTTCTGTACATCCGGTGGTCATCTATTCCGGATACCATACCGGTACATTTCGACCTTAGTGGAAAGGCAGACCGGTTAGATAATAAGCAAATACTACTGTGGCTATTGCCCGTAATACAAGTGCTTGTGTATGTTATTCTTGCATTTGTACCTTTGATTGATCCAAAAAGAAGGGTAAGTCATGGTCACAGCGGGTTCTATTTTATGCGTCTTGCTGTTGTGTTGTTTGTTTCCATTGTTTTTATCAGCTATATATTTTCATTATCCGGTGAGTGGGATTTCTCAAAAAGCATTCCTTTGTTTATCATGGCTTTTATTACTGTAATGGGCAACTATCTTCCTATCATAAAACCAAATTACTTTATCGGTATCCGAACACCCTGGGCATTAGAAAATGATCAGGTATGGAAAACTACGCATCAGTTTTGTGGTCGTTTGTGGGTAGTGGTAGGTGTATTAGGTTTTATTACAAATATTATCTGGCCATCATTGCCATTGGGTTTATATCTAGGGGTCATCATTTTATTGGTAATAGTGTCGGTGATTTATTCTTATGGGATGTATAAAAAGCTGGTAACTGATAAATAAAACCGCCGGATATAATATTTCATCTGTTGCATTTACAGTATAACTGCTATTGCGCAGTTATACTTTTTGTTCTTCGCGACGTCTACCTGCTTAGAAGGAAAATTTAGATTGCTACTGGTTTACCCTTCGTCGCAAATTCCGACATACGTCGGAATGCTCCTCAGGGTGACGAGCAATGGGAGAGAACCTACTGCTGCGATTGGCAAAGCCAATCGCAGCAGTTTTATTAAATGAAGTATCGTCAACCTGAGGAGCATTCCGATCGCAGATCGGATTTGCGACGAAGGGGGGGGATTGCAAGATTGTTAAAGGATGATAAATTCTTAACAGTGTAACTTTTGGAAAGTTTCGGAACTTTCCGAAAGTTAATACCCCGTGATAAAAGTAAACAATGTGGAGAACGCCGTATGTATACGAACGGAATACAAATCTTACATAGAATCTAAAAAAGTGGAAACAAAATGAAAACAGATACTTACACCAAATCGATCTTAACAATTATCGCAATTTCACTCATCTTTCTTGTAATGAAAGAGTTCGAAATCATACCCAAAGCTTATGCAGGATCAAATGCAAATTTGATTAAATCTGGGTATGGCTTAGTGCCTTTAAATAGTGATGGCAGTGTTAATGTTAAGATTAATCAAGATCAGGTGATTGATGTAAGAATAAGGGGGATTGATAAAGCGGCATTGTTAAGGTGGGAGGCAATAAAAGTAGAAATTGACAACTAATAAATGAAGAATTGAAATTATTATTGTTCTTCGCATTCTATCTTAAAAACCAAATTTTCAGGCCACTGCTTTGAGTGTATCAACAAATTTTGAGTTTCTGTTGATAACGGCAAAAGCTCTGCTAATGATTTTGCATCTGATAGCGTTAAGAACAAGCATTTTATTCTTTCCCGCCTCTACTTTCGAATCGTAATACTGTTTAAGCTGGGAGTCAAATTTTTTGGCCGTAAGAGCTGCCATGTTTAATGCTGTTTTTAATTTCTTATTAGCCAGGTTACTTACTTTAGTTCGCCCTCGCACACTTGACCCTGATGAGTACTCAAAAGGTGCAACACCAGCGTAGCAAGCGAACTGGCGGTGAGTTTTAAACAATGTGAATGCCTGTGTATAAGCAATTAACAGAACTGAAGTTTGCTTACCTACGCCAGGAATACTTTGTAATAGCTCGTCCTGCTGTTTGAACAATGGATTTGAGTTTATTATATTTTCAATTGACTTTTCTATTTGAAGAAGCTGTTTCTTTAAAAAGATCATCATCCGTTTATTATGCTGCAGTGTAACTTTTAAAATGTCCCCAGGAAGAAAGTTTTCACTTTCTTTGGTCATATTAAAGATGCTGATGGCTTTTACCACTTTATCCCGTTCTGCCAATAGCAGCCTGATTTCTACAAAATCTTTTTCCGGAAGACTGGATAACTTCAATTCATGTAGATGAGATATTGCATAAAGAGCTATATATCTTGAATCAGCCTTATCTGTTTTGCCCCTTACAATCCCTTTAGAACGTCTGATTTCTAAAGCAGGGACTACCCAGTAATCAAACTGGCCGGTCTGTAACCAATAGCAAATTGGCATACTATAAACTCCTGTATTCTCAAGACAAAAAAGAGTGTCTTCTTTTTTACCCTTTAGCTTTTTGGACAGTAACGAAAGAAAAGTATTAATTCCCTTGGCGGTGTTTGATAGGCTTCCATAGTCATATTGCATATTTTCCTTGTCTATTACGCAATAATCTAACTTTACTTTGGATACATCCACACCAATAAAAATCCCATAATTCTTTTTCATAAATTTGATTTAGCAATAACAAAAAAGTTGATGCGTACTAAAGCCTTTAATAGGTCCGTTAACCTAGCATTCTATTTGGTACAGCTCAACAAATGATCAAAGGAAAATGCAGAGGACTAATGCGAAGAATAGTCATAAAACTAGCGATGTCTTTAGTTCACCTCTGCGTTTCCTTTGAAAATTTACAACAGTATTTAGCTAAAATCAAAGTAAAGGCGACGTCTCCCTCTGAAGCCATACTCGATATGTAATTCATAATCATGAAGTACACTTTGTAAAATTACTCTAATCGTATAAAAATATTTCAAATATCTGATCCCAGCAATACCTCATCGATAATAATCCCTCCCAACCCTAAAAGAGTTTTAGTAAATTACTCCTCCAAACCAACCTTATGAAAAGATTACAAACCCTTCTCATCCTCCTCATCACAACTCAATTCACTCAGGCACAAGGCACTATGCTCCTTCGCCAACCAAGCGCCAGCAAAGACCATATCGTCTTCGTACACGCAGATGACCTCTGGCGCGTAGATCGCAATGGGGGGCAGGCACAAAGACTTACCAGTGCCGTAGGGTCGGAGACAAGTCCTAAGATTAGTCCCGATGGCAAGTGGGTGGCTTTTACAGGGCAGTATGATGGTAATTCAGACGTGTATATTGTGCCCATCGATGGTGGTGAGCCTAAAAGACTTACCTGGCACCCCGGGGCAGATATTGCCCAGGGATGGATGCCCGATGGCAAAGCAGTGTATTTCACTTCTGGAAGAGAAGGTTATCCTACCGTAAATGCAAAGTTCTTTTCGGTATCCGTGAATGGCGGTACTCCAACTGCAATGATTGTTCCCTTTGGTTATGTGGGCAGTTTATCGCCCGATGGTAAAACCATGGCCTACCAACCTTATAGTTTTTGGGATCCTGAATGGCGCAATTACCGCGGTGGACAGGCACAGCCTATCTGGATGTTCAACATGACCACACATGAAACCATTAAAACTGTACAGGGCGACAGGGAAAGACACACAGCACCGGTATGGAACAATGGCATACTCTATTTTTTATCGGAGCAGGATTTCATTAATAATGTTTGGTCTTACGATCCAAAAACAAAACAACAGAAACAACTTACTTTTCATAAAGACTTCGATGTGAAGAACCTCACTTCTGGTGGAAATGGACTGGTATATGAACAAGGTGGTTACCTACACAATCTTGATTTAACTACACAAAAAAATACTCAATTGGTGATCGAAGTTAAAGGCGATCTAAATTGGGGTAGACCACGCTGGAATGATTTGAGCGCATTTAGTTTGATCAATGCCAGTTTATCTCCAACAGGTAAAAGAGCTTTGTTTGAAAGCAGGGGTGAAGTGTTTACTGTTCCAAAAGAAAATGGTGATTGGAGAAATATAACCAATACACCCGGTAGTGCAGATCGTGCACCGGTTTGGTCTTCTGATGGACAAAAAATTGCCTGGTTCTCAGATGCCAGTGGTGAGTATCAACTTATGATACGTGATCAGTTTGGTTTACAACCCACACAAACATTTTCTATTCCTAATAAAAAATTCTATTACACACCAGTATGGTCGCCCGATAGTAAGTATATCGCCTTTGCTGATACCGATTACAATATCTGGTATATCGATGTAAAAACAGGTGCGATTAAACTGGTTGATACCGATCGTTACGCACATCCAAACAGAACAATGAAACCTGTTTGGTCGCCAGATAGCAAATGGATCGCTTACTCGCAAATTCAGAACAACCAGTTTAAAGCAATTAAACTGTATAACCTGGAATCTGGTAGTACAAAACAAATAACAGATGGTTTATCAGATGCTATCGATCCGCAGTGGGATGAGAATGGTAAATACCTTTATTTCCTCGCCAGCACCGATTATGCACTGGCAACTGGTTGGCTCGATATGAGTAGTTTTAATTACCCGGTAAACCGTGCATTATATATTGCTGTGCTGAGTAAAGATGCTCCTTCGCCATTTGAAGTAAAAAGTGATGACGAACCGGTTAAATCACCTGCAGATACGAATGCCAGACCTGCCAGACCTTCGACGGCTGGAGGCGTTCAGGTTAAGATAGATTTCGATGGACTTGACCAGCGCATCGTAGCAGCAAATATTCCTTTGAAAAATTACCAGGGTCTTGTGGCAGGTCCGGAAGGAACCGTATTCTATACAGAATCTTCCAATGATGTACCTGGACTTATCCTGCATCGCTATAGCCTGAAAGATAGAAAGTCGATAGAGTTTGTTCGATCTGTTACAACGGCAGTTACCAGCTTCGATCGGAAATCTATTTTATATCGTGCAGGTCCGGGATGGTTTATCAATGGTACTGCGGCTGCTCCGCGTCCGGGTGAAGGAAGGCTTGCAACAGATGGTATGAAAGTGTATGTAGATCCTTCACAGGAAGCTGAACAAATATTCAGGGAAGGCTGGCGCTACCAGCGCGATTTTCTTTATGTAGACAATACACATGGTGCACCATGGGATAAAATATTTACCTGGTATAAACCATGGGTTAAACATGTAAAACACAGAAGCGACCTTAACTATATCATCGATATTTTAGGTGGTGAAATTGCTGTGGGACACTCGTATACCAGTGGCGGTGATTTCCCCAATGTACCTTCTGTGCCAGGTGGTTTATTAGGGGCAGATTATAAAGTGCAGAATGGCTATTTCATGATCAGTAAAATTTACAATGGCGAAAACTGGAACCCCGATTTGCGTGCTCCTTTAAGTGGCCCGGGTATCAATGTTCAGGAAGGTGATTATATTTTGGAAGTGAATGGTACCCCACTAACTGCAGACATGAACCTGTTTAGGTTATTCGAAGGCACGGCCAATCGTCAGGTAAAAATTCGGGTGAACAATAAACCAACCCTGGATGGATCAAGACTTATAACTGTTGTGCCTATACCCAATGAAGGCGGGTTACGTTCTCGTGCCTGGGTTGAAGGTAATAGGAGAAAAGTAGACAAACTATCGGATGGTAAACTGGCTTATGTGTATGTGCCTAATACCGGTAATCCTGGTTACACTTATTTCAACCGTTATTATTTTTCACAGCAGGATAAAAAAGGTGCCATCATCGATGAAAGAAACAATGGTGGTGGATCGGCTGCGGATTATATGGTTGATATCATGAATCGTCAATTGTTAGGATATTTTAATAACCGTGTTGAAGGTCACAGGCCATCAACAACCCCAATGGCTGGCATCTGGGGCCCTAAAGTGATGATCATAAACGAGAATGCAGGTTCTGGAGGTGATTTACTACCTTATATGTTCAAGAAGGCCAATATTGGTCCATTGGTAGGCACCCGCACCTGGGGTGGATTGGTTGGTACCTGGGATACACCTCCATTCATCGATGGTGGCCGCATGGTAGCACCACGTGGTGGTTTCTTTGACACCGATGGCAAGTGGGCAATCGAGGCAGTTGGGGTTTCGCCAGACGTAGAAGTATTCCACGACCCCAAAGCACTAATCGAAGGCCGCGACCCACAATTAGAAAAAGCGGTGCAGGAAGCGCTGCGTTTAATGCCAACAAAGGGCATTGAGCTAAAGAAAGAACCGGCTGCACCAATTCGTTCGTTCAGACCAAAGGGGAAGTAGTTAGGGAGTCGGAAAGTCCGGAAGTCCGCAAGTCCGAGGGGAGAAATGATAAACCCTGCGAAGCCTCTGATTCCTTATTTCTCTGCGGTGAATTTATGCGAAATTTCACCGCAGAGAAATATGTACGCTGAGGTTGCGCAGGGTTTGTTGTTTAAATTCCTTTAATTGTCAATTGTAAGATGAACCTGTAATTTCCAGGTCATTAACTTAAAGTAAAACTCATTCACAATTCACCATTCACAATTCACGCTTCCACCATATCACGCAGATACTGCTTGCTTTCTTCTTTGAAAGCTTTGCGTGGCTGCAATCCTAATAGTTGGAACATTTGATTGTCTTCATCAAATGATGGGTTAGGCGTGGTTAATAATTTATCGCCTGCGAAGATGGAATTTGCACCGGCCATAAAACACAATGCCTGGTCGGAGATACTCATTTCTGTTCTTCCGGCACTTAAACGAACCATTGTTTTAGGCATAAGGATACGTGCGGTGGCAATCATGCGTACCATATCCCATACATCTACTTTTGTATTATTCTCTAAAGGCGTTCCTTTAATCGCTACCAATGAATTGATGGGCACACTTTCCGGATGCTCAGGCATAGTAGCCAGTGTATGTAACATGCCAATACGATCTTCATGGGTTTCACCCAAACCGATAATGCCGCCACAACAAACTGTTACACCAGCTTTGCGTACATTATCCAATGTGTTTAAACGATCTTCATAGGTACGTGTGGTGATAATCTCACCATAATGTTCTTTGCTGGTATCGAGGTTATGGTTGTAAGCATAAAGGCCCGCATCGGCTAATTTCTGTGCCTGGTCTTCGGTAAGCATGCCCAGTGTGCAGCACACTTCCATTCCCATTTCATTTACTCCTTTCACCATATCAAGTACACGGTCAAAATCGCGGTTGTCGCGCACTTCTCTCCATGCTGCTCCCATACAAAAACGGGTAGAGCCTGCATCTTTGGCTTTCTGAGCGTAGGCAAGCACTTCATCTTTTTTCATCAGTGCCTGTACATCTACACCAGTGCTGTAACGCGCTGCCTGTGGACAATACGCGCAGTCTTCACTACAGCCTCCAGTTTTAATACTTAGTAAAGTACAAACCTGTACTTCTGCAGTGTCATTATACTTTCTATGCAATTCAGCCGCACGAAACACCAGTTCCAGGAGAGGCATGTTGTAGATATCGTAAATTTCTTCTTTGGTCCAGTTATGACGGATGTCAGGAGACATAAGTTTTCAGTTTTGAGATACAAATATATAGAACAGAAGAACAGAGAAACAGAGGAATATCCAATTTCCATTTATTTGGAAGTTGGATATTCCTCTGTTCATTATTCTTCTGTTTTCCTATGTTGCACATAGTTGCGCCATTTTTCAATCACCTTTTGCATATCATCCGGCAGTGGCGCTTCGAAGTGCATGGGTTGTTTGGTTATTGGGTGAATAAAGCCCAGTGTTTGTGCATGCAATGCACAACGTGGACATATTTCAAAGCAGTTGTCTACAAACTGCTTGTATTTGGTATAGATAGTGCCTTTTAAAATTCTGTCGCCACCATATTCCCAGTCGTTGAAAAGGGTGTGGCCAATATGTTTCATGTGTACCCGTATCTGGTGTGTGCGTCCGGTTTCAAGCACACATTCTACCAGGCTTACATAGTTAAAACGTTCGAGTACTTTATAATGTGTAATCGCATGTTTACCTGTCTCACCCTCGGGGTATGCATCAAACATTTTTCGGTGCTGTCTGTGACGGGCAATATGTGCTTCAATGGTGCCGCTGTCTTCCTGTACATCGCCCCATACCAGTGCAACATATTTTCTGTTTACCGTATGATTAAAGAATTGTTTGGCCAGGTGTGCGGCAGCATCGCCTGTTTTGGCAAGAACAATTAATCCAGTAGTGTTTTTATCGATACGGTGCACCAATCCAAAACGGGGCAGTGATTCTTCATCAAGGTTGGGATTCTGTTGCAGGAAATGATAGGCCACTCCATTGAGCATGGTACCGGTAAAATTTCCCACACCCGGATGTACGACCATATTGGCTGGTTTATTTAAAACCATTACGGCATCATCTTCATAAACAATATTCAGTGGAATATTTTCAGGTCTGAGTTCGGTGTGCTCCGGATTAATAAGACTCATCATCAGAATCTCATCTCCCGGTTTTATTTTATAATTGCTTTTTACTACCTGACCGTTGACGGTGAGGAAGCCCGCATCAATACCTTTCTGTACTTTACTTCGGGTAGCGCCTTCGATACGCCCCTGTACCCATTTGTCTATGCGCATCGGTTCCTGTCCTTTGTCTACTTTAAAGGATTTGCGTTCGTATAGTTCTTCTGCACCTTCTTCGGATACTATGTCAAATTCGTCCTGCATTCCGCAAAAATACTCCTTCATGAGCAGAGGAACAGCAGAATATCCAATATCGAATTTCCAATGTCCAATGATCAATTATTTGGACATTGGATATTCTGCTGTTCCTCTGTTCAAAAGGGGTATTTTTGCATCATGCAGTCAGTAATTTTCGAGGATCTGGGGCTTCGGTCGTATAAATCGGTATGGGATCGGCAGGAGGAGATGTTGAAGGAGAAAGTGGAGATGAAAGCTTCTTTGCGGCAGAATGCTGCTCTTGTTGGTCAGGCGACCAACATTGGCGGTATGCAAACTGAGGGACAGAGGAACAGAGGAATGTTGAATGACCAAGTATTGGAGTCTGCTGCAGAATCTTATCGCCCGGTCAATATTCCACATCATTTATTATTTGTAGAACACCCGCCAGTATATACACTTGGTAAAAGCGGTAAAGTAGAGCATATCCTTATTTCTCCCGAAGAAATGGCCGCCCGGGGAATCGACTATTTTCATATTAACAGGGGAGGCGATATAACATTTCATGGTCCCCAACAGGTAGTGGGTTATCCCATCATGGACCTGGAGCAATTTAAAACCGATCTGGGCTGGTACCTGCGTAGTCTGGAAGAAGTGATCATTCTTACTATGGCCGAATATGGGCTAAAAGGCGAAAGGAGCAAGGGTGAAACCGGCGTCTGGCTCGATCCTGATATGCCCGGAAAAGAAAGAAAGATCTGTGCCATGGGAATAAAGTGTAGCAGATGGATAACCATGCATGGTTTTGCCTTCAACATAAATACCGATCTCAGCTATTTTGATCATATTGTTCCCTGTGGAATTGTAGGGAAACAGGTTACTTCCTTACAAAAAGAATTAGGCAGGGAAGTAGATTTTGAAGAAGTGAAGCAGCGACTGCGCAAGCACTTTGAGCAAGTGTTTGATGTCGTCTTGAATACCGATTAAACAGAAGAACAGCAGAATATCCAATATCCAATGTCCAAGTATTTACTTCGACGTTGGATATTGGATATTCTGCTGTTCTTCTGTTCCTTCAGTCTTTTTGGAGGAAAAACTTATTTTTCTCTACTAGTACATTGTGTTTGAAGAGTTCGAATTCGAACCATCCGCTTTTCTTGAAATTGGCTTTGTCTAAAATGAGTTCAGCTTCTTTCATTTTCTGAATTCGGAATAGTTCTTTCCCGTCCTGATCAAAGAATACAATATGGTAGGTTTGAAAGTCTTGTGCAGGTAGGCTTATGTTCAGGTATCCATTGTTATTGGTGTATACATAAACAGAAGGTTTCCAAACTGGTTTAGGAACAAATCGGGAAAGCTCTGCACGAAAAGTGGTTATGTTGGTTAAAGTGTCTTTGGTATTGTAGGCAATAGAATCTTTGAATCTTTTATAAAAAGGTAATTCAATCTGGACCAATAAAGTGTCTTTAACAAAGACGCTTACGTATTCTTTGGGTTTTGGAATAAATGGTTTCCAGTTGATTTCGCCTGATTTAATCAATGATAAAGAATCCTGTGTGTATTTGATGATGGAGTCTCTGAAGCGACGGTATTCCTGGGTATTCAATGTGTAAATAAATTGATCGCGCTTGTAAATGCGAATCAGTTTTTCAGAATTTATATTTGATGTGCTGTCTTTTTTAATCAGGTCAGCAGGTATGATGATTCGTTCGGAAACATCATCTGCTTTTTTAACTGCTTCTTCAACAGTATTATCGGATGATTTTTTAATATCAGTAAAAAAGTAATTGCCACCTGCGAGTACATAAAATATACGGTAATAAACTTTTGGAGCAGGAGGTACTTTAGTATCAACATAACCATTGCGTGGGAGTTCGGGCGATTGTGCCGAAAAAATAGTTCTGAAATTGATGCTGTCTGTAGAGCGTTGAACTGCAAGTTGATTACAGGAAGGATAAGGATTTATCCAACTGATACTAACTTTTCCTTTTCCCAATTCCTGAATGGTAAATCCAGGTAAAGCTCTTTGTGCATACAGGTGCATAATACTTCCACAGCAAATAATAAATAACAGGCTCCAGTGTTTCATTATTACAAATATAAAGCACCTAGGAGAACAGAAGAACAGAGGAACAGACGAACAGAGGAACAGAAGAAGGTGGGCTTTCTGTGGCCTTCTGTGTACTCAGTGGCAACAAATGGTTAAAATAGAAGCTTACCAAGGGTTAGTGAACGATTTCCCTGTAAACCGCCGCTGTGTATCAGTAACAAACGATTACCTGGAAGAATTTGGTTTGTTTGAATCATATCCCTGACGCCGTAACATAATTTTGCGGTATACACAAAGTCAGTAGGTAATTGATCTGATCGCCATAGCTCATTCATGAAATCAATTAGCGATTGGGTATGTTTGGCATATCCTCCAAAATCATATCCCTGAATGGAGCTAAATGCCATGTCTTTGTTTGAATAATTGAGTGAGGCAACCTCACTCATAAGTGAGTTGTGATTTTTCAATACGCTGATACCCAGGATGTGCTGATTGTCCTGCGCTGCTTGTACTAGTCCGCTAAGCATAGTGCCAGTGCCGGTTGCGCAGATGATATAGTCATAACCCGATGTGTCAGCCGTACTTAAAATATTACCAGCACCTTTAGCACCCAGTTTTCCATATCCTCCCTCGGGTATCCAATAAGTGCCAGGCTGATGGTATTGTTGCATGATGGCATCTTTATCCCTGTACGCAGTTCTGTCTACAAAAACCATTTCCATGCCATATTGCTTTGCTTCAAGCAGGGTGGGAGAAAGAGGGGTTGCTTCATCACCTCTGATGAAACCTTTTGTGGCAATTCCTTTTTCATATCCAGCACAGGCAAGCGCCACAATATGGTTGGAATAAGCACCCCCAAAACTGGCCAGACAGCCTGCATTTTGTTCAATTGCTTCTTCCAGATAATATTTCAGTTTAAACCATTTATTGCCACTGATAACGGGGTGTACAAGATCTAGCCGGAGTATGTCGGTTTGTATTCCGTTTATGGATAATGCCTTAAGCTTCTGGATATAAATATTTTCAATATTTATCAACATCGTTTCTTTTTGTAGGGCCGAAAGTTATAGTTTCGTTGATTCAAACTGTACTATGAA
>CAZTCS010000078.1:0-17311 GCA_964611995.1 uncultured Sediminibacterium sp. | reverse complement strand
TCAATCCTACCAAGACCCAGGCTGAAGAAATCATGCAGCGATACACCCGTATCAGGCAATTGATGCAACAAAATGTTATTGAGCCCGGACCATTAGAGAAAAAATTGTTTACCGATAAACTCGATAACCTGCTGCTGCACCATGTTTGGGGCTACGTTATTTTATTGTCGGTTTTATTCCTCTTGTTTCAAAGTATTTTCTGGCTGGCCGTTTTCCCGATGGATGCCATTGAATGGGGCTTTGCATCTGTAAGTGGATGGCTTGGTGCTCATTTGCCCGAAGTATGGTGGAGCGATCTGATTATTAATGGTCTTGTTGCCGGATTAAGTGGCATACTCGTATTTGTGCCACAGATCATGATTCTTTTTGGTTTGATTACCATTTTAGAAGATACAGGTTATATGGCCCGTATTAGTTTTTTGAGCGACCGGCTCATGCGAAAAGTAGGCTTGAATGGCAAAAGCGTAATGCCCATGGTCAGTGGCTTTGCTTGCGCCGTACCAGCCATCATGAGCGCAAGAAATATTGAAAACAGGAAAGAAAGATTACTTACGATACTGGTAACACCTCTAATGAGTTGTAGTGCCCGCCTCCCTGTATTCACCATCCTGATTTCATTGGTGATAGATGATAAATATTACTTTGGTTTCCTCAGCCTGCAAGGATTGGTAATGATGGCCCTTTATTTACTGGGCACGGTTATGGCACTTATAGTGAGCTATGTAATGAAATGGTTTATCAAAATCAGTGAGAAAAGTTTCTTTATCCTTGAACTACCTATTTACCGCGCTCCCCGCTGGAAAAATGTAGCGATTACCATGGTAGAAAAAGCGAGGATATTTGTTACTGATGCGGGTAAGGTAATCATGATCATCAGTTTACTACTTTGGTTTTTGAGTAATTATGGTCCCGGCGATCGTATTGAGCAAACAGAAGCTAAATATGCAACACTGGTTCAGCAAATGCCTGAAAAAACAGATTCACTTCAAAGACTTGCTTCTACAGAAAAATTACAGCATTCCTATGCTGGTGTATTGGGTAAATGGATTGAACCTTCGATACAACCACTTGGATACGACTGGAAAATAGGTATCGCTTTGATTACTTCATTTGCAGCAAGAGAAGTGTTCGTAGGCACCATGGCAACTTTATATAGCGTTGAGGAAAGTGATGATAGTTCACTGCGCGAAAAACTGCAATCTGCCAAACATGCCGACGGTTCTAAGGTTTATACGCTGGCTGCTGCTTTATCTTTAATGGTATTCTATGTACTTGCTATGCAATGTATGAGTACACTTGCTGTAGTTAAACGTGAAACCAAAAGCTGGAAGTGGCCCGTTTTTCAATTGGTCTACATGACGGTTCTTGCCTATACGATGAGTTGGGTTACCTATATTATTTTTAGCTAGTAGGACAGTCAGTCCATGGTCCATAGTCAATGGTCCATAGTTTCCTTCGTGTTTTTGCCGTATCAGCTTCGGATGTTCTTCGGACGTTCTTCGGATGTTCTTCGGTACTTCTTCGGTAATTTCCGAAGCGCTACCGAAGCGGTACCGAAGAACATCCGAAGAAACACCGTAAAAATACCTAAGGATCTACGGTAAAAACTCCTGTAGCCAAACTATGGTATCAGGCGTTCCTCCTTTTAACCCTTGATGATTACAAATAGTCTACTTATAGTATTCCCATAACAAGGCAGACAATTTTCTTGTTAGTTCCCAAGCTTGGTTACTTCTTCCCCAACTTTGATCTTTATTGTTTTTGGTGCAGATACAAAATACATAGCGAGCACCGTTTCCATTAACATAAATAACTTCACTTCGACTCGCATTTACAGCTCCATTTTTACTAGCTACAAAAACACCGGCAGGTATAACAGACAAGCCTTCTTCATCCCAATAATTTCTACCCAATAAGCGCAGCATTTTATCGCTGGTTGAATCGGCCAGCAGGTTTCTGGAAGCAATACGCTCAAACAATGTGGCCATTTCTTTTGGCGTGGTTTGTCCCCAACCGTATATGGATCTATTCGATTCTCTTCCTGGTGTTCGACTATTCACCCTGGTATCTTTAAATCCCAGACTATCCATGATGGTATTGATACGGGTACCAGTACCTGCAAGACTTTGCAGCCACAGACTTGCCGTATTATCACTGGTAGTAAGCATGAGCATCATTACTTTGCTTAGGTCAATTTTTTCATTTGTTTTAAATGAACCTAAAATATCAACGCCTTCATACAGTAATGAATCTTTATAAGTCAGACTTTGGTGGTAATCCAATTCACCTTTGGTTATTTTATCCATGATACCAATCAGAATGGGTACTTTAACCATACTTGCAGTTGGAAAAATAGTATCCGCATTGATAGCTGCTATTTTATTGCGCTTTAAATCGTGTACATAAACGCCGATATCGCCATTAAAATCTTGTATAAGTGCAGCTATTTTTTGTTGCAGTTTTTTATCTGTCCGCTGAGCTACTGACTGATAAAAACAAAAAAGAAAACAGAGAAGTAGTACTCGTTGCATAAAAGGATATTGAAGAACAAGATATACAAATAATCAGGATACTTTCCGGGGAAAAAAAGCTTCTAGCCACGAGCTGCAAGCTGCTAGCTTTTTTATTATAAATTTAACCATGCACAAGCGCAGGTCAGGTAATTAAATATTTCTTTTAAGTAGATTTTTTACAAAACAAATTCGCAAGCCCTGTCATTTACCCCAATAATAGCAGAAAGCTTAAAATAAGCACCAATTAAGGCTAGCAGCTAGAGGCTAGAAGCTAGAAGCCAATTTTCTCAGACAGCATTTGCCTCTTTTAATCCGCTTCCCAAGCCGCCAGCACTTCTTCAGCGTGTTTTTTTGAGACTGGTTTTTGTATGATTTTCTTGATTTTTCCATTTTCATCTATGAGAAAAGTGGTGCGTATGGTGCCCATGAATTCGCGGCCCATGAATTTTTTAAGCTGCCATACACCGAATTGCTCATGTATTTTCAGTTTTTCGTCTGCCAAAAGCGGAAAGGGCAGCTTATATTTTGTTTCAAACTTCTTATGCGATTTCACATCATCACTACTTACCCCAATAACCTGAAACCCATTTTGTTTCAGTAACATATAATTATCCCTCAGGTTACAAGCCTGTTCGGTGCAGGTGGGGGTATTATCGTGGGGGTAGAAATACAAAACAATTTTTTGTCCCTTAAAATCACTCAATGAAAGTTTATTTCCATCCTGATCGATCCCTTTAAATACCGGTGCCTTTTTGCCCTCCGCTGGTAATGCCATCACTTCAAATTTTGTGCAAATTTATGAAATCGTAGATGCAGGATTTTTGAATTTTGAATTTTGAATTTTGATTTGTTTGCCACTTGTAGCCTGCGGCTTGAAGCCATATTTCCTTAACACAGATGGTTTTTAGCTAATACTTCAGACTAACGATCATTCGTAACATTGAAAAATAATGACTTTCATAACCTTTGCTTCCGTACATTTGCACAATTTATTTTTTCGTCCCTATGCCTAAAGATCAATCTATCAAATCCGTACTCATTGTAGGTTCAGGCCCCATTATTATCGGACAGGCCTGCGAATTCGATTATTCAGGTTCCCAGGCTGCCAGGAGCTTACGTGAAGAAGGTATTAAAGTTATCCTGATTAATAGTAATCCGGCCACTATCATGACCGACCCCATGATGGCCGATAAGGTTTACCTGCTGCCTCTTACGGTAGAAAGTATTGAACAGATATTAGAAGAAAACCAGATTGATGCTGTTTTACCTACCATGGGTGGTCAAACTGCCCTCAACCTCTGCAAAGAAGCGGATGAACTGGGTGTTTGGGAAAAATATGGTGTTCGTATGATTGGTGTGGATGTGGCTGCCATTGATACTGCAGAAGACAGGGAGAAATTCCGTCAACTGATGGTAAAAATTGGAATGGCCGTTGCACCTAGTAGGGTAGCTAATAGTTTTCTTGAAGGAAAAGAGTTTGCTCAGGAAATAGGATTTCCGCTGGTTATTCGCCCTTCTTTTACCCTTGGTGGTACAGGAGGTGGATTTGTACATAGCAAAGACGACTTAGATGCTGCTTTGGAACGCGGTTTAAAAGCATCTCCAATACATGAAGTACTGGTTGAAAAAGCAGTATTAGGCTGGAAAGAATATGAGTTGGAGCTCCTGCGTGATCAAAAAGATAATGTAGTAATCATTTGTACCGTTGAAAACGTTGACCCGATGGGTGTGCATACCGGTGATTCAATTACTGTTGCACCTGCCATGACCCTCAGCGATACTGCCTTCCAGGAAATGCGTAATAAAGCTATGCTGATGATGCGCTCACTGGGTAATTTCGCTGGTGGATGTAACGTACAGTTTGCATTGAACCCCGAAACTGAAGAATTAATTGCAGTGGAAATCAACCCACGTGTAAGCCGTTCTTCTGCCCTGGCTTCAAAAGCGACCGGTTACCCTATCGCTAAAATTGCTGCAAAACTAGCCATCGGTTATTCATTGGATGAACTGGAAAACCAGATCACCAAAACCACTTCTGCTTATTTTGAACCGGCGCTCGACTATGTAATTGTAAAAGTACCACGCTGGAACTTTGATAAATTCAAAGGTGCTAATGATACCCTCGGTTTACAAATGAAAAGCGTAGGTGAAGTAATGGCCATTGGCCGCAGTTTCACCGAAGCCATTCAGAAAGCCTGTCAGAGTTTGGAAAATGAAGCTGTAGGATTGGGATATTATGGTAAAAGCCTCATGAAGAGCGAGGAACTGGTAGAATATATCAAAACCCCGAAATGGGATCGCATTTTCCGTATCAAAGATGCTTTGATGCAGGGATCTACCGTGAAGTCTATTTCACAGGCAACCGGCATCGATCGTTGGTTCATCTACCAGATCCAACAGATCTGTGTGATGGAAAAAGAAATTGCCAACTATAGCATAGATACTATTCCGGAAGAATTATTAAAAGAAGCCAAGAAAAACGGCTTTAGTGATGCCCAGATTGCTAATATCCTCCATGGCGACTGCACAGATGAGCAGGTATACGAAAAAAGAAAAGCCCTCGGCATTACCCGCGTTTACAAAATGGTAGACACCTGTAGTGCAGAGTTTGAAGCTAAGACACCTTATTTCTATAGTACGTTTGAAGGATGATAGTGAGCAGTGAGTAGTCAGTAGTGAGTAAACCAATCATTTTTACTCACTACTGACTACTCACTACTCACTTTTATCCCTTTTCTTTGCAAAGACTTACAAAACAATACACAAGTATGAAACTAAAAGACATCCAGGTGCTCAATGAAAAAGAAACCCGTGGTGGTTTTGGTGAGGGCATCCATGAACTGGCAAAAGAGAATGAAAATGTGGTAGTATTAACTGCTGACCTTGCAGGTTCTTTTAAACTCGGTCCGTTTATCAAGGATTTTCCTAATCGTTTTATACAGTGTGGTATTGCAGAAGCCAATATGATCGGTATTGCAGCCGGTTTAACCATTGGTGGTAAAATACCCTACACTACAACCTTTGCAAATTTCAGCACCGGACGTGTTTACGATCAAATTCGCCAAAGCATAGCTTATAGCGATAAAAATGTAAAAATTTGCGCTTCTCACGCAGGCTTAACCCTTGGTGAAGATGGTGCAACACACCAGATTCTGGAAGATATTGGATTGATGAAAATGCTGCCCGGTATGACCGTAGTTGTGCCTTGCGATTTCAACCAAACCAAAGCTGCTACAAAAGCTATAGCTGATTACCATGGACCAGTATACCTTCGTTTTGGTCGTCCGAAATGGCCCAATTTTACCAAAGAAGACGGAAGCGACTTCGTTATTGGTAAAGCACAGAAAATGAGTGAAGGATCAGATATCTCTATTTTCGCCTGTGGTCACATGGTATGGAAAGCCATTGAAGCCGGAAAAATACTGGAAGAAAAAGGAATCAGTGTTGAACTGATCAACCTTCATACCATCAAGCCTTTGGATGAAGCGGCAATTATTGCCTCTATCAGTAAAACCAAATGTGCCGTAACAGTTGAAGAACACAATATCATCGGTGGAATGGGCGACGCTGTTGCACAGGTTGCTGCCAAACATTGCCCGGTACCAATTGAATACATCGGAACCAAGGATACTTTTGGTGAAAGTGGTAAGCCTAATGAACTGCTGGCTAAATATGGTTTAGATACGCCTTTTATCGTTGCTGCCGCTGAAAAAGCAATGAGTAGAAAATAATATCATTACAATAGTTGTCTTAAAAGAGTGTTCTTGACGAACACTCTTTTTTTGCGCCCAAAAAATATATTAAATTATTATACATTTGTTTATGCGAACCATTATCCTTCTTACATACTTATTGTTGTCACTATCTGTTTTTTCTCAGACAGAAATAATCTTATCAGATGGCGTTTTAAAGATCAATAACCATGTAATTACTGATCCTTCAAACAAACAAGCGATTGATCAGGCAATTGGCACCAGCGGCAGGCACCAGTTAATAATTAAAACGCATAAGGAAGGAGTGAAACTGGAAAACGATACCAAACATCATGTACTAACCTATAAAGAGAAAGCGATAAAAGTTGAACTTTCTGCACCAGGCTACAAGTTTGAGGAAGTGCTGGTAAGAATGAGCATAGAGCCTTTACATGATTTACCCCGTCGATTACAGAAGAAGCCATTTTTGTTGTACCAGGGAATTGTACAGATAGGAGAAACTAAACTAAATAATCAACTAAGGTTTGAACAAATTGACTCAGTATTTAATCCTGCTGATATTATTATAAAAGGAAATAAAGTCTTTAATAAAAAAACTGTTCCATACGCGATCATCAAACACCAGGATTGGTTAATTGAACTGATGTTTAGCTACGAAAGCAGCTTAATTAAATATGTGTCGATAAAACATTGATTGTATATCACAATCAGGGGGCCAATCTATTTCGCATCCATTGTTCTTGGTCTTTTATATACTGAAACCTATCATGTAACCTACTACTCCTGCCCTGCCAAAATTCAAATTTGTTGGGTATCACACGATAGCCACCCCAATGTTCGGGTCGGGGAATTTCATGACCTTCAAAACGCTTGGAATACTGCGTTACATTGGTTTCAATAATTGTTCTGTTGGTAATAATGGCACTCTGTGGAGACGACCATGCGCCTATTCTACTACCCTCAGGTCTTGAATGAAAATATTCATCGCTTTCTTCACTACTTACTTTTTCTACCCTTCCTTCAATTCTAACCTGTCGCTCTAATTCTCTCCAGAAAAACACCAGCGCAGCATTTGGATTAGCCATCAATTCTTTACCCTTGGTACTTTCATAATTGGTGAAGAATACAAAACCCTGCTCATCATATCCTTTTAACAAAACGATCCTTGCAGAAGGAATGCCGTCTTTCGAAGCTGTAGCAAGCGTCATTGCATTTACTTCTTCTACCTCTGCAGCTATGGCATCATTCCACCAACGACCAAACTGTTCAAATGGATCTGCTGCCACATCGGCTTCATTTAAGGAATGCTGTTTGTAATCTTTCCTGATATCGGCAATTTCACTTTTCATGGTGCTGTATTTCTACTGCAAAAATACAACAGGATGAGAGGAGTTGGGATAAAATATGGGGGTAGCAGTTAGCTTTTGGCTATTGGCTGTTAGCTATTAATGCGAATTAAAGGTAAAAGGGGAGCTTGCTTGTAGTCCATAGACCATAGTCCATAGACCATGGACTATGGTCTATGGCCCATGGACTACAAACTAATCTGCTATATCAATCTTCTTAGCCTCGTGTTTACCTGAAATAAAGGTATATACCGCCGGAATAACAAAGAGGGTGAGCACCAGTGAAAACATAATACCACCCACAATTACAATACCCAGTGGCATACGGCTGGTAGCGGCCGCACCGATACTCATGGCAATAGGAAGTGCACCTAATGCTGTTGCCAAACTCGTCATCAAAATTGGACGTAAACGCTGGGCAGATGCTTCAATTACTGCTTCCCGTTTCTTTAATCCAAACTCTCTTTTCTGGTTGGCGAATTCCACAATCAGAATACCATTTTTGGTAACCAATCCTATCAGCATAATCATACCGATTTGAGAGAATATATTCAGCGTCTGATCAAACAACCATAAACTGAGCAAAGCACCTGCTAATGCCAGTGGCACCGTTAACATGATGGTGAATGGATCTTTGAAGCTCTCAAACTGAGCTGCCAGTACCAGGTAAATTAGCACCAGTGCTAGTCCGAAGGCAAAAGAAGTATTTGAAGAACTCTCTGCATAATCGCGCGAAGCACCACCCAGTGCCGTTTGAAAACTTTCATCCAGCAGCTTATCACCGATTGCCTGCATTGCTTTCACCCCATCACCAATTGTTTTACCCTCAGCCAGTGATGCTGAAATTGTTGCGGCTTTAAATCGGTTGTAATGATAGAGGGTGGGTGGATTTGAATTCTCTTCCAGTTTCACCACAGATGTAAGCGGTATATTTTCTCCTCGGTTATTCCTAACATATAAATTCGAAATATCGCCCGGCTCTTGTCTGTCTTTTAATTCTACCTGAGAAATAACCTGGTATTGTTTACCATTCATGATAAAATAAGCCAGCCTTCTTCCACTGAATGCACTCGATACCACATCCGCCACATCTGAAATGGAAAGCCCAAGGTCCTTTGCTTTAATTCTGTCGATGGTGAGCTGTAATTCCGGTTTATTGAATTTCAGGTTTACATCAACGTTGGCAAATGTTTTGTCCTTTTTTGCTTCATCCAGAAACTTAGGAATTACTTCCTTGATTTTTTCAAAATCAAGGTTCTGTAAAATAAACTGAACAGGTAAAGATCCGCGTGAGCCAAGTCCAACAGATATCGTCTGTTCCTCTACAGGAAATATTCTTGCATTATTAAATTGAGGTAGTTTTTTACTGATGGCTTTTACGATATCGCTCTGGCTTCTTTTTCTTTTATCTGGATCAACAAAAGATATCCGCGCGGTACCACTATTAATACCTCCATTACCAAAACCAGGAACAGCGGCAAAAACAAAACTCTTTTCCGGGATAGAATCAGAGAGATAATCAATCAGCTTATTCCCTACATCTACCATATAACTATAACTAGCGCCTTCCGGACCCGACATTTGGAATCGTATACTACTTCTGTCTTCCAATGGAGCCAATTCACTTTGGAGATTAGAACCTATCACATAAATTCCTCCCAAACAAACGAATACAATTACCCATGCCATCCATCGAACCCTTAGAAATGCGGTAAGCATTCTTTTATACCCATTTTCCATGCCGCGGAAAAAGGGTTCGGTTTTTTCATAAAACTTACCATGACCAGCATCTTTCTTATTCAGGTAAACATTCAGCACCGGAGTAATGGTTAATGACACAAATGCAGAAACCAATACAGCCGCTGCAACAGTAATACCAAATTCACGGAACAGGCTTCCTACAAAACCTTCCAGGAATATTACCGGCAGGAATACAACGGCCAGCGTAATAGATGTTGAGATTACCGCAAAGAAAATTTCCTTACTACCTTCCAATGCCGCTTTGCGAATCGGCAAACCGCCTTCCAGTTTTCGGAATATATTTTCGGTTACCACAATACCATCATCCACCACAAGTCCTGTAGCAAGCACAATACCCAGCAGTGTTAATACATTCACAGAAAAACCTGCGATATACATGATGAAAAAGGTAGCTACCAGTGAAATAGGAATATCTATAAGCGGACGTATAGCTATCAGCCAGTTTCTAAAGAAGAAAAAGATTACCAATACTACAAGGCTAAAGGAAATCAACAATGTTTCTTCTACCTCTTTAATTGAACGGCGTACATTTTTTGTCTGATCAATTAAAGTTGTTAATTCAAAATCGCCTTTCTGGCTTTTCTGAATATCTGCTATACGTTTGTAAAACTCATCGGCAATCTTAATATAGTTCGCGCCAGGTTGAGGAATAATGGCTAGTCCAACCGCATTTACCCCATTCAAGCGCCAACTGAATTCTTCTGATTCAGGACCAATTTCAACTTTTGCCAAATCACTTAAACGAATAATTCCTCTTACATCTTCAAAAATAATCAAGTCACGAAAATCTTTTTCTGATTGAAGTCTACCGAGTGCCCTTATGGTCATCTCCGTATTCTCACCATAAATCTTTCCGGAAGGTATCTCAACGTTTTCCCTGTTTAGTGCATTGCGAATGTCTGCAAAGGAAATATTATAGGCATTCAGTTTATCAGGATCGATCCATATGCGCATTGCCGGACGTTTCTGTCCAAATATGTTTACCGCACTTACTTCCGGAATAGTTTGTAGTCGTTCCACCAGTACATTCTCTGCATAATCGCTTAGTTCCAACAAACCTTTGGTACGACTTTGCACTGCCATTAAAACGATAAAGTCGCTATTGGCATCTGCTTTACTTACTACTGGTGGTGCATCAATATCTTGTGGCAGGTTACGGGCGGCCTGGCTCACTTTATCCCTCACATCATTGGCCGCAGCTTCGAGGTCTTCAGTAATATTGAATTCTACGGTGATATTACTGGATCCATTAGAACTTGAAGAAGTAATTGTTCTGATACCCGGAATACCATTGATCGATTTTTCCAATGGCTCAGTAATCTGGCTCTCAACAATATCTGAATTGGCCCCTGCATAAGCGGTACGTACGTTTACGATGGGAGGGTCAATTGCCGGATACTCACGTACCGATAAAAAAGTATAACCAACCACTCCAAACAATACGATGAGGATATTCATCACCGTTGCCAGGATAGGGCGCTTTAAGGATAGTTCTGAAATATTCATGGTTTAGCCACGTTAATGAGTGAAAGAAAAGATGTTTGGCGCATCAATCTATTATGGTTGATTACCCGCAAACTCTTCGATCTGTTTTACACCCCTTACTTTTAATGATGAGTTAGGGCGAACAAATAACACACCAGATACTGCAATACTATCACCTACCTGTAATCCACTTAACACTTCTGCCAGTCCATTTACACGCAAGCCTGTTACTATATCTGTAAGTTTTCCTTTGCCGTCTTTTACAACCACCACTTTTTTGGCTTTAGCATCTGGAATAATTGCGTTTGTAGGAACCAGGATACTGTTGTTTTGTCCGCCGGTTTCCAATAGCACTTTTACGAACCCGCCTGGGTTAATATTTGCTCCATCAAGCTGTGCCCTTACTTTAAGGTTGCGCGTAGTAGCATCTATTTGAGGTTCGGTTGCAATTATCACCGCTTTCTTCAAAGCCTCTTTTCCATTTGTTTTGATATTGACTGTTTTACCTTTTCCAATCAGGTCAGTATATGCTTCAGGAATGGTAAAATCAATTTTAACGCGATCGGTTTGTTGTAAAGTAGCCAGTACTGTGGCTGGTGTTACATAGGTTCCCGGACTTACCATTCGCAAACCCAGCACGCCGGTAAACGGTGCTTTCAAAACGGTTTTATCAATTTGTGCTTTGAGGATATCCAGGTCGGCTTTGAAAGTATTTACCTGATTGAGCACTGCATCGTAATCAGCCTGGTTTATACCGCCGATAGATAATAATTTGCGAAGACGTTCTTCATTTTTTTGTGCCAGTTCTAACTGAACTTTTACTTTTTGGGTACTGGCTTGTAAGTCTGCGTCGTTTATGCGTGCCAATACAGTTCCCTCCGTAACCTTTGCTCCTTCCGGAATATTAAGGTAGGTTAATCTACCGCTAACTTCAGGCTGAAGGTTGGCTGCTTCATTGGCTACTACTGAACCATTCACTTCCACAATATTTGAAATATTGTTTTTACCTGCAATGATAACATCTACTATAACAGACTGGGGACCGCTATTCTGTTGACGAGGTTCTTCTTTCTTGCTTTTGCAGGATACCACAAAAAACCCGGCAAGCAGCAAAGGATACATTCTTTTCAAAGCATAAGATTTAAAGCGGTTAAAGATAAAACTAATTGGACTCTGTTGTTGCTTCCTGGGATGAATGGATGGGAAGAAATTAAAAGCTGTAAGCCGTGAGCCTCAAGCTGCAAGCATCAGCCATTGGCATGAATCATTTGTAATAATGCACAATATCTTATCAGTATACCATTTGCCGATATGCATTCGACTTTCACCGAATTTTGCGTCTGATAACCCAATCAGACTGTTGGTACTGGTAAAGGGCAAGATTATATTTCAGTTGTTGTTCTCCGAATTTCAGATTGAGGTGAACACCTGCACCTTTTTCCTTTCCTTCACTTTTGCATCGAATGGTAATATGGTTCCATTCTTCCTGACCCAGGTTAATCCTGAAATGATAGGGCTTTTTGCCGGGCACTATATCATCTTCTAAAAGCTTCCCATTTAGCCAGATACTCAAAGTATCCTGATCTGTCAATCCATTCTCTACCAGGTTACCATACACTGCAATTTCTTCGGTTACAAGGGTATCTAAAATGGGCGCTGGTGTATAATGTAATGCAGGTGGTAATTTAGTTTCATCCGTCTGTGCATTTTTCTTCAGGAACTTATGCCAGAGTTCTGGATTTATGCCAAGGAATTCTTCGGATGCAGAAAAGTAAAAAGTTCCAAACCTTTTTCTGCCAAAAGGATCTTCCCATATCCCATAAAAAATATATCCGGAATCAGTTTGCTTAAAACTGCCCCTCAGATCAAAGAGATCTGCCTTTCGAATGGTTTCATTAACCAGCACCGATTTTGCCTGTAAGTGGTATTTATAAAATTCTTTGGGAGTAGGACGAACATAAAACTCATACATTGTTATCACACTGTTGTCCTCGCTATAAGAAGTAAGCTGCGCCAGCATACGTTCATCTAACTGAACAATCTCAAGTTTTGCCTTGGTTTCAAATTCAGGGTTCCCGTTAATGTACTGTCGTCCAGACCGGTTACTTTCATTTAATACTTTTCCATTTCTTAAAGTATTATTGATGGAGGGCAAAAAATTTTGATTAGTACTGAATCCATTTTGACCGAATATAACTACACCTCTCCAAACGCCTGTTCTGTCTTGCGTTGCGCCCTTTAATGCAATTAGCATGATTGCAGCGAGAAATAGTTGTTTCATAATTATAGCTTAATATAGGCTATTCATCTCTCCTTCTCAAACCGCCTCTCCAATTATACCTTAGTGATTTATATTGCTCATAACATTTCCCAATATAATAACCCAGTTCGAGATCATTCATCTGGGTTAGTAATTCATAATCCGGACGATATCTTTTCATAAAACTATCTATTTCCGGAGGATCCAGGAAGGTTATTTCACGCACGAATTTTTTGCTAAAACGCCTGTCTATATACTTAGACTGTTCCTGTTCCAATAGCCTGTTCTGCAAAAATTCCATATTGCGGTTACGACGGGTACGGAACATATTGATCAGCTCTACCAGATCGAAGCCAACCGTTAACCCTCCTGGGTTATAATTGGGATTATTACTTAGACGTATAGTTGGTTTTCTAAAATCAAATGCTTTGGCATAATCGCGTCGATTCTGGATTGAATCTAATTTATAATAGTTGTTACGAACTTTTACCTCTGGTAATTCATTTGCTCGTACATGAATCATCACATTGAAATTATCCGTATTCACAATGGTATCTACCGGATACTTCATGGTTGATTTACCTATCAGTGAAAACCAGATGGAATCTGTTGTAGGTACAACAATCATATAATGCCCCATTGAATCAGTAAGTGTTCCCCTTCCTGAAGTACTCAACACAGCAACTGCCTCAAGAGGTCTTCTTGCACTCAGATCATAGACATTACCGGTGATGGTTACATATTGCGCATATAATTGACGGCTACTAAAAACCATGCATGCAGCAAAACAAAAGAGTAGAATTAGTAGCTTTTTCTTCAAACCCAACAATTGAACTGTAATATTAAAACAGGAATGGCAGATTGCCTCGAATTGAGCAGGAATTAACGAGGTTTTTGCAGGTTCTGAGGAAGGACCATAGTCCATCGTCCATGGACCATAGAAGGAATTTTTTCTATGGACTATCGACTATGGTCCATGGACTATTCTCAAAACTTCACATCAATAATATAAGGCAACATCGTGCGCCAGGTGGGCCAGTCGTGGTTTATGTCGGCGCCCCATACGTCAAGATCGTACCAGATGCCTTTATTGTAAAGGATGCCGGCAAACCTTTTTGAAGCATTGGGGTCTTCATAAGATCCGCTGCCGGTATAGATATGTATATGATGACTGGCTTTTATTTTTTCGAGGTACCAGGGATCATTTAGTGTAGGAAGATAATGTTCGGGACTATTATAAAACACCTGTTCATCCCAAAAACCCTTTGTATATTCTGAAAGATCGTAAACCCCACTCATACTGATGGCACCGTTGATGATATCGGGGCGTTTCAGAAAAAGATTCATGGCATGCAAAGCTCCAAAAGAAGCACCACAGGTGTATACCATGGTTTCATTACTGGTATTGGTTCTTATAAAAGGAACTACTTCATTAAAAACATACTCATTAAACTGGTTATGTCGAATGGCTTTGTGTGAAGGTTCCATTTCATTATTCATCCAGCTCTCCTTATTCATGCTGTCTATGCTGAATACACGCAGTTTACCGCTGTTTATATAAGGAGCGAGTGCATCGATCAGTTGAAAACGCTCGTATTCAAGATAATCAGCGGCTGCCGTAGGGATAAGTAATAGCGCAAATCCGTAGTGACCATAAGATGCAATTGGCATTTCTTTGCCCAGGGCCGGGCTATACCACGACGAAAGATGTCTTTCCATATACCAGGGTTAATTTAGAAGGTAAGGGTATTAAATACCATCAATCGTTATTCAATACAGGTTTTCCTAATTTCTTTCCATAAATCGCGATAACATTGCGCCGCATAACTACTGGCCGCAAATGTTTCCAGTGGCGCAGCATGCACACCCATTTTTTCAACATCGCTCAGGTATGGTATATAGCTTTTCAGGAAAAATTTGTCTTTGTAAAATTCATTCATCACTTCATGGTGCAGGTTTTTCCGGTGGTCAACCATGCTGAAAAAGCATTTGATCTTACTACGTTCAAGGTCGTTTTCCTTGAAATAATTATCTACTGTTTCATAAGACCTGATCGACAAAGTAGTTGGAATATTGGGCATCAGCACCCAATCAGCGGCTACAAATATTGCATCATGTAATACGGAAATGCCTGGTGGACTATCCAATATCACAATTGCATACTCTTTTTTTAATGGTGCAAGGAGCGATTGAATTTTTCTGCGCGACTGCTTCATTTCATTCAATAAAATGTCTGCGTGTCTTGCAGAAATATCCGCAGGGATAATATCGAGGTTTTCATAGGCAGTGGGCTGAATGGCATCTGCCAGTTCCATTTCACTGTTGAGTAGCTTCCTCGACTCGTTTTTTACCGTTGCACTGGCACCCAGATAAAAGGAAGATGAACCCTGTGGATCAAGATCCCATACCAATGTCTTATATCCTTCTTTGGCAAATAAATATGCCAGATTGATGGATGCAGCCGTTTTGCCAACTCCACCTTTCAGGTTGTAGATTGCTAATGTGACCATGCTCTAATATACGTTTTTTTACAAATTAGGCTCGTAAAATGCCGTGACTGGTGCGAATCTAGGGCTTAAGGGGGCTGGCGTATCGCTTATAGATCATGGCTTATGGCGATGATTTATTGGCTTTCGATGAACCAAACGCTATAATAATAAGCAATAAGCGCCAAATAAGCAGGGTAACTGATCAGTGAATAAGGTAACCAAGCAACAAACAACCTGCCACGATAAAAGGTGCCGGTATACGTTTTAGTTGTAGCAGGAAGAACGTGAGCGCTATGATTAAAACATCGAGTATTGCTATATAACGACCCTCAAAAATGGATATTAGAAAAGTGTCTTTCATCAGGTAAAAAGTGGCACCCGTCATAATACCTACAACTGCCGCATTAATACCTTCCAATGACCTAAAAATTACCACATAACGTTTGAGGTTGTGCCAAACAGGGAAGAAAAAGAGCACCAACAAAGCACTGGGTAGAAAAATTGCGATGGCTCCAATGATACAGCCCATCAACTGCCACCAACTGCCCTGTTCCTTCAATACCATGCCCCCGGTAAAAGCACCTATGGAAAATACCGGACCGGGAATAGCACGAACCATACCCGAACCTGTGAGAAAATCTTCCTTCGACATCTTCAATACATCCCTTCTCGTTTCCTGTATCCTCTTTGTTTCCGGACGGGTTACATATTGTTCGTACATCAAAGGCATCATTACATCGCCGCCGCCAAAAACGAGACTACCAAAACGATAAGCATTTTCAAAAAGGTTAATGGCTTTTCTATTCTCCCAGTTTTGTCTGGTTGCCGTTTCTGATACATAACCTGCAATACCAAAAAGTAAAAAGAAGATGAGGATATTGCCCCATTTTATTTTTTTTAGAGGTGTATCTTTTTCGGGAATTCGTTTATCACTAAAATTTGTTGCAATACCTGCGGCAACAATCAATGCAGGAAATATCCATGGCGTTTTGAAAAACAGAAAAGTAGCCAATGAACCAAGTGCCATAATAACCCTGGTGATGGTATTATGCACGGCCAATCCAAAAATGCGATAGGTTGAATAGGCAATAAACCCAATCGCCATGGGCTGAATAAAAACAAAGAAATCCGGTTTTATGGCATTATTGCTGAAGTATTCCAGGAGAAATGAAAGTCCACCCATTAAAATACAGGCCGGTGTGATCCAAATCAATAAGGTAAGTACTGCAAGTGGAACACCACCCCTTTTATATCCTATTAAGGTAAGTGTTTGGGTTGAGGAAGCTCCGGGAAGTAATTGACAGAATGCATTGTATTCCATCAATTCGGTTTCAGTAACATCCCTGCGCTGGTGCACAAAAGTTTTCATCATCATACCCATATGCCCCTGCGGCCCACCAAAAGCCGTAAGACTATGCCAGAGTACTGCACGCAAAAATGGGATATGGCGTAGTAGTATCAAGTATAAACCGGGGAGTTAATGAACCTGAAAATTACCGAAAAAAATAACGAATAAGAAATAGGAAACAGGAAATGAGAAAATCAAGTATAATGCAATCTCCTCATTTCTAATTTCTTATTCTTTATTCAATATTCATTGTTGTCAGGGGAAATTTGACCGCGAGCTATAGTTGTGCGTATGATGGAACACGGATTTTCATGATTTTCAAGATCTATCATGATAAATCTTGAAAATCATGATAATCTGCGTTCTATTAATAGCGGATAGTGCATTAGCGGGAAT
>CAZTCS010000077.1:10535-17491 GCA_964611995.1 uncultured Sediminibacterium sp. | reverse complement strand
AGTGAAGAGTTTCTAATAAGCCGTTATGACCATTTACGATTCATCGCTGCAAATACAAGGGGCAGTGGTGATCGAAAAAACACCCTCCCCTTTTCCCCATCGTTTCAACGAACTAGATTGATTTAGCAATTCGCTGTTCACCGGCAGCCACAAAACTTTACCTTTGCCACAAACAAATGTTAGTTTTCGCATGTGGTTGAATAATATACTCGAAACGATTGGAAATACCCCCCTGATCAAGCTCAACAAAGTAGCCAAAGACATCCCAGCCACTGTACTGGCCAAGGTAGACTATTTTAATCCCGGCAATTCCATCAAAGATCGTATGGCACTGAAGATGGTAGAAGTTGCAGAAAAAGAAGGTAAACTTAAACCAGGCGGTACCATCATTGAAGGTACCAGCGGAAATACAGGTATGGGACTCGCGCTGGCAGCCTGTGTGAAAGGATATAAATGTATTTTTGTAACTACCGATAAGCAGTCGAAAGAAAAAGTAGATATCCTGAAAGCAGTTGGTGCCGAAGTAATTGTTTGTCCCACAAACGTGATGCCCGAAGACCCCCGCAGTTATTATAGTGTGGCCAAAAGATTAGGACAGGAAATTCCTAATTCAATGTACATGAACCAGTACGATAACCTGGCTAACAGACAGGCACATTATGAAACTACCGGACCTGAAATCTGGGAACAAACAGAAGGAAAAATTACCCATTTTGTTTGTACCGCAGGAACCGGTGGCACCATTACAGGAACAGCCATGTACCTGAAAGAAAAAAATCCGAACATTAAAGTATGGGCCGTAGATGTATATGGTTCCTTACTTACCAAATATTTCAAGACCGGTGAGATTGATATGACTGAAGTACATCCGTATATCTCAGAAGGTTTCGGAGAAGATTTTGTACCTCAGAATTACGACATGAGCGTGATTGATGAGTTTGTACAGGTAACAGATAAAGACGGAGCAGTTATGGCCCGCCGCATTGCAAAAGAAGAAGGTATGTTCTGCGGTTACAGTGCCGGAAGCTGTTTACAAGGATTGATGCAACTCAAAGCATCCTTAACCAAAGACGATGTAGTGGTATGTGTATTTCACGATCACGGTAGCCGTTATGTTGGAAAAGTGTATAACGACCAGTGGATGATGGAACGCGGATTCCTGGATGTAAAGACCTTTAAGGATATTGTGAACGGAAGAGGAGGACAAAAACTCATTACCGTTGCCCCTGACCATACTGTAGCTGCCGCTGTTGAATTGATGAAGAAATATGATATCGAACAAATTCCAGTGATCGCTGAAAATGCATTGGTAGGTTCATTGAGCGAAGGTGGACTATTTCAAAAAATATTCAGCAACCCGGAATTAAAAGACGCGACCGTAGCCAGCGTTATGGAACATGCTTATCCGGTTGTAGATTTTCTTACTCCAGTTGAAAAAATAGGCACGCTCATCAATAAAGAAAATGGTGCAGTACTTGCCAAAGACGAAAAAGGCGATTACCACATCATTACTAAATACGATGTAATTCAAAGCCTGACCAAATAATTAAAAAGCCCTGCGTAACTTACACAGGGCTTTTTAATAATATCATCCGGGGAAATAGCTGCAAGCTTCACGTGTCGCATTGGATGGAACGCAGATTATCATGATTTTCAAGATCTTGAAAATCATGATAATCCGTGTTCCATTAATAGCAGAATACCTTAAACACCTACCAATCAAAGCTTGCAGCATGCAGCTTGAAGCTTGAGGCTTGAGGCTTGATACTTTTCCACCGGAAAACAATATTTAATAACCATGAACCATTAGCCATATGCTCTCTGTAAGGCATGAAGTATTCCTGGAAGTAGCCAGACAAAAAAGTTTTTCAAAAGCAAGTCAGACCCTGTTCATTTCACAACCTGCTATCAGCAAACATATCCGCAACCTGGAAGAACAATATGCTACCCGTTTGTTTGAACGAAAAGGACTCGTTATTGAATTAACAGAAGCAGGACGTATGTTATTTGAGAAAATTACAGAAGTAAAAGCAATTCAAGACCAGACCGAGTTCGAGTTATCTGCAATCAAAGACCTGCTCCAGGTAAAAGGAACGCTTAAATTAGGTGCCAGTACAACCGTAGCACTTTATATACTACCTAAAGTTTTATCCGCTTTTCAATCCAGGTATCCGCACATCGTAATTAACCTACTCAATAGAAATACGGAAATTGTATTACAGGCATTATTAAGCGGCGATATAAACCTTGGAATCGTAGAAGGACGATCAAAGAGAACGCAGGTAAGTCACCGCCCATTTATTACCGATAAAGTAGTAGCAGTTTGCAGCAGAAAAAGTGCGATCGCCAAAAGAAAACAATATGAGATTGAAGAAATAAGAAACCTGCCTCTCGCACTTAGAGAAGTGGGAAGCGGAACACTTGCAGCTCTTAGAGCAGCTCTGGAGAAAAAGAAAATTAAGATGAATGCCTTACAGGTAAAAGCCAGATTAGGCGGAACAGAAGCACTAAAGAATTTTTTGATTGAATCTGATTTACTGGGTTTCCTGCCGCAACGCTCGGTATTAAAAGAACTGGAACAAGGAGAGTTGGTGGAAATACATTTTACCGGGTTACAGATCGAACGAAATTTCTACTTTATAGAACGGAAAGGTGAAAACAGTGAACTAAACAGAACACTAATCAAAATAGCTGAGAAGATTTATAACTTCTAGTTATAAGCAATAACTATATCTGATATATTTAGTTATAAATACTACACTATGTTTGTGGCATGAAAACGAATCTGGAAAAGCCTGTTACCATTTCTGTACAGGTATTTGTTACACTCACTACATTTTTCTCTGCATACCTTACCCCTGAAGCCAATGCCATGTATTCGGGTTTGAAAAAACTGGTTGAGAAAACTTATGCCCCAACTGATAGTAGTCTACCCATTATCATAAGCAGCAACCAAAGTTCCTGATAAGTTGCACTGATCTCTGTAATTTGCAATATGTTATTGTACACCGATCAGACTGGTCATGCTATTGAATTGTCCGCAACGCCAAAGAGAATTGTATCACTGGTGCCTTCTCAAACGGAATTGTTGGCCGACTTAGGACTTGAAGCCGAAGTAGTTGGCATCACTAAATTTTGCATACACCCCAATACCTGGTTTCGCAATAAGAACCGTGTTGGCGGCACAAAAGATGTAAAACCAGAACGGGTAGCCGCTTTAAAGCCAGATCTCATTATTGCGAATAAGGAAGAGAATGTAAAAGAACAGGTGGAAGCACTTAGATCAATCGCTCCTGTATGGACCAGCAATATCAATACCCTCGAAGATTCATTTGAAATGATACATCATCTGGGAAATATTACTGACCGCAATGCTGCTGCCAATGATATTTTAGTCAAAACAAAAGATGCTTTTACAACACTGGAAAAAAAACCGTTAAAACTAAAAGGCAAATCCTGTTTGTACCTTATCTGGAAAGACCCCTACATGAGTGTTGGTGCAGATACGTTTATTCACGACATGTTATGCCGCTGCGGCCTTGTTAACCTGCTGGCCAGCCAAAACAGGTATCCTACTATAACAGTTGAACAGATCAAAACATTATCACCAGAAATAATATTACTTTCCTCTGAGCCCTACCCTTTTAAAGAAAAACATATTACAGCTCTTCAAGACCTCCTACCCTCAACACTTATTACTTTGGTAGATGGGGAAATGTTTAGCTGGTATGGTAGCCGATTAATGCAGGCTCCTGCCTATTTCTGCGGTTTATCAGACAGAATCAACAGTTCATCCACAGCAGCAAAAAGCTAACGTGCGTTTGCGCCAAGTGAAGTATCTTGCCGCCGGTCGGATAGCAGATGTCAGATGTCAGATCTCTGATCTCTGATCTCTGATGTCGGATGTCGGATTTGAATGGTGATGATGATTTACTCACTACTCACTACTGACTACTCACTATTGACAATTGACAATTGACCATTGACAACTCACAACTCACAACAAAACAAGAACAACCATGAAAAAGTACAGGGCCGGCGTTTTATTCGGTGAAGAACTGGAAGCATTGTATAATGATGCGAAAGACAATCAGTTTGCGTTACCTGCGGTTAACACTATTGGAACAAACACCATTAACGCAACACTGGAAACAGCTGCCAAGGTAAATTCTCCTGTGATCATACAATTCTCCAATGGAGGAGCTCAATTTATTGCTGGTAAAGGAATGCCAAACGATAACCTCCAGGGGAATATCGCTGGTGGTATTTCCGGAGCTTTACATATTCACAATGTTGCCAAATATTATGGTGTTCCGGTTGTACTGCATACCGACCATGCTGCCAAAAAATGGTTGCCATGGGTAAGCGGTTTAATCGATGCCGGAGAACAGTTTTATAAAGAAAAAGGTCAACCACTTTTCAGTTCTCACATGCTCGACCTTTCTGAAGAGCCAATTGAAGAAAACATCCACACCTCAGTAGAATTTTACAAACGCATGGCCCCACTGGGAATGAGTATTGAAATTGAACTGGGTGTTACCGGTGGCGAAGAAGATGGTGTTGATAACAGTGGTATAGAAAACGATAAACTTTACACACAACCCCAGCACGTAGCTTATGCTTATACAGAATTAAGCAAAGTAGGCAAACTGTTTACCGTAGCCGCTGCATTTGGCAATGTGCATGGTGTTTATAGTCCGGGTAACGTAGAATTACGTCCTGAGATCCTGAATAATAGCCAGCTCTATATTGAGCAGGAACTGAAAACAGGCAAAAAACCTGTTTATTTCGTGTTCCACGGTGGTAGTGGCTCACCTCAGCACCAGATCAGGGAAGCCATCGGTTATGGTGCCATTAAAATGAATATCGATACCGACCTCCAATGGGCGTTCTGGGAGGGTATCAAAGACTTCTATAAAAAGAATGAAGCATACCTCCAAGGACAGCTCGGTAATCCGGAAGGCGCCGAAAAACCCAATAAAAAGTTCTATGATCCCCGTGTTTGGCTCCGTAAAGGCGAGGAAAGCTTCGCTAAACGCCTGGAAGTTGCCTTTGAGGACCTGAATTGTATTAATAGGAACGCATAATAGACCGAAAGTCGGAAAGTCCGGAAGACCGGAAGATGGATGATCTAAACAGTCATCTTTCGGTCTTTCCGACTGATGGTCTTTCGGACTTTCCGACTTATATCCCTATCTTAGCCCCCCAATTATTGCCCGTTATGAAAAAAGAACGTGAAGAAGATTTTGAAGCAAATCTGACAGGTGAAGGAATGCAAGGTGAAGATGCAGGTAAGCCCCGTTGGTTTAAACGTATCCGGAAGGGAATCCTCACTTCAACCGCCGATAAGAAAGAAACACCGGAAGGACTCTGGAATAAATGTCCCGAATGTAATTATATCTGTACCACTACAGAATTGAGTGAGAACTTATATGTATGTCCAAAATGTAACCACCATCACAGGATCGGTAGTCAGGACTACTACGATTTTCTCTTCGATGAAGGTGCTTACACTGAACTATTTGATCAGATCAGGAGTAAGGATGCATTGGGCTTTACCGATTTAAAACCTTACCAGAAAAGATTAGACGAAATCCACGCCAAGACAGACCTCAAAGACTCTATGCGTGTTGCTACCGGAAAAGTTGACGGTGAAGGATTTGTGATTGCCTGTATGGATTTTGAATTCATCGGGGGATCACTAGGTAGTGTTATGGGTGAAAAGTTCAGCCGTGCAGTAGATTATTGCATCGAACACAAACTCCCCTACCTCGTTATCAGTAAAAGTGGTGGTGCCCGTATGATGGAAAGTGCATTCAGTCTGATGCAATTGGCCAAAACCAGTGGCAAGCTCTCACAACTGAGCGATGCAGGCTTACCCTATATTTCCTTACTCACCGACCCAACATTTGGCGGTATATCTGCCAGCTTCGGTATGCTGGGCGATTTAAATATCGCTGAACCCGGCGCCCTTATTGGATTTGCGGGTCCACGTGTGATTAAAGAAACCATTAAGAAAGACCTGCCTGAAGGCTTCCAGAGAAGTGAATTTCTGCTGGAGCATGGATTCCTGGATTTTATTGTTGACAGGAAACAACTAAAGCAAAAACTTGCTCAGTTGTCGATCCATTTCAGAAGCTAGCTTTTACCACTTTATTGTTACCCACTGCCATGGCAAAGGAAATGAATAACAGGCAGGCCTATTACAATTACTACATAGAAGATAAATATGTAGCAGGTATTGTATTGCTGGGAACGGAAGTGAAATCGATTCGCGATGGTAAAGTAAGTTTCAATGATTCGTTCTGCTTTTTTGATGGCAGCGAATTATGGGTACGTGCTTTATACATAGCCGAATACACCCATGGCACTGCCAATAACCATATAGCTGTTCACGACAGAAAACTCTTACTCCAAAAAAGAGAACTCAAAAAAATCCAGGCCAAATTAAAAGAGAAAGGATATACGATTGTCCCATTACGCGTGTTCCTGAATGAAAAAAACCTGGTAAAAGTAGAAATAGGTTTAGGAAAAGGTAAAAAGCTCCACGACAAACGCGAAACCATCAAAGACAGAGACGTCCAGAAAGAAATCAAGCGGTTTCTTAAATGATCTTTGATTTTTTGATCTTTGATTTTTTGATTTGGATGGATGCTAAGTCAAAAAATCAAAAATCAAAAAATCAAACATTACTCACCATCTTTCTAATTCAATTACTGTATCAATATTCCATTTCTTCCCTTGTCTTCTGAATAAATACCCATTACTGGCACCACTTTTCGGAGAAGATTGCCTTGATACAATAAGGATAGCTTTATCGTTTAAAAAAGAAAAATCAGAGAACCATATTCTACCGATTACGGAAGTATCCAATTGTCGGGTAGTCCCTTTAGGAATCAACTTAAGCTTTTCCATTTCTGGAAATTTACCTAAGTCAAGATGTAATTTTTGCTTGC
>CAZTCS010000077.1:0-10471 GCA_964611995.1 uncultured Sediminibacterium sp. | reverse complement strand
TAATTTTTCCAATACCGTATTTAATGAAAAAGCCAATCGTTCATCGCTCCCTAAAACAGTATCGATTTCAATCTTACCATCCAAACGGTTAATAGTAGTTGTATCATTTGGAATGACAAATAAGGTTCCAAAGTTGTACAAAGCCGAATCTGTGAAGGAAACAAAATGGTCATTAACTATATCGTAAAATACCCCTGATGATTTTTGCATGCACCCTGCAAAAAAGAACACACTTATTATAACAACACATTTTTTCATTCCCGGGTATTACTTAAAGATCTTTGATTTTTTGAATTTTGATTTTTGAATTTTGAATTATCATAACAATCCATGTTCACTCCTGCTCAAAAAAAAGATCTCTGATTTTTTGACCTAGCATTCATCCAAATCAAAAAATCAAAGATCAAAAAATCAAAGATTCCCTATTGTCCCAGCTTCACTTTCAGGTTCTGGTCAAGTGCTTCCAGGAACTCTTCAGTGTAAAGGTAGTGTTCACCGTGGTTTACTTTATTGCCATGGATACATACAGCAAGGTCTTTGGTCATTTTACCGCTTTCAACGGTTTCAATACAAACCTGCTCTAATGCCTGACAGAAATTAATCAGTTCCTGGTTACCATCCAGTTTACCACGGAACTCCAGACCTCTTGTCCATGCGAAGATGGATGCAATCGGGTTGGTAGAAGTTGGCTTCCCTTTCTGGTGCTCACGATAGTGGCGTGTTACGGTACCGTGTGCCGCTTCCGCTTCCATTACTTTACCATCTGGTGTTACCAGTGTAGAAGTCATAAGACCTAATGATCCAAATCCTTGAGCAACTGTATCGCTCTGTACGTCTCCATCATAGTTCTTACAAGCCCATACAAAGTTACCGTTCCATTTAAGTGCGCTGGCAACCATGTCATCGATCAGGCGGTGCTCGTAAGTAATACCTGCTTCTGTATAGGCTGCTTTGAATTCGTTCTGATAAATTTCTTCAAAAATATCTTTAAAGCGGCCATCGTATTTTTTCAGGATGGTGTTCTTGGTTGAAAGGTATAAAGGCCATTTTTTGCTCAGGGCCTGGTTAAAGCAAGAGCGGGCAAATCCTTTGATGCTCTCATCAGTATTATACATTGCAAGTGCAACACCATCTCCTTTAAAATTAAATACTTCAAATTCCTGAATGGTGCCATCTTCCCCTTCAAATTTGATGGTTAGTTTACCTTTCCCTTTGGTTACAAAATCCGTAGCGCGGTACTGATCACCAAAAGCATGACGACCAATACAGATGGGTGCTGTCCAGTTAGGAACCAGACGAGGTACATTTTTACAAACGATTGGCTCACGGAATACGGTACCATCTAAAATATTACGGATGGTTCCGTTAGGACTCTTCCACATTTGTTTGAGGCTGAATTCTTTTACACGCTCTTCATCTGGTGTAATGGTAGCGCATTTAATTCCTACACCATATTGTTTAATTGCATTTGCCGCATCAATGGTTACCTGATCGTTGGTTTCGTCGCGGTATTCCATTCCAAGGTCGTAATATTTAATATCCACTTCCAAATATGGAAGGATCAATTTTTCTTTGATAAATTTCCAGATGATCCTTGTCATCTCGTCACCATCCAGTTCCACCACCGGATTTGCTACTTTGATTTTTTGCGACATATATTAGTTTTAAATGATAAACGGGGACAAAAGTAACGATTTCATTGTTTCGCCCCCTTTAAGCCAATCAGATTATCCAGACTTTTTACTCAAACGTTTACGATAAGCACGGGTACTTGCAGGGCATGACGTACATCTTCTATTGTTTCGCCAAACAGGTAGTCTTTCAATCCGCTATGCCTATGGGCTCCCATTACTACCAGGTCAGCCTCAGTTTCCTTTACCATCCGGATGATTTCCCTTACCCTGTTTTTATAGCCAAGTAAACCGGTTACCTGATATCCCTGCTGTTGTAATTGCTGGCAATAATGATCCAGTCTTTGCTGGTCGAGCCTGGTCTCCTCGTCGTCACTGGCTGCACCCAGGTATTTAGCCGATACACTTTCCACCACATGTATCAAGATCAGTTGAACCGATTTATTACCCTGTGCCAATGCGTGGGCTATTAATTTTTCATCTGCAAGTGTAAAATCAAGTGCTACGGCTATTTTGCGGATATGCCCTACAGAAAGATCTTTTAACTGGGCCCATTCACCATGCATAGCTGCATGCTGTTTCTCTCTCCGTTTTTTGAAAAAGGGAAGGAAAGTCATGACGAGAAATAGCCATAAAAAAACAAGGATCAATACCGTGACCAGTATTTTCAACCCCCACGCTCCCTCTTCCACATAAACCTGCATCACTTCTTCTGCAACCAGTTTTACATTTAGAAAAACCAGCACAATAGCTACCAGCCAAGCCGCAATTTTAACCCAGGGTTTAATAACAAAACTACCCATGGTTTCTTTGTCGCTCACAAAATGAATCAGTGGTATAACTGCAAAACCCAATTGAAGACTTAGAATAACCTGACTAAAAACAAGAAGATCATCTACTTTCCCATCTCCATAAATCCCTATTACAAGCACTGCAGGAACAATGGCGATAACTCGGGTAAGCAAACGTCTGAGCCATGGGTTCAAACGTAAACGCAGGTATCCTTCCATAACGATCTGTCCTGCCAAGGTGCCGGTAATCGTGGAACTTTGTCCGGCAGCAATCAATGCCACTGCGAATAATATAGGCGCCAGTTCTGTACCTAATAAGGGTTGTAATAATTTATGTGCTTCTTCAATTCTAGCTACATCGGTATTTCCTGTTTTGAAAAATACCGTTGCGGCAAGCACAAGTATGGCCGCATTCACAAAGAATGCTGCGTTTAAGGCAACAAAGCTGTCAATAAAATTATACTTCAATGCACGTTTAATACTGTGTTGATCAGCCCCGATTTTCCTTGTTTGTACCAATGCAGAATGCAGGTATAAATTATGTGGCATTACAGTAGCACCAATGATCCCAACCGCAATGTAGAGTGATTCGTTACCCAACATTGATGGAACAAACCCGGTAACTACTTCCTTTAAATCTGGCTTGGCAATAAGTATTTCAATGAGAAAAGAAAAACCGATGGTAGCTACCAGTGCAAGTATGAATGCCTCCATCTTTCTGATACCATAACGTTGTAATAAGAGAAAAAGAAAGGTATCTAAAACGGTGATCGCCGTTCCCCATATCAATGGTAGACCGGTAAGCAAATGAATACCGATTGCCATACCTACTACTTCTGCAAGGTCCGTTGCAGCAATGGCTAATTCGGCCAGTATATATAAACAGAAATTAACCAATGGAGGATAGGTTTCTCTATTAGCCTGTGCTAAATCTCTTCTCCGAACTATTCCCAGTCTGGCGCTTAGACTTTGCAGCAATAATGCCATCAGGTTGCTCATCAGCAATACCCAGATAAGTTGATATCCAAACTTGGCTCCTCCTTGTAAATCAGTTGCCCAGTTACCCGGATCCATATAGCCAACACTAACCAGGTATGCAGGTCCGAGATAGGCTAATATTCTGCGCCATCCTTTTCTGGGAACAGTGGTATCAACCGAACCATGTACTTCACTCAATGAAAGGTGTTCGTCTTTATGCTGGTTCATCTTATACAGGTTTTACAAATAATACGGCTGCCAAATCGCGACTGATGGTTACGACAGGTTGATTCTTTATTTTCAATTCAATAGAGCCGTCGAATTCAAATATTTTTTTTACCTCAATCCTGGTACCCATCTGCAGGCCTTTATGTTTTAATACTTCAAGCAATTCAGATGACTGGCTTCCAACAGCCGTAATTTCTACAAGCTTATGCTCTGAAATACCAGACAATGGTTCATGTTGCTGTAAAGCCAATCGGCCTCTGCTATCCGGTATCGGATCGCCATGCGGATCGAATTTGGGATACCCAAGAAAAGCATCTAGTTTATCGATGAGTTTACTACTGGTGATATGTTCCAATTCTTCAGCTACTTCATGCACTTCATCCCAACCAAACTGAAGTTTGTCGACCAGAAAATATTCCCATAACCGATGCTTACGAATAATACCCAGGGCCACTTTTCTCCCTTCACTACTCAGCTTAACACCATGGTATGGTTCGTAACTGATGATTCGTTTGGTTTTTAATTTTTTCAACATATCGGTTACAGAAGCCGGTCTTGTTTGCAGCTCAGCAGATAGCGCATTGGTGGATACCAATTCCTCGTCTTGCTGCAGGTGGTAAACCGCCTTGATATAATTTTCCTCTGCTATTGAAAATGACATGTATCTAAATTTATTTTTAGACAAACCTAAAAAATAAAAAGATAATATCCAAGATAATGCCCGAAAACCCTATTTTTATTGCAAATTCTGCTCATGAAGCCCTGGTTTTCTGCATTTGTTCTGTTACTCTTTCTGGCCTGTAAGGAACAGAAAATTGATTTTTCAGGAGATGTTCCCCTGAAAGCAGAAGAATTTCTCACCGCCTTTCCTAAAATAACTGGCACTTACCTGATTGCAGATTCGAATATTTCCCGCAAAGCCGACACAACCCGTATTGGTTACAAGGCATTAAGTCAATTTGTACCGGATAGTGTTATTGCAGATTATATTGGCAAAGACAAAAAAACCGTAATAAAACCGGTTGGTATAATTGAAAAAGAGAAAGAAAATTACCTCTTACTAAACTTTACCCGGCAGAAAAAAACAACCTGTGTGGTTGTGGTAACAGATAAAAAATTAAAGTATCTGGCAGCCAAGGAATTACTGACCAATCAGCAGTCTGGTGGTTATTACCGATTTGTATCGATCAATAAAGAACCCACATTCATGATTAACCGGGAGAAGAGTTCGCCCGATAATACTTTCAAGTTTACAAGGTCAGGATGGGTATATAATGATGCAGGCATTTTTATGCTGGTAGTTACCGATAGCAATGAGGATCCGGAAAAAACAGCGGTTATAAATCCGATTGACACTTTACCACGGATGAACAAGCTTAGTGGGGAATATGTAGTGAATGAAAAAAATTATCTATCTGTAAGAGATGGTAAGGATGCGAACCACTATCTTTTCTTCCTGCATTTTGAAAAAGACAGAGGAAGTTGTGTGGGTGAATTAAAAGGTATCTTTAAAGTAAATAATACTGGCAATGCCCAGTTCACAGAAAATGGGGATCCATGTATTATTGATTTTAAATTTTCCGGAAATTATGTAACCGTAAAAGAACAAGGAAGTTGCGGAAACCACCGCGGCATAAAATGTTTTTTTGATGATACTTATCGCAAGAAAAAAGAACCCAAAGCGAAGAAAAAAAAGACGGGCACTAAATAAAGATTGCGACACATACAGAAAAAATGCTTTCCGAAAACGTTTGCAAACGCTTTCCTGCATTGAATCCTAACGATTGTTTGTTGAAAAAAGATTTCTTCTAACTGATTACCCACATAACAATGTGTAAGAAATACATTTTATTGAAATACACCTATATTGCAAGCGCTATTTGATCACCAAAAGAGCATTTATGAATTTTAGAAACTATCATGTCCCCTATCAGATTAATGAGCAGTACAGTAAGAAAGCGGCTTATTTTTCCATGGAATTTGCAATTCATCAACCTTTAAAAATATACAGTGGTGGCTTAGGATTTCTAGCTGGTTCGCACTTACGCAGTGCTTATGAACTTCGTCAGAATATGATCGGTATCGGTATCCTGTGGAAGCATGGTTATTACGACCAGGCAAGGAACCAGGATCAAACTTTACAGGTAACTTTTATGGAGAAGATTTACAGTTTCCTGGAAGATACCGGTATTAAGTTTCAGATATTGATCCATGATCATCCGGTATGGGTAAAAGCTTTTTACCTTAACCCAGAAACTTTCAACAGTGCCCCTTTATTTCTCTTGAGTACTGATTTACCTGAGAACGATTATGTATCGCAAACCATTACACATCGTTTGTACGATGCCAATGTAGCTACAAAGGTTGCACAGTTCATCTTACTTGGTGTTGGCGGTGCTAAACTGATTGATGAATTAGGTTTTAATCCTGATGTGTACCACCTGAATGAAGCACATGGTATTTCTTCAGCATTCTACCTGCTAAACAAATTCAAGAGTGTTGAAAAAGTAAAAGAACATCTTGTCTTTACAACCCACACCCCAGAAGAAGCAGGTAATGAAAAACACGATATCTACCTCTGCCATAAAATGAGTTATTTCTGCGGACTTTCCATTGATGAAGTACGTAAGATTACTGGCATCAAAGACGATCAATTCAACCATTCACTGGCTGCATTACGTTTTGCAAGGAAAGCCAATGGGGTTTCTGCATTACATGGCCATGTAAGCCGCGAAATGTGGAAGAACCAGGAAGGTATTTGTCCAATTACTTCCATCACCAACGCACAAAACTGGCGCTATTGGGCAGATAAACAAATGTATCGTGCAATGGAAGAAGGCAACGATTACAGTTTCGATGACCGCAAGAAATACCTTAAGAAAAGGGCTTTTGAAATAGTAGCCGATCAAACAGGTAAAGTATTCGATCCGAATGTTTTAACCATTGTTTGGGCAAGAAGGTTTGCTGGTTACAAAAGAGCAGATATGCTTACCTATGATATGGAGCGCTTCGAAAAAATGCTGAATGATACGAAACGTCCGGTTCAGATAATTTGGGCAGGGAAACCATATCCGGTAGATTATCCAGCCATTTCCCAGTTCAACAATCTTGTTCACCTGAGCAAGAACTATAAAAATGTAGCGGTTTTGATTGGGTATGAATTAGGACTCAGCAAGCGCCTTAAACAAGCTGCAGATGTTTGGTTGAATAATCCACGTGTACCACGTGAAGCATCGGGCACAAGTGGCATGACAGCAGCCATGAATGGTGCTGTAAACTTCTCTACCGATGATGGATGGATCCCGGAATTTATTAACCATGGCAACAATGGTTTCGTTGTACCAAAAGCTGATTACGCTAACATGACTGTTCACGATCAGGATGAATATGATTTGAATAAAGCTTATGAGATCCTGGAACAACAGATCATACCTATGTACTATGACAACTTCGATACATGGAGACAAATTACCAAGAATGGTATGAGAGATGTACGTTTCCAGTTCGACAGTAACAGGATGGCGCATGAGTATTATGAGATCATGTATAAGTAGTGAATTGTCAATAGTGAATAGTGAATAATTGTGTGTTGGCCAACTCACTATCCTAAAATTAATCAAGGTGTATCTGTAATAGATACACCTTTTTTTCTGTGTACTTCTGTGCTTTCAGTGGCAAATCAAAATGCAATTGCCACTGAAAGCACAGAAAGACACAGAAGAAAGGGTGTACAGAACCATTTCCCTTTAACTTTGTTTCTCAATATAAATAGTTACATGAGTAACAAAATAGCCATCGCCATTACTGGAGCCAGCGGTTCTATTTACGCCAAATTGCTGCTGGATAAACTGGTTTTATTAAAAGACCAGTATGAAGAAGTGGGCATCGTAATGAGTAAAAACGCAAAAGAAGTTTGGAAAACCGAACTTGGCAATGAGGATTATACCAATTACCCTTTTCGCTATTTCGAGAAATACGATTTCAATGCACCCTTTGCTTCAGGCTCGGCCAAATATAATATCATGATTGTTGCACCCTGTAGCATGGGCACATTAGGCCGAATAGCAGCCGGTGTTAGCGACGACCTCGTTACCCGAGCCGCAGATGTGATATTAAAAGAAAGAAGGAAACTAATTTTAATGGTTCGCGAAACGCCCTATAACCTTATCCATATAAAAAATATGGAAACAGTAACCCTCGCTGGCGGAATTATAAGTCCGGCAACCCCCTCCTTTTACAGCAGACCCCAAACCATCGAAGAAGTAGCCGCCACAGTTGTTGACCGAGTATTAGATATTGCAGGGCTGCAGCTTCAATCTTTTAGGTGGGGGAGTGAATAGATGTGAATTGTCAATGGTGAATAGTGAATTTTGGAGGACAGCTATACCCCAAAAAACATCATTCACAATTCACCATTGACAATTGACGTCTGACAATTCACCATTGACAATTCACAAAAAAGGCCCTGCCTTCCAGCAGAGCCTCTATAATTGAGTACTTACCCTTCGTTATACATTGGCGTTTTCGCCTTCTTCTACCCTTTTCTGAAAATCGAATTTCAGCTTTCCTGATTCTTTATCCAGATCGGCGATTAATACATCACCTTGTTTGATATTCATATTCAGGATTTCTTCCGCCAAAGGATCTTCCAGGTATTTCTGAATGGCCCTGTGTAATGGTCTTGCCCCGAATTGTGAATCATATCCTTTTTCGGAAATGAATTCTTTGGCAGCAGCAGTTAATTCGAGCGAGAAACCAAGGTTCTGAAGGCGTTTTGATACACCTTTCATCAGGATATCAATGATATTGAAGATATTCTCCTGGTTCAATGAATTAAACACAACCACATCATCAATACGGTTCAGGAATTCAGGTGAGAAGGTACGCTTCAGTGCTTTTTCAATTACTGCCTTATTATTCTCTTCTGCATTCTGGATTCGTGTTGCGGTAGCAAAACCAACGCCATCCCCAAATTCTTTCAATTGACGCACGCCAATATTTGAGGTCATGATGATCATGGTATTTTTAAAATCCACTTTTCTGCCAAGTCCATCCGTTAACTGACCATCATCCAATACTTGTAATAAAATATTGTAGATATCCGGGTGTGCTTTTTCAATTTCATCAAGCAGGATCACGCAGTAAGGTTTACGTCTTACTTTTTCAGTAAGCTGACCACCTTCTTCATAACCAACATAACCCGGAGGTGCACCTATTAAACGGCTTACCGTAAACTTCTCCATATATTCACTCATATCAATACGAATAAGTGAATCTTCTGAATCGAACATATAACGGGCTAATGAACGTGCCAGTTCTGTTTTACCAACACCTGTTGGACCAAGGAAAATGAATGTACCGATAGGCTTTTTAGGATCTTTCAAACCTACGCGGTTACGCTGAATAGCTTTCACCACTTTCTGAATAGCTTCGTCTTGTCCAATTACCATTCCCTTCATGTCTTCGCTCATCCTGCGAAGTTTTTCCGTCTCAGCTTGCACCATACGCTTAACAGGAATACCTGTCATCATACTCACTACCTCAGCTATATGTTCTTCTGTAATTGGGTAACGCTTATGTTTGCTTTCTTCCTCCCACTGGTTTTTAGCTTTTTCCAGTTCTTCTCCTAATCTCTTTTCTGTGTCGCGCAATGCGGCAGCTTCTTCGAAACGCTGACTCTTAACTACTTTATTCTTTTCGTTTTTAATATCCTCAATCTTTTTCTCCAGCTCAACGATTTCCTCAGGAACATTGATATTTTTCAGATGCACCCTTGCCCCTACTTCATCCAATACATCAATCGCTTTGTCTGGTAAAAGACGATCGGTCATATAACGATCACTCAGTTTTACGCAGGCATCAATTGCATCATCACCATAACTTACATTATGGAAGTCTTCGTATTTAGATTTGATATTATTAAGGATGGTAATAGTATCTTCCACACTTGGTGGTTCTACAATTACTTTCTGGAAACGTCTGTCGAGTGCACCATCTTTTTCAATGTACATGCGGTACTCGTCGAGCGTTGAAGCACCGATACATTGTAATTCTCCCCTTGCCAAAGCTGGTTTAAATATATTGGAAGCATCTAAAGAGCCACTGGCGCCACCTGCTCCAACAATAGTATGTATTTCATCAATGAACAGGATAACATCTCTGTTTTTCTCCAGTTCATTCATGATGGCTTTCATTCTTTCTTCAAACTGACCACGGTATTTTGTACCAGCAACAAGGGCTGCGAGGTCGAGTGAGATAACTCTTTTATCAAACAATACCCTGCTCACTTTGCGTTGAACAATACGAAGAGCCAAACCTTCAACGATGGCTGTTTTACCAACGCCAGGTTCACCAATTAAAATCGGATTATTCTTTTTACGGCGACTTAAAATCTGGCTAACCCTTTCAATTTCTTCTTCACGACCAACAATAGGGTCGAGAGAACCTGATTCTGCCAATTTGGTAATATCTCTGCCAAAATTGTCGAGTACTGGTGTTTTGCTTTTTGCATTTGCACCAGCTTTACCCCCGGCTTTTGGTTGTTGGTAGCCAGAAGATCTTTTTTCCTCGTCGTACTCATCATCACCTTCATCGAATTCTGCTTTTGGACTCGGATTGGTTGATTCTACCATACCTAATTCATTGCGGAACATGTCGTAATCAATATCGAACTGGTTCAATATCTGGGTGGCAATATTCTCTTTATTCTTAAGTATGCTGAGCATTAGATGCTCAGTTTCTACCAATGGACTTTTCAAAGCCTTGGCCTCCAGTACGGTAACCCTTATTACTTTTTCGGCCTGTTTGGTAAGGGGTAAGCTATTGATATTGGCAATATTTTTA
>CAZTCS010000076.1:0-18350 GCA_964611995.1 uncultured Sediminibacterium sp. | reverse complement strand
ACCTTAGTCCTTATGCACGCTCCATCATTAAGTTTACCCAGATTGCCATGGGCGATAAAGGTGAACAGGCTTTTGATTTTGCCAAGTTCCAGTCTGAACCGGAAATTGTAAAAACAGGTAAGATCAATGAAGTACTGAATGGTAAGCCTAATGTGTTGGTACAAATTTTAAAAGAACCTATTGCTGCTAAAGGACCAAGACTAAGTTGCGAGCTTTCGCTTCCAGGAAGGTTTGTGGTGGTTACGCCTTTTAATGAAATTGTAGCTGTATCAAAGAAAATTCATTCTTCTGAAGAACGTAAAAGGCTGCACAAAATTGTGGAAGCCATCCGTCCGAAAAATTTTGGTGTAATTGTTCGTACAGCAGCAGAAGGCAAAAGCACTGCAGAATTGCACCAGGATATGCTTTCGCTGGTAGACACCTGGAAAACCATTCAACATAACCTTAAAGGTGCAGTTGCACCTATCAGGATTATGAGTGAAGAAACAAAAACCACCAGCATACTGCGCGATTTACTTAGTGCCGATTTCAACCGCATCGTAGTAAACGATAAAAATCTGTTTCAGGTAACACAATCTTATATTCAAAGAATTGCTCCGGATAAAACGGATATAGTTTCTCTTTATCATAACGGGTTACCCATCTTCGATCAGTTTGGCGTAACCAAACAAGTAAAATCTTCTTTTGGTAAAACAGTTAACCTACCAAGTGGTGCTTACCTGATTATTGAACATACAGAAGCACTGCATGTTGTTGATGTAAACAGTGGATACAAAAGTGTTAGCAATAACCAGGAAGAAAATGCATTGGAAACAAACCTTGAGGCAGCAGAAGAAATTGCGCGCCAGTTAAGGTTAAGAGATATTGGCGGTATTATCGTTGTAGACTTCATTGATATGAAACTACCTGATAACAAGCGCAAGCTGCAGGAAGCAATGGAGCAGTTTATGAAAGCCGATCGCGCTAAACATTCTGTATTACCCATTTCAAAATTTGGATTATTACAGATTACCCGTCAACGCATGAGGCCCGAAGTAAATATCAATACTTCTGAAAGCTGTCCGGCTTGTAATGGTACCGGAAAAATTACTTCTACGCTTTTACTGGAAGATGAAATAGAAAAGAAACTACATTACCTGGTAAGTCATTCACACAAGAACCTTACAATCGTAGTTCATCCAATCGTGCATTCCTATCTTACCAAGGGTTTCTTTTCATCCATCCTAAAAAAATGGAGAAAGAAACACAAGCTCAAATTAAAAGCACAAGCCAACACAAACTACCACCTCACCGAATTCAAATTCTTCGACGAGCGCGAGGAGGAGATAAAGTTTTAGGGTGTGAATTGTGAATGGTGAATGGTGAGTAGTCAGTAGTGAGTAGTGAGTATATTATTATTAGTATTACTACTGACCACTCACTACTGACTATTCACTACTCACTAAAAATTCACCATTCACAATTGACAATTCACCTCTAATCATCGTTCCTCGATCCATTCAGGAAAATCAATACATACTGTACTAAAGTTGCTACGGAGGCGAGGGCGGCTACTACATAGGTCATGGCTGCCCATTTAAGTGCGTCTTTGGCACCTTCCTGCTCACGCTGTATCAGAATACCCCTGTTGTTCAGCCAGGCCAGGGCGCGGTTGCTTGCATCAAATTCTACCGGTAAGGTAATTACGGAGAATAAGGTGGTGAGGGCAAATAAAATAATACCTCCTAATAATAACATGGGAAAAGTATTGATCATTAGTACACCCACTAATAATACCCATTGCACAATAGAGCTGCTGAATTGAACAAAAGGAACCAGTTTGCTGCGCATCATTAGCCAGCTATAGGCGTTGGCATGCTGTACCGCATGACCACACTCGTGTGCCGCTACTGCTGCAGAAGCTATGCTTGTTCCTCCATAGACTTCAGGGCTCAGATTTACGGTTTTATCCATGGGGTTGTAATGATCGGACAAAAACCCTTTCACAGATATAACTTTTACATCATATATTCCATTATCCCGCAGCATTTGCTCGGCAATTTCCTTACCACTCATGCCATTGGCAATAGGCAGTTGGCTGTATTGGCTAAATTTTGCCTTTAACCGCCCTGAAACCAGTAAGCTGATTCCAAGAAAAATCAGTGACACCAAAATAATAGACATATCCATTGCTTCAATTTTAATAGAAAGCTGCAAATAGTCTACCAAACCCCAAAAAGGCCTTTTTTGATGTTCAAACCTTAAGTTTCTGCCAAAAAGACCCCTTTTTTCTGACAAAATTCCCCCTACTCCGCCACCCGTGTAAGTGATTTGATTAACAATATGTTAAAGCGTTTTACGACAAAATTCGTATATTAAATAATTATGCACAGACACAAAATTTATTTTGCCATATGCCTCGTTTTAGTAACTTAGTGGTAGAATTTAATGGGTTAGTAAGTAAACGGGGTCAACAGCAATGTTGGCCCTTTTACATGCCCGCCAGCACTGCATTTCAGCGATTTTCACTTTTTCAATCCACCATTTTTTCATGCACTAAAAACAAGTTTTTTCAAGCAAAAAAATTCATTCGCTTGCATTGTTTTTTTTCATGAAAATAACTCAGCAATTCACCATTACCTTTATCAAATGAGTAAGATAAAAACAGCTTTTTTCTGTAGCAATTGTGGTTATGAAAGTACCAAGTGGATCGGTAAATGTCCTTCGTGTTCAGAATGGAATACTTTCACAGAAGAAGTACTCGATAAGGGGATTAAACCAACAGAAAAATGGGATGACTATAAACAAGAGAAAAGAATTTCTAAAACAGTTTCACTTAACGAAGTTGTAACAACTGAAGAAAAAAGAATCGCCAGTCAGGATGCAGAACTCGATCGTGTATTAGGAGGTGGAATTGTTCCGGGTAGTATTATTTTGGTTGCCGGTGAACCAGGAATTGGAAAAAGCACGCTCTTTCTTCAAAATGGTTTGCTGATGAAACAGCTTCGGGTTTTATACATCAGCGGAGAAGAAAGTGAGCAACAAATTAAAATGCGTGCCGATCGGTTAAACATTCAAAATGAAAATTTTTACCTGCTTACTGAAACTTCCACCCAAACCATTTTTCAGGAAATTAAAAAATTACGCCCCCAGTTGGTAATTGTAGATTCTATACAAACTTTACAATCCAATATCATTGATTCATCGGCTGGAACCGTATCTCAAATACGTGAATGCGCTTCGGAATTTCAACGCTTTGCCAAAGAAACCAATACGCCGGTATTCCTTATCGGACATATCACAAAAGACGGCACCATTGCCGGTCCAAAAGTGCTGGAACACATGGTAGACACGGTTTTGCAGTTCGAGGGTGATAGGCATTATGCATACAGAATACTCCGCACACTGAAGAACCGTTTTGGCAGTACTGCAGAATTAGGTATCTATGAAATGACGGGTGATGGCATGCGTATTGTTTCAAATCCATCGGAAATTTTAATTGCCCAACGTGAAGATCAGTTAAGTGGTAGCGGTATTGCTGCAACCCTGGAAGGTATGCGCCCACTTTTAATTGAAGTACAGGCATTGGTAACCCAAAGTGTTTATGGAACACCTCAACGCACCGTAACCGGTTTCGATTTAAGGCGACTTCAATTACTGCTTGCCGTACTTGAAAAAAGAGGTGGATTTCAGTTTGGTATGAAAGATGTATTTGTGAACATTGCCGGTGGTATTAAGGTAGAAGATCCGTCAATCGATTTGGCAGTAATTTGTGCATTACTTTCTTCTTATGAAGATGTGCCACTTCCCCATCATGTTTGTTTTGCCGGAGAAGTTGGTCTTAATGGAGAAATAAGAGCCGTTAATAAAATTGAACAACGCATTGCTGAAGCGGAGAAACTTGGATTTGAAAAAATCTTTGTGTCGAAGTACAACAAAAAAAGTTTCAACCCAAAAGCATACAAAATACAAGTAGTTGCATTAAGCAGGGTTGATGAAGTATATCAACAACTTTTCTAAAAAAAACATTTACCGCCTAATTCACTATTCAAAAATTTGCGGGATATACGCTGCCCTATCGATTTAATTTCAGGGCATGCAAAAAATAGTATCCTCCTTTTTACAATTATGGTTTCCGCATTGTTGTCTGGGCTGCTCAAGTGATTATATTCAAAAAGGCCAGCTTTTATGTGGTCGTTGTATTCACCAGCTACCCGCCACCGGCTTTTTCGACCTCAAAGCCAACCCGGTAGAAAGGATCTTTTACGGAAGATTAAGGGTCGAAAATGCGGCTGCAGGCTATTATTTCACCAAAAATGCCCTGATCCAGCACCTATTGGTTCAATTAAAATACCGTGGAAACAAGGATGTAGGTCTTTTTCTGGGCAGAATGATCGGAAGAGCCATGTATAACTCCACCCAGTATAAGGATATCGATTTTCTGATACCCTTGCCCCTGAACCCCAAAAAAGAGTTCAAAAGGGGGTATAACCAGGCCGAACTAATTTGCAGGGGTATTCAGGAAATAACGGGTATCCCCATATTAAAAACGGGCATCCAAAGGCGTCAGTTTACAGAAAGCCAGACCAGTAGAAACCGGATTAACAGGTGGCAGAACATGGAAACAGCATTTGAAGTTAATGAAAGAGAAAAGCTGGTGAACAAACATGTTTTACTGGTGGATGATGTAATTACAACAGGGGCAACCATCGAAGCCTGTGGTTCGTATATACTGGAAATTCCGGGAACCAGGCTTAGTATTGCCGCAGTGGCCTATACAATTTAACCTGGCATTCACCTAAAATGCAAAACAATTTGCTGAATTAGCTGTTAATTTGATAAAAACTCGACCAATGAAATACCTGTTAACATTAGTATCAATTGTATTACTTTCTGCTTTCACCCTGCCCGACAATGGCAGCATCCATAGTTTTAAAGTGAAATCTATTGAAGGTGGTACCATCGACTTCTCTAAATTCAAGGGTAAGAAAATTCTTGTAGTAAATACTGCTTCTAAATGCGGATATACGCCTCAATATGAAGCGCTACAAAAAGTATACGACCAGTACAAAGACAAACTGGTTATTGTTGGTTTTCCTGCAAATAACTTTGGTGGACAAGAGCCAGGAAGTGATGGTGAAATCCAGGAGTTCTGCAAAGCCCGTTTTGGAGTTAAGTTTCCTTTGGCCAGCAAAGTAAGTGTGAAAGGTGAAGATATGGCCCCTATTTACCAGTGGCTAACCAGCAAAACTAAAAATGGTGTTTTGGATGCCGAGATAAAATGGAACTTCAACAAATTCCTGTTGGATGAAAATGGTAAGATGATTGCTTACTTCGAAAGCAAAGTAAAACCCGACAGCGAAGAGATCCTGAAATTCGTAAAATAATTACTTTTATTTCTTAACTGCCTGCTACTAATCAAACCTAGTTTAATTAGTAGCAGGCAGTTTTTTTTAGCCTTAAATACCATTAAACGAATCACGCGTAGGATAGAACACGGATTTTCATGATTTTCAAGATCTATCATGGTAAATCATGAAAATCATGATAATCCGTGTTCTATTAATATCGGGTAGTGCGTTAGTAGCAATCTAAAATTTCATCAACCAGCTCATTATAAATTATCTCCCCCTCATTTATTCCATCAATAGCTGAAAGCCTATAACAAGCACTAATCAATGCTTGCAGCTTGCAGCTACTTACCCACACCCCCTTCCATAATCAGCCACTTAGCTTACTTTCGTTTTTCATGCAATTCAAGGATATTATAGGTCAGGCTTCGGTAAAACAACACCTTACCGAAATGGTACAACAAAACAGGTTGAGCCATGCTTTGCTATTTCTTGGAAAAGAGGGAAGCGGCGCCTTACCCCTCGCACTTGCCTTTGCACAACTAGTGGTTTGTCAGCCTACCACTTCCGCACCAGTTGCTGATCTTTTTGGTGGTTTTACACCCATGCAATCGGGCCCCAGTTTTATTGGACCAGAAGAAATTGCTGCTGAACCTGCTTTTGGCAGGGCTGAACAATTGATTCATCCTGATCTTCATTTTTCTTACCCCGTAATTCCGAGAAAACCGGGCGATAAGCCCATTAGTACCGATTATATAAGTGAGTGGCGCGAATTTATCCAGCATTACCCTTATGGTAATGTTTACGACTGGTTACAGTTTATCGGCGCTGAAAATAAACAGGGTAATATAACCGCACATGAGTGTAATGATATCATTCATAAACTAAGCCTTAAAAGCTTTGAAAGCGAGTATAAAGTACTTGTATTATGGATGCCGGAATACCTGGGAAAAGAAGGAAATAAGCTCTTAAAGCTAATAGAAGAACCACCGCCCAATACCCTGTTTATCCTAGTTGCCGAAAACGACGAACAGATACTTCCAACCATATTAAGTCGCTGTCAACTGGTTAAAATTCCTGCTCCGGATGACAAAGAAATAGAACAGGCCCTGATTGCCCGAGCAAATGCGAGTGAGGAAACGGCCCGTCAAATTGCCGCTATCGCAGAAGGTAACTACCGGGAAGCATTACAGTTATTGCAACATGCAGAGGAAGACTGGCAGAGCTTGCTCCGCGACTGGCTAAACGCCACCTTAAGGGGCGGACCCCTGGCCCAGATAAAATTTACGGCTGAAATAAGCGAGTTGGGGCGGGAAAAACAAAAGCAATTTCTCCGGTATTTTAATCATTTGCTCGAAACCAGCATCCGAATCCGGGTATTGGGCACTGAAAAAGTGCATGCCGGCGATCAGGAGCGCGATTTTGCTGTGAGACTCAATAAAATAGCTTCGGTAAGTCAGCAACAGGCCATTATAGAGGAATTAGACCGGGCATCCTACTATATTGAACGGAACGCCAATGCCAAAATGCTGTTCCAGGCCCTTACTTTGAAACTCTACCACATCATTCAGAACAAAACCCTAATTTTGAACGGATAGTTCCGCCAGTGGCGGTCTATCGGTGAGTTAAGATTGTGGGGTAATGGGTTTATCTGTATTTGCTAAGTGTTATTCTTTATAATTATGGTAAAGCGCCTTTCTGTTTACAGGAATACATCATCGTAACAAGCTGATCATACCAGATCGGAACGTTGAAATGAGTGACACAACCATAGCCACCTAGCAATACTACAGCCCACACACAATATTATCTCCCCTATTCAGTTATTAACCTGATCAATGTATTAATGATATGGGATGTGGATCTTGTGGAACCGGTAAACCGAACGGATGTAAAAGTAATGGAGGCTGCAGCACTGGTGGTTGCAATAGGCTCAATGTGCACGACTGGCTCCTTAATCTGCCATTCAGCGACCCAGAAAGCTCCTGCAAAGTTGTGGAAGTGAGCTTTAAACAAGGCAGTCGGAAAGAATTCTTCAGGAATACTACCTTGCAATTTTTTGAAAAAGGCGAATATGTTACGGTTGAAGGCGTAAGTGGATTTGACGTGGGTGAAGTTAGTCTTACAGGCGAGCTGGTACGCATGCAAATGAAGAAAAGAGGGGTGGATGAAGCTAACCCCGAAATGAAGAAAATATTACGCCGAAGCTCAGAAAGGGATATTGAAAGCTACCAGATCAGCAAATCACGTGAAAAAGAAATGCTGGCCCGCAGCCGTGCTATGGCACGTACCCTCAATCTTCAAATGAAATTGAGTGAAGTTGAAGTACAGGCCGATGGTAAAAAAGCTACTTTCTTCTATACCGCAGATGACCGCGTAGACTTTCGTGAACTCATCAAACAATATGCATCAGACTTTAAGGTTAAAGTGGAAATGCGCCAGATTGGTATTCGCCAGGAAGCCGCCAAAGTAGGTGGTATCGGAAGCTGTGGACGTGAACTATGTTGCAGCACCTGGCTTAACGACTTCAAGAGTGTGAACACTACTGCTGCCAGGTACCAGAACTTATCGATCAATCAAACTAAATTAAGTGGCCAGTGCGGACGCTTAAAATGTTGTTTGAATTATGAACTCGATACTTATTTAGATGCATTACAGCATTTCCCTGATTATGCCGACCAACTGGATACGGTAATGGGAACTGCACACCTCATCAAAAAAGATATTTTCAAAAACCTGATGTGGTATGTGCTTCCAAACAATACCAAACATTACCCGCTAACCATTCAAAGGGTAAAAGAAATTAAGCGCTTAAACCAGCAGGGACAAAAAGTTGACGAATTACAACCGGTTGAAGTTACCAGTAGTAAACCAAAAGAAGTAGAACCTGCTTTTGTAGATGTTGTAGGACAAATCAGCTTGCGTAGCCTCGAGCGTAACGATAAGCGTAGAAAAGATCAACAACGCAATGACCGCAGACCACAGCAGGGACAAAGACCACAAGGTGGTGGTAATCGCGATCAACAGCAACGACCACAAGGAAATAGAGAGCAAGGGCCGAGAAACCAGCAAGGACCAAGGCCGCAGGGTAACCGTGACCAACAACAGCGACCACAGGGCAATAGAGATCAGGGTGGAAGACCACAAAACCCAAGAAACCAACAAGGTCCAAGACCTCCTCAGGGAAACAGAGACCAGGGTCCAAAATCAGAATAAAATAATCGACATAAAAAAAGGTATCATGAAACATGATACCTTTTTCTTTATCCGCATTTTTATTAAGCGAGCTTTTCCATTTCTGCTGCCGTAAACTCCATCAATGTTTTAATATGAGCTGGTGAGAGATCAAACTTTAATCCAGCCGCTGCATATAATTCAGGCAATGTTCTAGTACCTCCTAAGGAAAGTGCATTTACATAATTTTCCAATGCCTGTTTTGGGTTCTGCTGGTATTGCATCCACAAACCTATTGCACCTAATTGTGCAATACCGTATTCGATATAATAAAAAGGAACTTCGAATAAATGCAATTGTCTTTGCCATCCAATTTCACGGAACATTTCAAGGCCTGTATAATCGATAGCGTTGGTTGAAAATTCTTGCAGTATTTCCATCCATTTAGCCGTTCTTTCTGTTACGGTATGGGTTGGATTTTCATATACCCAATGTTGAAACTTATCAATAATGGCTATCCATGGGAATATCGTAATGGTTCTCTCTAACTGGTGCTGTTTGGCCCTTTTCAGATCTTCTTCATTTTTGAAGAATGCCTGCCAATGGTTCATGCTGAATAATTCCATAGCCATGCTTGCTACTTCTGCAATTTCCATCGGATACTCTTTGAATGCACTCAGTTCAAGTTCATGCGCCAAAAAAGAATGTATTGCATGACCACCTTCATGTACCATGGTTGTAACATCGCTCATTTGTCCGGCTGCATTCATAAAAATAAAAGGAGCACCACTTTCTGTTAGCGGACAATTATATCCACCAGGAGCTTTCCCTTTTCTGCTTTCAAGGTCAAAATGACCCAGCTCATTCATTTTTCTCAGACAATTGCCAAAGAATGGGTTCATCTCATCAAAACAACTAACTGATTTTTCGTAAAGGTCTTTACCATCAGTAAATGGCTTCAGTGGTTCGATACCAGCCGGTTCAGCTTCAGTATCCCATGGACGTAGGGTATCGAGATTTAATTTTTGTTTTTTCTGCGCATAAATTTTATCAATCAATGGCAGTACATGCAGTTTTACCGCTTCATGAAACTGATAACAATCGTTTTTACTGTAATCAAAACGACCGAGTTCCACGAATTTATAATCACGGTAATTTTCAAACCCTGCATTCTGGGCAACCTGATGACGTTTTTCAATCAGCTTGCTGTACAAATCGTGCATGGCATCCTTATCCTGTAATCTACGTTCCTGAATTTTACGATAAACCTGCTCCCTGAGTGATCTGTCATGACTTTCGAGAAATTTAGCCGCCTGCTGCAAAGTGTATTCTTGTCCATCAACTTCAACAGTCATTTTACCGGCAATTGCACCATATTGCTGCTGCATTACACTTAATTCAGCCTGAACAGGAATATTTGCTTCCCTGAATAAGTCGATGCTTTTCTTTACCCCACGGAGATAAGTAAAGTATTTAGTTTGATCGAGTTCAGCTGTAAATGGACTATTAATCAATTTCCTATTCAACTGATCGGCAAAGGGTTGCAGTTTGGGTTGAATTTCCATACAGAAATACGTGAATGCCTCTTCCAGTTTAGGGTCTGTAGTGTCGCAGGTCATACGAATCTGGCGCCAGCAGGCATCTTCACTTACCACCGCTTCCATTTCACTCATATCTTTCAGCCATTCTTCCAATTGGGCTTTAGTTGTGATTGGCCTGTCTAACAGGTCTTTGAAAAAGGGTTCCAATGATTCCCAGGTAGTAACTACGAAATCGCCAGGTACAAATCGGCGTTCCAGTTTCTTGATATCCGCACTTAAAGTCATATACTTTGATTTTACGACACAAAAGTACCTGTAAAACTTGCTAAAAGTTCGGTCGGCCATGCATTTATCTTATTTTTGCAGACTGAACGAAAGAAGCCTTTTTGTGAGCGATATCATACACTTATTACCCGACAATATAGCCAACCAGATAGCAGCCGGCGAAGTTATTCAACGACCCGCCAGTGCTGTAAAAGAATTACTCGAAAATGCCGTAGATGCAGGGGCTACCGAAATAAAACTCATTATCGCTGATGCAGGCAAGGCCCTAATACAGGTAATTGATAATGGAAAGGGCATGAGTGATACTGATGCCCGTATGTCGTTCGAAAGACATGCTACCAGTAAAATCCGACAAATTGAAGATTTGTTTCGTATTAAAACCATGGGCTTCCGTGGTGAGGCACTTGCTTCAATAGCGGCTGTTGCACAGGTTGAAATGAAAACAAAAAGAAAAGAAGATGAACTCGGTACATTTATAGAAATAGAAAACAGCAAGGTAATTAAACAGGAACCCTGCGCTTGTTCCGAAGGCACGAGCATCAGTATGAAAAATCTTTTCTTCAATGTTCCTGCAAGAAGAAATTTCTTAAAAAGTAATGCAGCCGAGCTAAGACATATCATGGATGAATTCATCCGTGTGTCGATGGCTTTCCCGGATCTGTTTTTTTCACTCACCAGTAATGGACAGGAAGTTTTTCACCTGGAACCTGGCACCATCAAACAACGTATCATTCAAATACTCGGCAATAATTACAATGCCAAACTGGTGCAGGTTACGGAGAAAACAGATTACATGAATATTTATGGTTTTGTGGGCAAACCAGAAACTGCCCGCAAAACCAGGGGTGACCAGTATTTCTTCGTAAACAATCGATTTATCAGAAGCGCTTACCTGAATCATGCAGTGAATACAGCTTTTGATGAAATGATTCCGAAAGATAGTTTTCCTGGTTATGTACTTTTCATTGATCTTGATCCATCACAAGTAGACATCAATGTACACCCTACCAAACAGGAGATAAAGTTTGAAGACGAAAAAATTATTTATGCATTTGTACAGGCTGCTGTAAAACACGCATTGGCTCAATTCAGTATTGCACCTTCGCTCGACTTCACCTTGAATGCCGATATTCAAGGACTTGATGCTGTTGCCAAACCATTTACGAGTGATAAACAAAATGCAGTTGCTTCTTCCAGTCTTTACCAGGGTTTTACCAAAAAAAACCAGGCCCATTTTATTGAGCGGGAGAATAGCAGTGAATTAAAGCACTGGAAAAGTTTTTTTGAAAGTCCTGCAGAAGAAAAACAATCAGAAAACAAACAAGCACCTTATTCCGGTTCTTTATTAAATACCACGCCAGTCAGAACACAGGCAATTCAGGTATTACCAGACAGCACACTATTACAACTTCATCTAACCTATATCATAGCCCCTACTAATAGTGGTTTTATACTTGTGCATCAGCAATTGGCGCATGAAAGAATATTGTATGATAAATACAGTGTAGCGGCACACGGTCAACAAATGGCCACACAGAAAAGTCTTTTTCCTGTTACACTAGAACTTCCTGCTGCAGATGCAGCTATGCTTGCTGATTTATTACCTGACCTAGCCAGTATCGGATACCAGGTAGAACCCTTTGGTAATAATAGTTTTGTAATACAAGGTATCCCGGCAGATATTGTTGCGGGTAATGAGAAACATGCGATTGAATTATTAATTGAACAATTCAAGCATTTTAGTTCAGATATTAAATTCAGTAAAAGGGAAAAACTGGTTCGTTGTATGGCTCGTCAACAAGCCATTAAATCTGGTCAGGCACTTTCTCAAAAAGAAATGCTCATACTCGTAGAAGAATTATTTGCTTGTGACAGCCCGAATGTAACACCGACCGGATCGCCAACTTACCTTGAATTTAAAGAAGATTATCTCGACCGGATGTTTGGTAAATAATTACATCCAGTTTTGTTGGGTAGATTCAGTACAAAACAAAGCATAGTTGCTAATCCTTAAGCCATCTGTATATTGTATATAAGGAAGGGTAAACTTTCCTCCGGCTGTATGTAAAAATAAAGTCGCTAAACCTTTTCGTTTCTGGTAAAGGGTTTGCCTTAACTGCACATATTGAATATGTTTCCAGTTCAGCAGTTCCTGATCCGTACCAAAAGTGCTGGCATATCTTTGCACTCCAGATTCAGATACCCAGAACCTGAAATTTTTCCAATACCACCAGTTTCTTAACAAGCTCCACGGCCACCATAATAGCACCCATGTGGCATCCCATCCGAATTTAAAAGAGAGCGAGCCGCTCAATACAAGTAACGCAGGTAATGTTACGAAGAATGCCCTTCTTGTTATATAGGATATATGCATTTTATTACCTTCCTGATTCAAGATGGATGGCAATATGGGCTGGTAAGCATGAATAATAGTTGTTACCTGCTCAGGTGAACTGGTGGGTATTTCAATGCGCATTTTTGCTTTCTCTTCCTTATCACCTGCTACTTTCAGGTTCAATAATCCTAACCCAATCAATCGCCGGAGAAAATTACTGCGCCATTTTACGATTTGAACTTTTGAATAAGGAATCATTTTTTGTTTGATCTGCAATAGACCCCAACGAATATGAAATCCTTTTTTATCTATTCGTACGGTATACCCATAAAACTTAAGAAAGGTTCGGACAACAGAAATCAGCAGGGTAATTAACAGCACTGCAATAACAAGTGTTGAAATCACCGTCCAGGTAAATTGTAGGGTATCTCCATAATCCTGTAAATGCTTCAAGAATGATACCCTACTAAACAGTGGTTTTATATCCTCATATCTGCCAACAATAAAAACACCTATCACACCCATTGTTTCCAGGTGATTGGCTGAAAGACTAAGTTTTAGAAGATCACCAGTTCCCAGTTTACTGATTTGTTTGGCACTAACCTGAGAAACCTGCTGTTCAACTCCCTCCTTTTCAGGCATGTTTATTGACTCTCGAAGTACAATTTCCCGGAAAGAAATTGCTGCTAAATTTGATAAAGCATAAATTTTAACCTCTTCCTTTTCTGTGCCTGCCGTATCAATCAAAACCTTATAGGTTTGGGTTAAGGTATGTAATATGCTCTGTTCGAGATGAACTCCCTGAATTCGTTCTAATGGAATGGAAATATTCTTTTTCGTAAAAAAGCCTTTCCGCACAATTAGTTGGCCCTCTGTTATATGAAAAGTAAAATAGAGGTAATCCAATACAGTTCTGATCAATACAAATAAAACAATGCCACCTCCGATAAGTGCCCATAGAATGGCATTGTTGTTTTTACCTTTAAAAAGTAATGGAATCAATATCGGCCATACCTGGCTGATTACTACCCTGAAAATGCGGAAGAACATAATCACCAGGGCGAATGGCGATTGCCGCTGTTTATGATCCAGTGTTTGCATGTGGCTGCAGCGGTTGTATTTGTTGCATAATAAGGTCCTTCAGATGCTCTGCTTCAGCAAGTTTCAAACCATGTATGGTTATATCTTTTCCTTCGGAAGCTGCTGTATAAAGACTAACAGAAGCCAGTCCGAATCGCCTGTCGATGGGCCCCATATTCACCACACAATGTTGTAATCGGTTAAAGGGAACCATGTGAAGATGCTGAAAAAGCCAACCGGTACTATATAAAATATCCCTTTCCCGAACCGCATATTTTTTTCTTTTAAAAGATTTGGTTCCAATCATTACCGTGCTTGTTAATAGTAATAAATAGCTGCCAACACCTATTGAAATAGCCAGTATTGTATGGAGTTCATCCACAAGTATAAACAGGGTAACTGCGCCGACAAGGATAATAAAGAATACTATCAGCCAGGTAATTCTTAGTGCCTTTAAGTAATCGGGGTGAATGGGTTTAAGAGGCACAGATTGTACCTGGGGTAACTCATCTTCTGGTATTGGTAAGTTTGTAAAAGGCATACATGAATATACTGTATTATAATATATGTCGCACTGTTAAGTAAAACCTTACACAAAAGATGTTTGACCCCTATTCCTAATATTTATTATAAAGATTTAGCAAAAAGCTTTCGACTGCTCTGCGTACAGCTACTGCAGATGTTTGGTGATTATTCACCAAAACGGAAAATATCAGTTTTCGATTCTTTTTGGTAATGAGGAAACCGCTTAATGCTACCTGTCCACTAAGTGTCCCAGTTTTTGCGAAAATTTTCTGTTGAATTGGTTTATAAAAATTTCCCAGTGTTCCTGTGCCTCCCGTAGGCAGAATGGTGGTAATTCTATTCCAGCTAAAATCCTGTTGCATCTTTTGAAGAAGTTGGACAAAATTCATGGGTGTAAAAAGGTTATAACGGCTGAGCCCACTACCATCTACCCAATTGGGTTTTTGGACGAGATCGGTAAAGTTCATTTTGAGTAGGGTATCAATTGCTTTTCGTTCATTCATTACACCCAGTAATTCATCACTTACCATGAGGAGTGATTGTTCCGCAAAGAAGTTATCACTTTGGTGCATCATGGGTTTTAGCAGTGAATCGATATGCCTGGAGTAAATGATTTTTGCACCCGAAACCGTAGGCAAGGCTTTCAATTGACTGGCATAAGAATTGGTCCATTTAAGTCCTGCAATCTCTGTTTTCAAAACATCTGCCACTAATTTACTTGAACTGATAAAAGGAATTTGTTGTTGCCTGAACGCGGTTGCACTGTTACTATAGAGCAAAGTATTTTCATATTGTGCCCTTCGAAAACTATATTGGGCAGATTGTTTATTTAATCCTTCTGTATAGTCTCCCTTTGATCCATCAGCAGCTTTAATAAAAGATGGTTTCCATTGCATGGTTCCATTCTTATAGTTTATCCAGATCAGGTTTCCATATACGGGGAACGCACTTCTTTCAGACATATAATTCTGCTGGTAATCGCCCCATGACCATCCGCTTCCCAATGCCGTTGTTTGAAATGGAAGATCCACACTTGCATAAACCCGGCTTGTATCTTCTTTCAGAAAATCAATAACAGGCTGCGAGGCAAAATCCGGGTGTAAAAAGGTTGGGTCGCCTGTGGGCCGAACCCAAACAGTTTTAGCAGAAGGATCAATATAATATCGAAGTCCTTTTATGCTATCGCCCAGGTACTTCATGGCAGCATAACAGGTAAAGAGTTTGGTGTTACTGGCAGGAAGGAAATATTTATCAGCCTGATAGTTATAGATGTATTGCTTTTTATCCGCATCAAAAATACTGATGCCGATATGGGCAGTGCTAAGATCAGTTTGCTGAAAAATGGCATGATTAGCCTGCTTTTGAATCGCTTTTTGAACGGAGCAGGCTGAAAAAGTTGTAAATAAAATAAGCAGTAGCATTAACCGGATCAACGACATAAGGAATTGATTTTAGCAATGCTAATGTACACACTCAAATGGTTAGGCTAATCAGATTCTTTCAGCAGCCCTTAGCCATCTTTCAGGAATATCGTTGTGAGAAGCTATCTGGTAATCGCGGTAGCTACAGGCAACATATTTCCCATCGTGCAATTGCATCCACCAGCGACCAGTCTTTTTACTTTGAAGGAAAACTGTTTCAACCTCTGCAAAAGCCATGGTAAACTCATTGAATGCATTTCTTTCTTCGAGTGGTGCTTCCTGCTTTCCTTTCTGAATACCATCCATGATATACCAGATCATGTGAGAAATTTGTTTGGCTGTAAGTGCATGTACATCCTGTTTAGGAATGTATCCATATATACCAATAGTGGTGCAGGTATTACTCATGCCGGCATATTGCATTAATGTACAAGCTTCTTCCCCATTGAAACCGTTGGGCGTAACATGATTTGCAGGCGCATGTGCATGTTGTATAGCTGCAATATCAAAACTGAATAATTCGCTATTACGAATTGCTGGTTCCATTTCACTGATATCTTCCTTCACTTTTCCAACCCTGTAACAATCGAACCTGAGTTTATCGATTGTTTCCAGCATTTGTGGGTGCATGAAATAGCTTTGGAAACCGATATGGTTATAATGCCTCAGGTGGTTGGGCATACCTGTAAACATATCAACCAGAAAACTATCTGCTGGTAAAACGCTATCCATATCCATATCGATCCTCGCATCTACACAAACAGCGTCAATGATTTTGCCATCAATGGTATGGGCCTGGTATTGCGCAGTGGTGATATCATGAGAGCCGCCGAGTATCAATACTTTTTTTCCCATTAACAGTAATTCATGTACTACCATTCTCAATGCAGCATAGCTATCCTGCATGGTGGCACCACATTTAATATTACCCAAATCTGCGATTGCAACATCGGTATGCCAATGGTATAATTTATAAAATTCTGCCCTGATGGCGTCTGGGCCGTCAGTATGCACATACTGTATACCTGCTCCTCGCATTTCTCCGCACCCTACCAATACCAGGTCAGCATGATCAACTTCCGGAAAAGCTTCATCATAAACTGCTATATGCCTGCCCAGCTGGGTATCTTTAAATCCTTCATCGTTGGAAATTTGGGCAATATTAACCGGATCCAAAAAGTCTATAATAGTGTGTAGCGACATGCGTAGTTTTTACAAAGCAATAACGCTGGTTGCCGCTAAAAATTGTGTGTTTTAAGTCCGAAAGTCGGGAAGTTGGAAAGTCCGAAGAATTTAAGTGCTTTCAAGATTATTAGTCAGTGTATTTGTATCCTACCCCTCTTACAGAATGGAAATAGCGTGGGTTACGGCTATCCTGTTCAAAATATTTACGGAAGCTGAGGATAAAATTATCGATGGTTCTGGTGGTGGGATATACATTGTATCCCCAAACTACCTGGAGAATTTTTTCGCGTGTTACCACATCGCCTTTATTTTCAATCAATAATTTCAGGAGCATTGCTTCTTTCTTACTCAGTTCAATATGCTGACCATTCCAACTGATGGCATCCTGTGCTTTGAAGTCTATTTTATTATCTCCGAACTCATAATTATCTCCAACCGATTCTTTTTCCAGCATTTTCTTGTTTTTCTCGATCAGCTTTTCCACCCGCAACAAAAGTTCTTCCAGGTTAAATGGCTTGGTGAGATAATCATCCGCGCCTTTTTTAAGTCCCAATACACGATCAGTTCCGCTGTTTTTTGCACTTAAAATCAAAATAGGCACTTCATTGTTATTTACACGAATGCTTTCCGTAACTGCAATACCATCTACCTCAGGCAACATGATATCCAGTACAATAAGATCAAAATATTCGTTGGATACCTTTTTGAGTGCTTCTGTACCGTTAAAAGCAGAACTCACTTCATAGCCCTCCATTTCTAGGTTTAATTTCAGTGCCTCGTGCAGATTCTCTTCATCTTCAACCAGCAAAATATTGGCTTTGGAATTTGTCATACCTGTTGTAATGTAACCACAAAATTACTACCCTTAGGCTGATTATCTGTCACAGAAATGTATCCATTATGGTTTTTTACGATTCTGCTGCATAGAAAAAGTCCAAGACCAGTGCCTTTGGCTGTGCGGGTGTTCTCATTTCCTACCCGATAGAATTTGTTAAAAATCTTTGTTTTTTCCTCAGTTGCTATCCCGATTCCTTCATCAGTTACAGCCAATTGCAGTTCATTACCATTAGCAGTAAGGGTTACTGATATTAGTGTTTCTTTAGGGGAATATTTCATAGCATTCTCCAATAAATTATTGACCAGCATTTGCAATAATAATGGCTCACCATGCAGATACAGGGATGCGGTAATATTTTCAGCAACTTCCCGCTGAGGGAAGCGATTTCTAAAATCATCGATACAGCCTTCCACCAAGTCAGAGAAATTAATCTCTTCCTTGGTTGTAGTATATGCCCCGGCTTCCAGTTGTGCTGCCAGTAAAATATTATTACAGAGCATATTCAACCTATTTGCTTCCTGGAGTGTATTGCTGATTAGTTTTTGCTGCTTTTCTTCTTCCAGTTTTCTTTTTTGAAGTGTTTCCAGATTTAATCTGGTAATAGCAATAGGTGTTTTTAACTCGTGTGTAACAGCC
>CAZTCS010000075.1:0-19577 GCA_964611995.1 uncultured Sediminibacterium sp. | reverse complement strand
ATGTCGAAGGATTAGGTTAGGAAGTTAAAAATAACAATCATTATCTTAAATTCATTATTCGACATTCAACATTCGACATTTATTATTTCTCTATTCTTCTCTTTCTTTATGCCAATCCTTTGGACGTTAAATACCGTTCTGCATCAAGCGCGGCCATACAGCCGCTGCCTGCTGCGGTTACTGCCTGGCGGTAGTTTTTATCTTGTACATCGCCGGCAGCAAATACACCTTCCAGGTTGGTTTTGGTGGTACCTGGAACTGTTTTGATGTATCCTGTTTCATCCATATCGATCCAGCCTTTAAAAATATCACTGTTGGGTTGGTGACCAATGGCAACAAAAAAGCCACTGATAGGAATTTCCTCTGTGGTGCCTGTTTGGTTATTCTTGATGCGTACACCATTTACTTTGTTTTCACCCAAAATTTCATCTGTATCAGTATTCCAATACACTTTAATATTAGGTGCGTTCAGCACGCGATCCTGCATTACTTTACTTGCACGCATCTGGTCTCTGCGAATAAACATGTGTACAGTGGTGCATAGTTTTGAAAGATAAAGTGCTTCTTCCGCAGCAGTATCTCCTGCTCCTACAATGGCAACATCTTTTCCCTTAAAGAAAAATCCATCACAAACTGCGCAGGCACTAACGCCAAAACCATTTAATCTCTGTTCACTTTCTAACCCCAACCACTTAGCTGAAGCGCCAGTGCTGATGATTACTGCATCTGCTTCGATCCATTTTTCCTCATCTATTTCAACACGATAAGGCTGTTTACTAAAATCTACTTTAGTAGCCAGTCCATAACGAATGTCTGCTCCCATCCGGGCAGCTTGTTTCTCAAAATGTACCATCATTTCAGGCCCCTGAATGCCTTCAGGATAACCTGGATAGTTTTCTACTTCTGTAGTAATGGTGAGCTGGCCACCTGGTTGAATACCCTGATATAATACGGGTTTCATATTTGCACGGGCTGCATAAATTGCGGCTGTGTAACCCGCAGGACCCGAACCGATAATTAATACATGTACTTTTTCTGTTGCTTCACTTGCCATACTGGTTGTTTTACTTATTAGACGAACAAATTTATAGAACCCTTGCAGTTTAAAATGCTGGTTTTACACAGTATCGTCTATTTGGGGATAATAAGGCTTTTATATTGTGATGCGTAACCGCAAAAAGCCCCTAAAGCGCCATTACTTATGTTGCCAATTACCTTCCCGGGAGAAGAAAAGGGATTGCCGATGGATTGAAAATTGAACTCCCAGGTTCTCCAGAAATCAAATGTGGGTTTCGATATATTACAAAGTTTTATAACGGCTGTATCTCCTTTTGCAAAAAAGCCATACTCTTTGAAGTCTATTTCTTCGTTCCTGTTTACACCTTTATCGATCTGGATATCGTATGTTTTTCCGTCAATAATATTGTCGTCGAAAACCGAATTACTACCAGGGAAATAAGGCTGGTTATTTACACTGGTGAAATAACGGATGTAATTTCCAAGTCCGGGAGGGTCAGTTACTTTTGCCATAATGACTACCTTGGCACTATCTTCATTATTAGGCGCTTTCTTCCACCAAAGCGAGTCGATCGTTTTTGTAAGCAGGGGAATTTCTGTTTCGCTCGTGTAGGTTTTACCATCTACTGATATACTTAGCTTGTATTTTTTGCCTTGTTGACCAGTTAATGGTTGCGAATTGAGTGGGTCATTGCTGTAAAAAAAGATACGGTTACCATTGGATCCCCTTATCTCAAATTCTTTCATCGGGTATACCGTATTTCCTTCCTGGATCGTTACGGTTGCATTGTGTACAAAAGAATTAGCCAGTTCTGCCGAGTCAATGGAAGTAAAGAAATTAAGTGATTTGCTTAAAAAAATTAAAGGAGGGCGATTGGTTTCAATTTCGGCATCAACCACTAGTTTGGGGCTTGCGGCTATCGGTGATATATCAATGTCTCGCTCACATCCGGTCATTACCATCAATACAAACAAAGCTCCTATCACGCGTTTCATGCCACAAATTTACTTTAAAACATATGATAAAATAATCATAAAAAAGCCCTTCCAAAAATGAAAGGGCTTTTTTAGAAACTAAAAAGTTATTAGCCAAGATAAGCTTTGAGGGCATTACTATAACGTGCTTTTTGCAAGCGTTTGATAGCCCTTTCCTTAATCTGGCGGATACGTTCTTTGGTAAGATCGTATTTCATACCAATTTGTTCAATGGTTACACCGTTTTCACCGTCTAGACCAAAATACGCGTTAACGATTTCGGCTTCGCGTGGACTAAGTGACTTCAATACCCTGCGAATTTCTTCGCGGAGTGAATCTTTCATCACATCATCATCTGTGTCATCGCTACCTTCCAATAAATCGCCCATTGCTACATCTTCAGCTTCGTGCACGGGGGCATCTAGTGAAGTGTGGCGGGTGTTACTTTGGAAAATGTTGTTGATCTCGGTCTCACTCATTTCCAGGATTTCAGCGAGTTCTTCTGTTGAAGGCTCACGTTCATGTTCCTGTTCAAAAGCCATATAAGCTTTATTGGCTTTGTTATAGGTGCCAATTTTGTTTTGAGGCAGGCGGACCAATCTGCCCTGCTCTGCCAACGCTTGTAAAATGGACTGGCGAATCCACCATACGGCGTATGAGATGAATTTAAAACCCTTGGTTTCATCGAAACGCTGGGCTGCTTTTATCAAACCGAGGTTTCCCTCGTTGATCAGATCGCTAAGTGAAAGTCCCTGGTGCTGGTACTGCTTAGCCACAGATACCACGAAACGTAAGTTCGCCTGCACCAATTTGTCGAGTGCTCTCTGATCACCCATCTTGATCCTTTGAGCCAGTGTTGTTTCCTCTTCAGGGGTGATCATCGGAATTTTCGAGATTTCCTGTAAGTACTTCTCAACGGCTTGTGAATCGCGATTGGTAATCTGTGTTGCAATTTTGAGCTGCCTCATGTTGTGCTATTATCTATTTATATAAACGACTATTAGACCCCTAATGTTGCATAAAAGCTGTCGACTGATACGTTAAAATTTTGCACCAAAACTGCTTTCAGAAGCGTGCAAAGTTACGAATCAGCCTCCGAATATGCCAGTTTTTGTGGAAAAACTTGCTTAAATGGGCAAAAAAACCTGCAATTTAACTAATTCTACCCTCTGCAATCGATTGATCCACAGCTTCTTCTGTAAGTTGGGCCTCCCTCAGCTTTTTGAGTTTGCGACCATATGCCAGTTTGGTAAACAATACAAACAGTACCGGTACCACAAAAATGGCCAATGTGGTAGCTGCAAGCATTCCTCCAAATACAGTCCATCCTATCGTTTTCCTCGATTCTGCGGCTGCACCACTTGCAAAAACCAGTGGTAATACCCCAAGAATAAAGGCGAAGGAGGTCATGATGATCGGTCTTAAACGCAATTCAACTGCCTGTAAAGTGGCATGTACCACTTCAACCCCCTTATCTACCCTTTCCTTGGCAAATTCCACGATCAGGATGGCATTTTTAGCAGCCAATCCAATCAAAGTAATCAAACCAATCTGGGCATAGATATTATTGGTAATTGAAGGAAGGAACGTTAGGGTTATAATTGAACCAAATGCTCCAATCGGAACCGCAAACAATACAGAAAACGGAATGGACCAACTTTCATACAATGCTGCAAGAAACAGGAATACAAAAACGATGGAAATCGCAAAAATATAGGTACTACTTCCGCCGGCTTTTATTTCCTCCCTGCTCATACCGGTAAATTCATACCCATACCCTGCTGGTAATTCCTTGGCCGCCACTTCTTTAATAGCTTCAATGGCTTGTCCGCTACTGAAGCCAGGTTTTGCTGAACCATTGATATCTATAGAACGGTAAAGATTAAAGTGCGTTATTAGCGCAGGGTTTTCAATTACTTTGGTAGTTACCAGGGTATTCAACGGTATCATACTGCCCTGATTATTCCTTACATAATAATTTGCCAGTTGCGCTACAGATCCACGGAAACTGCTGTCTGCCTGAGCTACCACCCTGAAATTTCTTCCATAGAGGTTAAAATCATTTACGTAGCTACTTCCTAAAAGGGTTGACATCGTGCTATAAACTTCGGCAACGGATACCCCAAGCTTTTTGGCTTTCTCTTTGTCTACATCAACCTGGTAAGCAGGTGTACGGGTAGAAAAGAAGGTATAAGCCATCGCGATTTCAGGTCGCTGGTTTAATGCGCCCAGAAATTTTCTGGTCACCGCTTCAAATTGCTGGATATTGTCCGTACTGGTTGTTTGCTGAATCGCAAAACTAAATCCGGCACTTTGTCCAAGTCCCGGAATCGCCGGAGGGGCAATCGGCAATACCCTTGCTTCTTTCACATTGGCGGTTCGTTTCATTATTTCTGCAATTACTCCCTGCAACTGCAGCTCTTTGCTTTTTCTTTCTTCCCAAGGCTTCAGGTTTACGAACATCGTACCTGTATTGGACTTGTTTGAAAAATTGAGGATGTTTAAACCAGCCAAACCACCTACTACTTTAACGGCAGGAATATCCTGTACCCTCGCCATCAGGTCTTTCATCATGGCGATATTACGCGTGGTTGAAGTTCCTTCTGGCATTTCATAGGTAACGAATAAACGACCCTCATCTTCTGTTGGAATAAATGCGGAAGGTTTGTTTTTAAATAGTATAAACAGACCAGCAAATAAGCAAACCATCATAATTAATACGTATGGTGTTGCCTTTATCCATTTACCCACGCTTCTTCTATACCTCCCTGTAACTTTTCCAAAGCCATTATTAAAGCTGATAAAGAAACGATCGAGCAGGTTCTTTTTAGCATCCGCATCTTTTGATGGCTTCAGCATAATGCTACACAATGCAGGAGTGAGCGAAAGAGCCACAAATGCAGAAATCAAAACTGATACGGCAATGGTAATGGCAAATTGCTGGTAAAGTCTACCAACGATACCCGGGATAAAACCAACCGGAATAAATACCGCTGCAAGGATTAATGCAATTGCAATTACCGGACCTGATATTTCCTTCATGGCTTTTTGTGTAGCTTCTTTGGGCGACATCTTACCATGATCAATATTATGTTGCACAGCCTCCACAACCACAATTGCATCATCCACAACTATACCGATGGCCAATACAAATGCGAATAAGGTTAGCGTATTAATGGTAAAACCAAATGGAACAAAAAGTATAAACGTACCGATCAAAGAAACCGGGATGGCTAAAACCGGTATTAAGGTGGCCCTCCAGTTTTGCAGGAACAAAAACACCACAAATACTACCAATAATAATGCCTCAATAAGTGTATGCATTACCTCATTGATCGACACTTTTACTACAGAAGCTGTTTCGAGTGGTATCAGGTAATCAACATCTTTCGGAAAGGTTTTGCGCATGTTTTCCAATGCCTGGATAACGCCATTATATGTATCTAATGCATTTGCGCCAGGTGCCTGGTATATCAGGATGAATGCACAGGGTTTGCCATTTACAAAAGCATTGGAAGAGTAATCAAATTTACCCAATTCAACCCTTGCAACATCTTTGAGGTAAACGAGACTACCACTTACCGGTTGTGTTTTAACGATAATTCTTTCAAACTGTTCTTTGGTGTTAATACGGCTATTGGTAAGTACACTATATTCAAATACCTGTGCACCGGGTTGTGGATTCCCTCCCACTGTACCCGCTGCTACCTGTAAGTTCTGTTCCGTTAATGCTGCGTTTATATCGGCTGGTGTGAGAGAAAGTGCGGCTAGTTTTTGTGGATCAAGCCAGATACGCATCCCGAAATCATCTGCACGCGCTACGATATCACCCACTCCTTTAACCCTTAATAAAGCGTCTTTCAGGTAGATATTAGCATAGTTCCCTAAAAACAATGCATCATGTGTGCCATTCGGAGAATACAATGCAAGTGCAATCATGATACTCGGATTACGCTTACGTGTTGTTAACCCTAATCTTTTAACCGCATCGGGCAATGTAGGTTCTGCCACTGCTACCCTATTTTGCACATCAAGTGTTGCTAGGTCGATATTTGTGCCCACTTCAAATGAAACAGTAATACTGCTCTGTCCGCTACCAGTACTATTACTGTTGATGAAAGTCATACCAGGTGTACCATTCACCTGCGTCTCAATAGCTGTTGTTGTAGTTTGTTCTACCGTTTGAGCATCGGCACCAAAATAGTTACCACTGATAGCAACCGTTGGTGGTGTTATATCCGGATACTGAGCCACCGGTAATGTGCTCAGAGAGATAAGTCCAACCAGCACAATCACAATCGATACCACGATGGCTGTAACGGGTCTTTTTATAAATATATCTGCAATCATGCTTTTCTTTTTAAGTTAATCCACACTATTGTTTTGCTGGTGCAGCAGCAGGAGCGGTAATTTTCGCCCCTTCACGTAAATTCTGCACACCTTCTACCGCGATCTTCTCCCCGGCGGTTAGGCCATCTGTTACAATAATGCTTTTACCAATCTGTTTACTCAGTTTCAGTTTGCGCTGGTTTACAGTATTACTATCCGTAACTACATACACGAAAAATTCACCTAGTTGTTCTGTAATGGCTTTATATGGAATCAATACTGCTTCTGTATTTTGTTTATTCAATACCCTTACAAGTGTTGTCATACCAGGTTTCAGCAAGTCTTTTCCATTCGGAAAACTCAACCTTGTTTTTATAGTTCCAGTTTGTGGATTTACAGCTCTGTCTATCAGGCTTATTTTTCCAGTGTAAGGGTAAATATCATTTCCGAATGCAATGGTAAAAATGGAATCTGCTGAACCTGCTTGTTGTAATTGAGAGAATCGATAGAGGTCTTGTTGATTCACTTCAAAATCTACTGCAATTGGGTCATTGGTAGATACGGTATTTAAGATGGTTTGTCCAGCAACCACTGCCGTTCCTTCCTTTACCTGTGATATACCAATTGTTCCGGTAAATGGTGCATATATCGTGGAGAAGTTAACACTGCTTTTCGTGCTGTTTAAAGCTGCTTTTGCGGCTTCAACTTGTTTTTTGGCAGCAGCGAGTGCAGCATCGGCATAATCTACCTGTTGTTTGGCAATCGCATCATTTTTATCCAGTTCATGATAACGGTCAGCATCTTTCTGGGCCTTTACAAGATTGGTTTCCTGAACCTGAAGATTTGCCAGTGCCTGCTGGAAATTTGCATTGTATACCTGAGCATCGATGGAATAGAGTTTTTGTCCCTTTTGAACCCTGTCACCATCTTTAAAATAAATACCGGTAATATAACCACTTACCTGTGCGCGTATTTCGGTTTGGTTAAGTGCTACAACAGTGCCGGGATATTCATCATGAAATACAGCAGCAGTTGTTTCAACTGTATCAATAGTTATTGCTACTGCTGGCGGTGCAGTTGATGCCTGTGTAGCTGGTTGCGGATTTCCACAAGCCATTGCTCCGATAATGGCGCATATAACGATGTAGTAGTTTTTGTTCATGGAAAACATAATATAAGATTGCTTGAATGAATTAATAATTGATTTGACCTAAAGCTCTTTTCACATCAACTTTACTAGCCAGTACCAGGTAAAGTGCATTGTAATAATTTATTTGTGAAGTACGTAGGTCGGTTTCCGCAGTAATGACTTCTAAATAAGTTTTCACACCCGCCTTGTATTGCAGATCAATGATGCCATAAACCTCTTTGGCGAGATCAAGGTTTTCTTTTAACGCACTGAAATTGCTTAAACTGGCTTTATATGCTGCAAGTGCCTGGGCATATTGCGTGTTTACGGTTTGCTTGAATTGGGCAATATCCAGTTCTTTCCTTTTAATCTGCCAACCGGCCTGATCTATATTGGCCTTTCTCTTACCTCCTTGAATTAGTGGGAAAGAAAGTGTAAGCGCGGCAAATGAGTTCGGAAAATTATTGCTGTAAAGCTTACTAAACTGATTATTCTGGTAATTAAAATTATATGCTCCGTTTAAGCTAACCTGCGGGAGGAATGCCCATTTCTCATATTGAAGGTTTGCATTCAATAACCGTTGCTGTGTTTGTAATAAAAGGTATTCTGGTCTGGTTGTAGCGTCTACAACCTGGAGTGTGTCGAGAGACACTTCCTTCTCTAATAACAAACTATCATATTGAATTGGTAAGGATAGGCTATCTGGGTATCCCATCAGGTTTTTGAGGTAGCTGATTTTTGCTTCCAGGGCTGATTGGTTAGCAGATCTGGTTGCACGTGTATTGTTTAATAGTATAGTAGCCCTTTTATAATCGGTTTTATCCGCAATACCTGCTTTATATTGATTGGTAGCAACAGCAAGACTATTCTGAATGCGTGATATGTTTTCATCTGAAACTTTTATTTGCTGCATGGTAGCCAATACATCGTAAAATGCTTTTGATACACCGGCAACCAATTCTACTTTGTTTAATCCTGTTTGTTGTTTGGCCTGGTTGCGTACGTCTGCCTGACTCCTGTTTGCCAATAATGCATCGCGGTTAAAAATGTTCTGTGATACATTGAATTGGGCATTGGAAGTATTATTTACACCAAGTCTGATAGGGTTACCGCCAATTATATTGGTCGGCACCTGAAAATTATGTTGCAGGCTATAATTGAAATTTAACTGAGGGTACCATGCGGAAAGTTTGTTTCGCAAAGTTGTTTCAACAATTTCCTGATCAATTTCAGCCTGCTTAATTGTTGGTTGGTGTTTAAGTGCATATTGAATCACCTGGTCAAGACTACCCTGTGTTATATAAACCGGGTCTGTATTTGTTTGCCCAAAACCAGCGAGGCTTGTCCATAAAAATAAATTCAACAAGAATATCCTGAAACAGGAACGTATTTGTAACATCATAATTTTTTCTTTTCGCTTTTTGGGAATGGCGACAGGTAATCGTAAGGCGTTTTATCTGCAGAAGTCAGCAAAACTTCAATTGAGGGTTACATCTTTTGAAGAAAAATGTTTGTAAAGGTATAAAGGAATATTTCATAGTTGCAACATTATTTTGTCAGATTTTCATATTTTGGATGAGCGGAACATCTAAATATTGCTTTCGCTTACTTAGACCTTATCTTTGAGAACTATGATCGATTTTCGGAGCGACACTGTTACCAGGCCTACCCCTGGAATGAAGGAAGCCATGTTTGCGGCACCAATTGGTGATGATGTTTTTGGAGAAGATCCTACCGTTAACCAACTGGAAAAGTTTAGTGCAGCCTTATTTGGAATGGAAGATGGACTGTTTTGTCCTAGTGGCACTATGACCAATCAAATTGCTATTAAATGCCATACCCAACCGGGTGATGAAGTAGTTTGTGATTACCTATCTCATATTTATCAGTATGAGGGTGGTGGAATTGCTTTTAATTCAGGTTGTTCAGTCAGGTTACTGGAAGGTAACAGAGGAAGAATTACTGCAGCACAGGTTACGGCAGCGATTAATCCCAACGATATTCATAAGCCGGTAACCACACTTGTATCACTGGAAAACACCGCAAACAGAGGTGGTGGAAGTTGTTATGATTTTAATGAAATACAAGCAATTAAATCTGTTTGTTTAAAGCATAATTTGAAGTTGCATTTAGATGGAGCAAGATTGTTTAATGCCCTGGTTGCTAAAAATGAAACCTGTAAACAATATGGTGATGCTTTTGATACAATTTCCATTTGTTTAAGTAAAGGATTAGGTGCACCGGTTGGAAGTGTATTATTGGGGCCGGCAGATTTTATCCGTAAAGCCAGACGATTTAGAAAGGTATTTGGTGGAGGCATGCGTCAGGCAGGATTTATGGCAGCTGCTGGTTTATATGCATTGGAGCATCATGTGGCCAGGTTACAGGAAGACCATGCTCATGCACAATTATTGGTAAACGCATTAAAGGAAAAAGATTTTGTCGGGGAAATTCTGCCCGTTGAAACCAATATCATTATTTTTGAGGTCAATGGACGCTTCACCGCCCCCGATCTGGTGACAACCCTCCAACGATCCAATATTCTTGCCATAGCCATATCTCCTACCCAGATCAGGCTCGTGGTACATTTAGATATTACACCTGCTAAAATTCAGGAAACACTAAATGTTATAAAAGCCCTATAGAACGATTGTAGTATTAGCAAGGATTAAAAGTATTTAAAAGAGCAAGCAAACACATGTTACCTAAGATCAACCCTACGAATACGCAGGCATGGTTCCTGTTGCAGAAACATTATGAGGAAGAAATGAACCGCAGGCATATGCGAGACCTGTTTGCAGCCGACCCGGAACGATTTAAAAAATTCTCCCTTGTTTTTAATGATATACTTTTTGACTATTCCAAAAATATCATCAACCAGAAAACATTGCAGTTGTTATTGCAACTTGCGGATGACTGTAAGTTGAAAGACGCCATTCACGAAATGTTTGCAGGCATCAAGATCAATGAAACAGAACATCGTTCCGTTTTACATACTGCCCTGCGCAATTTTTCAGATATGCCCATCCTGGTAGACGGCAAAGACATTATGCCGCATATTCAACGGGTTCAGACGCAAATGAAAACTTTTTGCGAAGAAGTGCATAGCGGTAAACACAAAGGTTATACAGGCAAAAAAATTCGCTTTATTGTTAATATAGGTATTGGTGGTAGCGATCTCGGGCCGGTAATGGTTACAGAAGCACTTAAACCTTATTGGAAGAAAGATATAGAAACCTTCTTTGTAAGCAATATTGATGGTACGCATATCAGTGAAGTGCTTAAATTGGTTCGTCCAGAAGAAACGCTCTTCCTTGTTGCGTCTAAAACCTTTACCACACAGGAAACCATGACCAATGCGCATACTGCCAGAAATTGGTTCCTGGAAAAAGCCGTGGATGAAAAACATGTGGCCAAACATTTTGTGGCACTTAGTACCAATGAGCAGGCTGTTACTGCATTTGGCATTGACAAAAAGAACATGTTCGAATTTTGGGATTGGGTTGGTGGTCGTTATTCATTGTGGAGCGCAATTGGATTATCGATCGCACTAACCATCGGCTATGATCATTTCGAAGATTTATTGAAAGGTGCATATGCTGCCGACGAACATTTCAGAAAAGAAAAATTTGATAAGAATATACCCGTTTTGATGGCTTTATTGGGTATCTGGTATACCAATTTCTTTGGTGCTCAGAGCGAAGCTATCCTCCCTTACGATCAATACTTACACCGCTTTGCAGCCTATTTCCAACAGGGCAATATGGAAAGTAATGGAAAGAGTATCGACCGCAGTGGCAATCCTGTCAACTATAGCACAGGACCAGTAATTTGGGGAGAACCTGGAACCAATGGTCAACATGCTTTTTACCAGTTACTCCATCAGGGCACACCGCTGGTGCCTGCCGATTTTATAGCGCCGGCAATCAGTCATAACCCCATTGGCGATCATCATCAAAAACTTCTCTCAAACTTTTTTGCGCAAACAGAAGCGTTGATGAATGGAAAATCTGAGAATGAAGTGAAGATTGAATTGATGAAAGAGGAGAAAAGTCAGGAGGATATTAAAAAACTTACCCCTTTTAAAATTTTCGAAGGAAATAAACCAACCAATTCAATATTGGTAAAAGAGGTAAATCCAAATACGTTAGGTTCACTTATTGCAATGTATGAGCATAAAATATTTGTGCAGGGAGTAATCTGGAATATATACAGCTTTGATCAATGGGGTGTTGAACTGGGCAAACAATTGGCCAATCGTGTGCTTCCTGAATTAGGGAATGAGGAAAACATCAGTTCCCACGACAGTTCTACCAATGGTTTGATCAATGCCTACAAACAATTCCGTAAAGCATAGTATGGAAGATATAATTGTTCGTCATATTGAAGCTGGCGATAATGCAGCAATGGCTAAAATCATCCGTAATGCCCTGGAAGAATTTGGCGCCAACAAGCCAGGCACGGTATATTTTGATGAAAGCACGGATCATTTATTTGAATTATTTCAGGCAGAACCCTTAAGTGAATATTTTGTAGCTGAAAGAAACGGTATTTTATTGGGTGGTGCCGGCATTTACCCTACTGAGGCATTGCCAGAAGGAACCTGTGAATTGGTAAAGATGTATTTATCTCCTGCATCTCGTGGAATGGGTTTAGGTAGAAATATGATTGCAAAATGTATTGAAGCTGCTCAGGCAAAAGGATTCACCCAAATATACCTTGAAACCATGCCCGAGTTAAAGAAGGCAGTAAGTGTGTACGAAAAATTTGGCTTCTCCTATCTCCCCGCCCCAATGGGAAATAGTGGACATAATGGATGTGATATCTGGATGAAGAGGGAAGTATAAATAAAGAATAATGAATATCGAATGATGAATATTGAATGATGAAAGGAAGTTTTAAGTAGGCGGTATTATATTTCAATCTTTACTTGCCTATTTTTTATTCATGATTCAATATTCGATATTAAAAAAGCCGGTCAATCGACCGGCTTTTTCGCAGTTGGTTTTGGTGGTTTTTTACCATTTGTCTACTTCTTCAGAAGCAGTGGTAGAAGCAGCGGCAGCATCGGTTATCGGAGTAGGAGCTTCTGCTACTGGAGCAGTAACTACCTCTTCGGTTTCAGTTTCGGCAGCAAAGCTGTCGTTCTGACCTTCAGTGCCTTCTACATCATCGTATTCATGGTTGAATGCGTCGAAATCAAAATCAGGCATCAGATCGGTTTTCACATAATCAACCGCCTCTCCTAAAGCCTTAATGAACTTGTTAAAATCTTCTTTATACAGGAAGATTTTGTGTCTGTCATAACCATTGTTATCAAATCGCTTACGGCTCTCGGTAATTGTCAGGTAATAATCATTACCACGAGTAGCCCTTACATCAAAAAAATAGGTTCTTCTCTTTCCAGCCCTGATTCGCTTGCTGTAAACACTTTCCATTTTTTTGTCGTTGTTCTCGTACGCCACAGTTGTTGTTTTTTGGTTATCTGATTTTTAATGCCTGACAAATATAGGGATGTTTCGGAATTACCAAAATTTTATAGAAACTAAATAGAAATATGTCATAAGCCAGACGGGACAAGCTTTTGAAAGCCGGCAAGGGTTCCTTATAAACCAAATTTTAGGGATGCTTCTTTAAAGACATCTTTGATCAAGAACTTAGTTATCCGCAGAAACAGTGTTTACCTCAGTATTTTTTGCAGCATCTGTAAGTTGCAGTCTGTACAATTCTGCGTAATACCCGTTTTGATCCATTAATGAATGATGGGTACCAGATTCTATTAATCTACCGTTCTCGAGTACGATGATTTTATCGAACTGGAAGCTGGAGAATATCCTATGGGTAATGATAATGGCTGTTTTATCATGTAAAAAGCGGTAAAGATTACCAATGATCTCAAATTCTGTTTTAGCATCTACCGCACTCAGGCAATCATCAAAAACGATAATCTCCGGATTTTTAATCAAAGCCCTGGCAATCGATATCCTTTGTTTCTGGCCGCCACTCAAGGTTACACCGCGTTCACCTATCATCGTTTTATATCCATTACTAAAACCCAGGATTTCCTTATGAACACTTGCGAAGTTGGCGGCTTCTTCAACCATAGTTGTGGTAGCTGGTTCCTTCAAGCCAAATCCTATATTGTCGTGAACGCTGTCGCTGAATAGAAATACATCCTGCTGTACATAGCTTATTTGCGAACGTAGCTGGGCTAGATTTATAGATTTTATTGGTTTTCCTCCTATTTCAATTGATCCGCTGTCTGGATCAAAAAATCGAAGTAATAGTTGTGCCAGTGTTGTTTTGCCGCTTCCTGTTTTACCCAGCACCAATACTTTTTCCCCTTTTTTAATGGTAAGGTTAAAATCTTTTAAAGCCTGGATTCCGGTATGAGCGTAGGTAAAGGAAACCTGTTTAAAATTGATATCGCCAGAAACTGCTGTATTACTTGCTTCTTTACTGTCGGCAATAGTAGGCTTGGTATCCAGAAACTCGTTCAATCTTTTTTGAGAAGCTGCTGCTCTTTGAATCATACTCGCGGTCCATCCAATTGCACTAACCGGGAAAGTGAGCATGTTAATATAGATCACAAATTCAACCACCAACCCTACCCTTGATGGATCTTGCAAAGCCTGCATCCCTCCAATAAAAATGGTGATCAGGGTACTTAACCCAATCATCAAAGCCATGCTTGGGAAGTAAATTGCTTCAACTTTTGCCAAACCAATAGCATTTTTCTTATACGATTCACTATTTTTCTGAAAAAAGCCCATCATTGCCTTCTCCTGAACAAAAGACTTGATAACTCGTATACCAGAATAAGATTCTTGTGCATTAGTAGTTAGGTTGGCCAATAGCGCCTGTATCCTTTCACTTTTACGATTGATGATGCTGTTTACCCAGTAAATGGTTATGGCCAGAATTGGCAAAGGAGCTAATACATATATAGTAAGCATAGCATCTTTCCGAAACATGTTTACTACACAAAAGCCAATTAAACTAATCAGGTTAATCAGGTACATGATAGCCGGGCCCGTGTACATTCTTACCCTGCTAACATCTTCTGTCATCCGGCTCATTAAGTCCCCGGTACTATGTACTTTATAAAAGCTGGTATCTAACTGCTGGTAATGCTGAAAGATTTCATTTTTCTGATCATACTCAATATGACGGCTCATTACGATAATTGTCTGACGCATAAAAAACATCAGGATACCTCGTAAAATGGCCAGAAGCAGTATTACAATACTGCATACTGCTACTAGTGACGTGAAACTAAACTTTGAATTTGCGATCCATTGTATAAAAAGAGTAACCAATGAATCATTTACTGGTCTGCTGGTGACTGCTTTTGCACCGGGCAATTGCTGTTGAACTGCCCCAACTACATAACCTGTAATCTGGGGTGCCAAAACCGCAAAATAGTTGGAAAGCAATACAAAAAAGATACCCAGAAAGAACCGATACCTGTATTTCCAGAAATATTTATTAACCGCGGAGAGTTGCTTCACTAATATGGCCGATTTAAACACAAAAATAAAGCGACCATTCCATCTGTGCTGTAATTTGTTATAAGTGGATTGTTAGAGCAATCATAAAGTAGTTTTCGAGCTGCAGGCTTCAAGCTGCATGCTGCAAGCTTTGATTGGTGCGTTTTTAGGGCATTCTGCTATTAATGATATAAATATATAGGCCTGTTATAGAAATAGTTGGTTGTGTAAATTCATTATCTGCTATAAATAGAACACGGATTTTCATTATTTTCAAGATTTATCATGATAGATCTTGAAAATCATGAAAATCTGCGTCCCATCATATGCGAAGCCTGCAGCTCTTTTACCAACAACACTTACATTTGCGGCATGTTAACCAGGGAGGAAGAGGATTTTATTGTTTTCTGGGAGAAAAACCGGATACAGCAAAAACATAGTACAAGGCCATTTATGGTTGGACTTTCTGCTGGCTTTGTATTTGGTATAAGCGTTATTGCTGTGCTTTATACCGGATGGTACGAAAGGGCGAATATGGTCGCCAATTCCAGATTAAGCTCATTTGTTTTTTTGCTCGCCATAATGGGAATTTCTTTTTTTATGGCTTTTGTATATCGCAAATTCCGATGGGAAAGTCGCGAACAACAGTACCGGGAACTTCTCGCAAAGAAAAAAGCCTCCCAAAAAAATATTTTGTAAGCAGCCCCACGGGCAAAAAAATGGTCTTATAGGCAAATAGATGAATATATCCATGAAAAGAACTTTGTTGTTATTGAGTGTGGTGATTTTTTCGCTTCTCTTATCCTGTGGCAAACAGGAATCTGGCTGTCAGCCCAAAACCCCTGCTTCAGAAAAGGCAGATATGGTGGCATATTGCACCAATAATAATATTGCCTATACAGAGCATTCCAGCGGTATTTTATACCAGATAATTACCCAGGGATCTGGTAATACCCCTACCGTAAATAATACTGTCTCAACCGTATATACAGGAAAATTACTAAACGGAACAACATTCGATGCCACCGCAAATCCCGTAAGTTTTTCACTGGGTGGGGTAATTGAAGGCTGGAAAATAGCTATCCCCCTCATTCAAAAAGGTGGTCGGATTCTAATGGTTATCCCTTCTGCTTTAGCCTATAGCTGCACTGGTTCCGGAGCTATTCCACCTAATAGTCCATTGTTTTTTGATGTTACGCTCACAGACGTGAGATAGGTTTGCTTGCTGATATAAACAGTGCTATTTTATAACATCTGTTGATAAGACGGGTTGCCTATCCTTATCTGCATATCTATATGCATTGTTAATCAGTTAGTTATAAGATTTTTCAACCCAAAAAAGTCAAACTTGGCGGAACTGAGAAATTTCATTACCATTCCCCTATCTTTGCCGCTCTAAAATTTTTTGTAAACCCTTACTAATATGCAACTGAAAGGTTTAGTGCGATTTTTTGCGATTGCCCTGATTTTAATCTGCCTCTACCAGTTATCTTTTACCTGGTTTGTTCGCAGTCATGAGAAAGCCATGGACGAAAAGGCTCAGGCCTGGATTTCACGATTCCCTAAACCCGAACAACAATACCCGGGTAATAAGGAACTACAGGCTATTTATGCCGATAGTCTTGCAGAAGTGAAGAAAGACAGACTTCAGCGCTTATTGGATAGTACAAAAGACACTAAACTGGCTTTTGGACTTACCACATATCGCAGTGCCAAAGAAAAAGAACTTATGCTGGGTCTGGATCTCCAGGGCGGTATGAGTGTTACCATGGAAGTTGGATTAGATGGACTTATTAAGTCGCTCGCCAATTATAGTAAGGATGCTGTGTTTAATAAAGCGCTGGAAACCGCTGTGGCACGTAAGGCTAACAGTGGTGCAGATTTGATTACGCTTTTCCGTGAGGAATACAAAAAGCTTAATCCTTCTGGCAACCTGGCTCCTTTCTTTGCTACAAGAAGTAATGGTAAAGTGAAGTTTGATGCTTCTGACGATGCAGTTACAAGCTACCTGAAAGACCAGGCAACTGCTGCATTTAATAATACTTTCCGCATTTTACGTACACGTATCGACCGCTTTGGTGTTGCGTCTCCGAATATTAATCCGGATCCTGCTAAAGGTATCATCAACATTGAACTTGCTGGTGTTAACGATAAAGAGCGTGTTAGATCTTATTTACAATCAACCGCCAACCTTCAGTTCTTTGAAGTATATACTTTTGAGAGCCGCGATTTACAGGATGGTTTGGTTGCCGCAGATAAAGCTGTACAGGATTACCTGAACGGAACTACCCAAAAAACAGATACTGCTGCAACAGCAGCTACTGCTCCAGTAGCAAAAGATGCTGTGGATACCACTAAAACAGGTACATTGTCTGATTTAGGTAAAACCGGTGCTACTGCTAAAACTGCTGTACCTAAAGACAGCCTGAATCAAAACCCACTTGCGCGTTTGATTCAGTTCTCTCAACCTTATGCTGATCAGGCGTCTGGCAGAACCATTTTCCCTGCTGCTTTGGGATATATCCAGTCTAAAGACACTGGTACATTAAATGATTACCTGAAACTTGATTTCGTAAAGAATAAATTCCCATCTAACCTGGTATTCATGTATGGTAAAACTGAATCTTCAGATGCCAGCATGAAAGATATCCTTGCATTCTATGCAATTAAAACACTGGATAACGGTCAGGCAGAATTGGAAGGTGATCATATTTCAAGTGCATCACAGGATTTTGATGAGCGAGGTAAGATTGCCATCAAAATGAATATGGATAAAGTTGGTAGCAATATCTGGGCTAAAATGACCACACGTAATGTCGGTAAGCCGATTGCTATCGTGCTGGATAATTTCGTTTATTCTGCTCCTAATGTAAATGATCCGATTACTACTGGTAATTCTCAGATCAGTGGTAGCTATACCCTGAAAGAAGCACAGGATTTATCAGAAATACTGGAAAGTGGTAAACTTCCTGCTCCTGCAAAAATTGTGCAGGAACAACAGGTAGGTCCAACCCTCGGTAACGAATCTGTAAAAGGTGGTGCTTTATCATTTGGTATTTCATTCCTGGTGATTTTTATCCTGATGCTGGTTTACTTTAACACTGGTGGATGGGTTGCTAATATTGCCCTTATCCTCAACCTACTATTTACAGTAGGTATCCTGAGTGCATTAGGCTTTACGTTAACAGCTCCTGGTATTGCCGGTCTGGTACTAACCATCGGTATGGCAGTAGATACCAACGTAATCATCTTTGAACGTATCAAAGAAGAATTAACCAAGGGTAAAGGATACCAGGCCGCTGTAAACGATGGTTACAAGCGTTCTATGGCTCCTGTACTTGACGGACACATCACTACCCTATTAACCGCGATTATCCTGGCTTATTTTGGTCTGGGTCCTGTATTAGGTTTCGCTACCACTCAGATCATTGGTATCTTATTATCATTGTTCTGCGGTATCCTTGTATCTCGCCTAATTACAGACTGGTATACAAATAAGAACCGTCACTTTGAATACTTCACCAAGCTTTCAAGAACCATTTTCCAGAAAGCATCATTCAAATTCATTGAATATAGAAAAGTTGCCTATACCATTTCAGCCGTAATTTTCGTGCTGGGTGTATCAACATTCTTCAATGGTTTTGATGAAGGTGTTGAATTTGCGGGTGGTCGTAGCTATACTATTAAGTTTGATAAGCCTGTTAATGTTGAAGCAGTTCGTGATGACCTGAAAGTTGTATTTGGAGAATCACCGATTATCAAAACGGTTAACAGCAATAATCAGCTTAACATCACTACATCATACAAAATCTCTGAGTCTGGTAACAATATTGATTCATTAGTAGAAAGCACCTTGTTTACCGGGTTACAAAAACACCTGCCTCAAGGATTGAGCCTCTACGATTTTGAAACCAAGTATAAACAAAGTTCACAAACGGTATTACCTACCATTTCTGATGACCTGAAAGCTGGTGCAACCAAGGCAACCATTTTCGCAGTGATCATCATTTGTTTGTACATCTTCATGCGTTTCCGTGATTGGAGATATTCACTGGGTACAATTTTCTCTTTGATGCACGACGTATTTGTAACATTAATTGTGTTCAGTTATGCACGAAAAATTGTTCCGTTCCCACTTGAAATTGACCAGCACTTTATTGCGGCCATACTTACGGTGATCGGTTTCTCTATGAATGATACGGTAATCGTATACGATAGGATCCGTGAAGACAGCGGTATATTAAAAGGTATGAACAACTCGTCTATCATTAATAAAGCGATTAATGAAACATTGAGTCGTACCGTAATGACCTCATTAACGGTGTTCCTGACACTGTTGATCCTGTTCATCTTTGGTGGTGAAGTAACCCGTGGTTTCTCATTCGCAATGATGATCGGTGTAATTACAGGTACCTATTCATCCATTTTCGTAGCCGCTCCTATCCTGGTAGATTTTGCAAAAAATAAACCACTGGGTAAGGCTATTAAAGAGAAATAATCTTACAGAGAGAAGATAATTTGAGAAGAGGTTGTTCGATAGAGCGACCTCTTTTTTATGTGAGATGTGAGATCTGAGATGTCGGATGTCGGATGTCGGATGTCGGATGTCGGATGTCGGATGTCGGATGTCGGATGTC
>CAZTCS010000074.1:0-19778 GCA_964611995.1 uncultured Sediminibacterium sp. | reverse complement strand
ATTTTACCCCAAAAATTGCCATTATGGACTTAAAGCAAATTCACGAGTTAATCAAGATCATCAATAAGAGTAATATTGGTGAAATCAGTATAGAAGACAAAGATGGTAAGGTTACAATCAAACAAAAAGAAGAAGCCCCTGTAACCGTTGCAGCGCCTGCTGCACAGGTTTACCATACAGCACCGGCTCCTGTTGCCGCACCTCAGCCAGCAGCTCCAGCGGCTCCTGCAGCACCTGCGGCACCAGCTCCTAAGGCAGATAACCTGATCACCATAAAAAGCCCGATGATCGGAACATTCTATCGTCGCGCCTCACCCGATAAACCAGTACTGGCCGATGTAGGAACAGAGATTTCTGCTGGAAAAGTGGTTTGTATCATCGAAGCCATGAAGCTTTTCAATGAAATTGAAAGTGAAGTAAGCGGCACAATCGTAAAAGTACTGGTAGACGATGCCAGCCCGGTTGAATACGATCAGCCGCTGTTTTTGGTAGAACCAAAATAATTTGAATATGAAGCAGTTTGAAAATTTGAAAATGGGGTTGCTCCATATTCAAATTTTTAAATTTATCTGTTTGCCATCATTTTCAAATTAACAAATTTTCAAATTTTCAAATTAACTCAATGTTCAAGAAAATATTGATTGCCAACAGGGGAGAGATCGCATTACGCGTTATTCGCACCTGTCGTGAGATGGGCATTAAAACGGTAGCCGTATACTCTACTGCAGATAAAGATAGTTTGCATGTAAAATTTGCAGATGAAGCAGTTTGTATTGGAAAACCACAGAGTGTAGATTCTTACCTGAATATCCCACATATTATGGCCGCAGCAGAAATTACCAATGCTGATGCGATTCATCCGGGATATGGATTTCTGGCCGAGAATGCACGTTTCTCTCAGATTTGTGCCGACCATGGTATTAAATTCATTGGACCTACTCCCGAGATGATTAATAAAATGGGAGATAAGATCACTGCCAAGGATACGATGATCAAAGCAGGAGTACCTGTTGTTCCAGGTGGTGAAGGTTTATTGGAGAGTGTTGAAGAAGCAAAAAAACTGGCAAAAGAAATTGGTTATCCTGTTATCCTTAAAGCAACAGCAGGTGGTGGTGGAAAAGGTATGCGTGTGGTTTATGAAGAAAGCGAAATCGAAAAAGCCTATACAACCGCACGTACCGAAGCTGCCGCAGCTTTTAAGAATGATGGGGTTTATATGGAAAAATTCGTGGAAGAACCACGGCATATCGAAATTCAGGTTGCAGGAGATCAATACGGTACCGTTTGCCACATGAGCGAACGCGATTGCTCGATCCAGCGTCGTCACCAAAAACTGGTAGAAGAATCACCTTCTCCTTTTATGACCCCTGAGCTCCGCAAAAAAATGGGTGAAGCAGCTTGTAAAGCAGCATCGGCCATTAATTATGAAAGTGTAGGTACTATTGAGTTTCTCGTTGATAAGCATCGCAATTTCTATTTCATGGAAATGAATACACGTATCCAGGTAGAACATTGTGTAACCGAAGAAGTAATCAATTTTGATCTGATTAAAGAACAGATTAAAATTGCCATGGGTGAAAAAATCAGCGGACGTAACTATGAACCTCAAATGCATGCGATTGAATGTCGTATCAATGCTGAAGATCCGTACAACGATTTTCGTCCATCTCCCGGTAAAATAACGGTATTACATACACCCGGTGGACATGGAGTTCGTGTAGACAGCCATGTATATGCTGGTTATGTGATTCCTCCCTATTATGATTCAATGATTGGTAAGCTGATTACCATTGCACAAACCCGCGAAGAAGCTATTGATACCATGTATCGTGCATTAAGCGAGTACGTAATTGAAGGTGTAAAAACAACCATTCCATTCCATTTGCAACTTATGCAGAATGAAGATTTCCGGAAAGGTAATTTTACTACCAAGTTTTTGGAAAGTTTTAAGATGAAATAAAATCAGTTACTATAAATTGTTAAAACCCCGACAAAACTTGCCGGGGTTTTATTTTTTCAGGCCCTTGTAATATGGATATTTCCGCTTAACGTGTCTTTTTGATAAATTACTTATCAAAAACATTACTATGAAATCCCATCTTTTTGGCTGGCTGATCTTGTGTATCAGTTGCGCTTCTTCCCCCATTAAAAACAAGCATCAGGAAGTGAAGGCAGGAGATAGTACTACCTATACATGGCAAAAAATACTTGATTCTGCTGGTTGGAGAAAGAATTACAATTTTCAACTTTTTAGTATCAGGGATACTTTATGGACTTTTCATCCGGATGGCAATTTGTATTCGGTGGACGATGGGAGAAACTGGTATAAGTCTTCATTAGGAAACATCATTAACAACCATGCATTCCTGGATTATATCTTTTTTAAAGGAGCGGTTTATGGACTTGGTTACTTTAAAGGGAATATTGAAACATTTGATTTTAAACCTGCAATTTATCGGACAACAGATATGAGGGCCTGGGATACAGTTTCAAAAGTTTCAAATCTTCCCAATCGATTTTTTTATCACCCATTCGTATTTGACAACAAATGCTGGATAATTGGGGGGGAAGATAAAAATCAGCAATATGCTGATATATGGAACAGCGAGGATGGAATCAACTGGGTTAAACAAAAGGACAATTTGCCTTTTGGGAAAAGAAGTGGAAGCATTATCGTACAACTTAAGGAAACATTGTATTTACTCAATAATGATGTGTGGAGCTCAACCGACGGGTTAGCATGGAACAAGATAACCGAAGAAATAGTACCCGGTGAACAAATTTTCGGCTATGCTGCATTGGTATACGACGAGAAAATTTGGTTATTGGGATGTAATAGAAACGGACAATTTTCAAGTCAGGTGTTGGTAAGCAGTGATGGGAAAAAATGGGTAGGAATGGATGCGCCCTGGTCGCCAAGAGGGGGTATAGCAGCAACTGTTCATCAAGGGGCCATATTTATGACCGGCGGGAAATATGGTGGCACACCTAACCACACAGAATTTATTTATAGTAATGATTTGTGGATGCTTCGGAAAACTAAACCTTGAGTTTCAAAAGACTATTGCATATTCATTTTCGTATAAAAGGTACAATCAAAATCAAGTATTATAAGACAGCATTATTAGGTAGCTGAAGTGCTTTTATGTTGATTACTTAAATCATCCTATAGATAGAAGGGAAGAATAATCATTACAAAAGATTAGATAAAATTTTACCTAATCTTTTTTCGATTATTTACCCAACAAAAAAAAGGCCATACCTTATGGTACAGCCTTATAACACCGTTTCAGTTTTAGTTATTTTTTTCTGCCACCGCCTGGACGACCACCGCCACCTGGACGCATAGTCATAGCTTCAGCTACTTTTTTAGCTTGTTCGTCAGTAAGACCAGCTTTTACAAGTCTTTTTGATCTCAAATCACCAATCTCTTTCATTTTTGCCTGTCTTGCAGCATCATCCATTTCACGAAAGTTTAATCCTTGCATGTAAGAACGATCACCGTATACTGCAACTACAGAATCTGTAAGTGCTTCAGACAAACCGAGGTTAAGACCTTTAACCCTTTCTTTCATCATAGCAGCACGCTGCTCAGGAGTCATTTGGCCACCGCCTCCCTGCGCATTAGCAGCTACGGTACAAACCAATCCGAATGACAATAATACAATTACCTTTTTCATGTTTTTGTTGATTTCAAGAAAGTGATTATCGGTGAATGGGCGGTCGTGAATGGTCAATTGCCGATTGTTAACGTGAATTGTCAATGGTGAATTGTCAATATTACGGTATGCTGTATATGACTAGTCCATTCTTGATTGACAATTGGCCAGCGTGAATGGTTAACCGTGAATTGTGAATGGTGAATGGTCAATGGGGGTGTTCACTTCTTCTGACTCACCCCTTCACAATTCACCATTGACAATTCGCAAAAAAAGCCCCAAACCAAAAGGCAGGGGCTTTTAACAAGTCAAAAAAGAACGATTATCTTAAAAACAACATCTCACGATATTTAGGCAGGGTCCATTTGTCGTCGTCTACCAGGTGCTCCAGCTTGTCTACATGGTAGCGGATTTCGTCGAAATAGGTAGATTTAATAGACTCATAAGAAATGGCTTTTTCACGGCTGTCGGCGATATTGTTGGCAACTTTACGTGCTTCAACCATAAGGTTAACCTTGTCGTGAATAACCTGAATATGTTCGCTTACTTCTTTCAGGATTGCCAGTTGACTTTTATAAGAAGCTTCACCCAAGCCGGCTGCTTTCAATCCGTTTACGTTGGTTAACAGATCATTTTGGTAAGCAATGGCTGCAGGCAGGATATGGTTAATAGCGAGGTCGCCCATGATACGTGCTTCGATCTGTACTTTTTTGATGTACTTCTCCAGTTCAATCTCATGGCGGGCTTCCAGTTCTGTATGGCTGTAAACACCATTGCTTTCGAACAGTTTTTTCGCTTTTTCGGTAACCATTGCATCAAGCGCAACAGGTGTTGTTTTGAGGTTTGGTAAACCACGACGCTCAGCTTCTTTGTGCCACTCATCGCTATAACCATCACCTTCAAACAATACATTTTTGCTCTCTACAATATATTTCTGGATCACATGCATGATCGCAATTTCTTTTTTATCACCTTTCTCAATCAACGTATCAACATCTGCTTTGAACTTCTTCAGGGTATCAGCCATGATTGTGTTGAGAACAGTCATAGAGATCGCACAGTTTGCAGATGAACCAACAGCGCGGAACTCAAACTTATTACCCGTAAATGCAAAAGGAGAAGTACGGTTACGATCGGTATTATCGAGCATCAATTCAGGAATGCTGCGGTGCAGATCGAGCTTAAGGATCGCTTCATCCTGCTCATCGAACTTAGTGCTAACCCTTGTTTCAATATCTGATAAAACTTTAGCCAGGTACTGACCCACGAATACAGAAATGATGGCAGGTGGTGCTTCATTCGCGCCCAAACGGTGATCGTTAGGAGCAGAAGCAATTGCTGCACGCATAATATCTGAATAGTCATGAACTGCTTTGATGGTATTTACAAAGAAGGTCAGGAACATCAGGTTGGTCTTAGGTGTTTTACCAGGTGCAAGCAGGTTAACACCTGTATCGGTAGCCATGCTCCAGTTATTGTGCTTACCACTACCGTTGATGCCTGCAAATGGTTTTTCGTGTAACAATACCACCAGTTTATGACGTTTAGCCACACGGCTCATAACATCCATCAAAAGGGTATTGTGGTCAACCGCAATATTTACTTCTTCGAAAATAGGTGCACACTCAAATTGAGCAGGTGCAACTTCATTGTGACGAGTACGTAAAGGAATACCTAACTTATATGACTCCTGCTCAAAATCGCGCATGAAAGCATATACACGCTCTGGGATAGATCCAAAATAATGGTCTTCCAATTGCTGGCCTTTCGCAGGTGCAGCGCCATAAACTGTGCGACCACACTGAACCAGGTCCGGACGGGCATTGGCCAATGATTCATCAATCACAAAGTATTCCTGTTCCCATCCGAGGGTAGGGGTTACTTTGGTAACATTCTTGTCGAAGAAATTACAAACTTCAACAGCTGATTTATTCAATGCTTCCAATGCTTTCAGCAGTGGAGCTTTATAATCTAGTGATTCACCTGTATAAGAAACGAAAATGGTCGGAATACAAAGTGTTTTACCCTGACCTATTTCAATGATAAAAGCAGGAGAAGAAGGATCCCATGCAGTATAACCGCGCGCTTCAAAAGTTGCACGTAAACCACCACTAGGGAAAGAAGATGCATCTGGCTCCTGTTGAATGAGGGCAGCGCCATCGAATTCTTCAATTGCTGTTCCATCACCCTTCAGGGTAAAAAATGAATCGTGTTTTTCTGCGGTTGTACCGGTCAATGGCTGAAACCAGTGTGTATAGTGTGTAACACCTTTACTTTCTGCCCAGGCGCGGATGCCATTGGCAATCTGGTTAGCAACGCTGCGGTCTATTTTTTTACCACCACGGATGCTGGTAACAAGACTTTTGTAAGCTTCATCGCTCAGGTATTCACGGGCAGTTTTAAGGGTGAAAACATTCGTTCCGAATATGCCGGTAATCTTGGCACTTGCCGGAATATTTGTCTCATTGTTGTTGATGCTGCTGATCGCATTAAAGCGTAAAGACATAGGGTAAGTTTTTTTTGACAGGGTAAAATTAAGGGTTAAATGCCCATAAAATTAACTTTTTGACAATCAGATGCATAAAAAATGGTGTTTTTGTGGAAAAATAAAAACATGTAATATTTTTTAATTTGAATGCTTTTTGGCTATTAATAAGTGTTATTTTATTGATACACAATCGTTTATATTATTTTCTGAACTAAATTGCCCTTTTTTGTAATTAAAGCATCATTTCAGCAACTAATAGAAAAACAGAAGTATGAAGCAACTATTGATCTTATTAAGCACCGGCCTGTTCATGGCATTTACCCCCCTCACTGAAGATTGGAAAACATTCGACGTAGTATCAAAAGTTAAACTAAGTATGCCAACTGATCCCGTTCCGGTAGACGCAAAGGGTGGGCCACAGGAAATCAAAAAATGTATCATGGCTGATTCTACTGAATTAGCACTGATATTGCTGGATTTTACAAAACTTGGTATGACAGAAGAAATGCTTGAAGGATTAAAAGATACAGAAGACTTTAAAGAACAGATTAAAAGCGGTTTTGTAGCAAACGGAGGTGAAATAAAATCAGAGTCTGAGGGGAAATATGCGGATAAACACCTTTATTTTCAGTTTAATCTGGAAGTTCCAAAAGATGATAAGAAGGTTTCGAACATGACCCGTATTGTATTTTATAAACAATATGCAATTATGCTGAGTTATATTCCTGGTAAACAGGGAAATGATAAAACCCTGATGGATAAGTTCTACAACTCATTAACCATTAGTGAATAAAGCAATCAAGGAGTAACAGAATTGGGTGTTAATAACGTATGGTCTATGGTCCATGGTCCATAGACCATAGTGCAACCTTTGATTCACGAAATAATGAAACCAGAAAGGCAGCCTCCAAAAGGCTGCTTTTTTTGTAACATTCTGGCGACTACCCCGTTTTACGCTAAAACAAACAACGCCATGAAAAGATTATTGCTGGTTTTAACCGTATTGGTTTCCATTACAAGTACTGCCCAGTGGAACTGGTTTAAAGTAGAAGGAAATGGGGTATTTAAGAAAGAAACCCGTGAAGTAGGTTCATTTACAGGTGTAGCATCTTCAGGTTCATGGGATGTTATGCTGGCCTATGGCAATAGTACCTCTATTGAAATAGAAGGAGATGAAAACCTGTTACCTTATATTGAAACCAAGGTTGAAAACAACAAACTGAATATTCGCGCCAAAAAAAATGGCAATATCCGGTCAAAAAATAAGATTGTGGTTTATGTAACCATTAGTAAAATAACCGGATTATACCTCTCAGGAAGCGGTGATATGATCGGAAAAGGAGATTTTTCAAACCAGGGAACCACTAATATTGGTGTTTCCGGTTCTGGAAGTATAAAAGTAGATTTCAATAAATTCAATCGCATTGATGCCTCTGTTTCCGGTAGTGGTAGCGTAATCATGAAAGGCATATCCGATGAAGTAGATGCCCGCATAAGTGGTAGTGGAAGCATTAACTGCAAAGAAGTTGTGAGCGACGATGCAACCGCACATATAAGTGGAAGTGGCAATATCCGCGTTCAGGCTAATAATTCCATAGATGCCCGTATCAGTGGCAGTGGTAATATATATTATATCGGCGGCGCCAAAAACGTACGCACCCATAAAGCAGGGAGTGGCCGTATTGTTAAGGGCTGAGGGGGGCGTGAATGGTGAATGGTGAATTGTGAAAAGGTGTATGATTCACAATTCACCATTCACCATTCACGACTCACTAATTTTCCCCACTTTTCCATTTCCCCTTCTGATTTCCCCTTCCACTTTCTTACCTTCGCTGCATCATGGAAATCACCGTTCAAACCGCCGAGAAGCTGCGACTTACAGCAGAAGAATTCGAACTTATCAAACAGAAATTAGGCAGAACCCCCAACTTCACTGAATTATGTGCTTTCAGTGGGATGTGGAGTGAGCATTGTAGTTATAAAAACTCCATCAAGTGGCTAAAAACCCTGCCCCGCGACGGAGGCCGAATGCTGGTAGCAGCCGGAGAAGAAAATGCAGGCTTAATGGATATGGGGAACGGCTTTGGTGTTGTTTTTAAGATTGAAAGTCATAACCACCCCAGTGCAATTGAACCATTTCAGGGTGCAGCAACCGGTGTAGGTGGTATACAACGTGATATTTTCACCATGGGTGCCCGTCCAATTGCATCCCTTAATAGTCTTCGTTTCGGTAATCTGAAAGATAAAAAAACACAACGCCTGTTAAGTGGGGTAGTGCATGGTATCGGTCATTATGGAAACTGTTTTGGTGTACCAACAGTAGGGGGCGAAGTTTATTTTGAAGATTGTTACCATACCAATCCTCTAGTGAATGCCATGAGTGTGGGCATCATGAAAGCAGGGGATATGATCAGTGCAACTGCAGCCGGCATTGGTAACCCTGTATTTTTTGTAGGCAGTGCAACCGGAAAAGATGGTATCGGTGGTGCTTCTTTTGCATCTGCTGATATCACTTCTGAAAGTGCAGAAGAATTGCCAGCAGTTCAGGTGGGTGACCCATTCCAGGAAAAGAAATTATTAGAAGCGTGTTTGGAACTCATCGATACCGGGGCAGTAGTTGGTATGCAGGATATGGGTGCAGCAGGTATTATCTGTTCTACCGCAGAAATGAGTGCCAAAGGTGGAGTGGGAATGCGCATTGATCTTGAAAAAGTACCTACACGTCAGCAAAACATGAAAGCATGGGAACTCTTATTAAGTGAGAGCCAGGAAAGAATGCTGATCGTTGTTGAAAAAGGAAAAGAAGCTGCCGTACTAAAAGTGTTTGAGAAATGGGATCTTTCAGCAAGTAATATTGGTGAAGTAACTGGCGACGGTCTCCTTAAATTTTATATGCACGGTGAACTCGAAGCCGAAATACCCGCACATGAATTGGTTCTCGGCGGCGGTGCACCACAATATACCCGCGAATACCGCGAACCTAAATATTTTGAAAAGATCAATGCCTTTGATATCAATAGCATTGATGATGTTACAGATATTAAAGCAACTGCTGCACAACTGGTTCAGATTCCTAACATCGCTTCTAAACGCTGGGTATATACCCAGTACGATAGCATGGTAGGTGCAGCAAATACTTCTACCAATGCACCCAGCGATGCTACGGTAGTGTTGGCTAAAGGAACAGGTAAAGGACTTGCAGTAACCGTAGATTGTAACAGTAAATATGTATTTGCAGATCCATACACTGGCGGAATGATTGCTGTTGCTGAAGCAGCAAGAAATATTGTTTGTAGCGGTGGAGAACCTATCGGTGTTACCAACTGTTTGAATTTTGGTAATCCTTATGACCCAGAAGTTTACTACCAGTTTGTAAAAGCAGTAACTGGTATGGGTGATGCTTGTCGCAAATTTAATACGCCCGTAACAGGTGGTAACGTTAGCTTCTATAACCAGAATCCGGATGGTCCGGTATATCCGACGCCAACTATAGGAATGGTTGGTATTGTAGATGATGTGGATGCTCGCATGACCCTTGACTTCAAACAAGAAGATGACATCATTGTACTGATTGGTAAACAACAAAATGATATTGGTTCTTCAGAATACCTGCATAAGTTGAAAAATGTAGCTTTCTCTCCAGCACCATATTTTAACCTCGAAGAAGAATATAATGTACAACAACTCGTTGCTGCATTAATTAAAAATAAAGAGGTGGTTAGTGCGCATGATATCAGTGAAGGCGGACTCGCCATTAACCTGTTGGAAAGTGGCTTTAATCGCGGATTAGGTTTTTCTGTTGCGGCGGAGTCTGATTTACGCAAAGACGCATACTGGTTTGGTGAGGCACAAGGCAGGGTAGTAGTATCCTGTACGCAAGAGCAATTAAGTAAGTTGGAAGCAACTGCAAAAGCCGCCGGTATTCAAACAACAATATTGGGTAAAGTAACCAGCGGAACTATAGAAGTAAATGGCGAATCATGGGGAACCATTGACAGTTGGAAAAACCTATATGATACAGCCATCGAAAACCTGATCAATCAGTAATATGCCGGAAAACGAGGCTTATATCATAGTAACTGGGGCAGCAGGTTTTATTGGCTCCCGAATGGTGGAACACCTCAATACACTTGAATATAGGAACCTGGTACTGGTCGATGATTTCGGAGTAGAAATTAAAAGAAAGAACTGGGAACACAAAGGGTATGCCCACCTTGTTGAACGATATAACCTGTTCGACTGGTTGCAATTACATGAACCTACCATAGAATGTTTTATACACCTTGGTGCAAGAACAGATACCACTGAATTTGATTACGCCATACATGAAGAATTAAATGTAGCGTATTCAAAATCGGTTTGGGATTATTGCACCCTTCACCAGGTTCCACTTATCTATGCATCTTCTGCAGCTACTTATGGTGCTGGTGAACTAGGGTATAACGATGATCACGACATCGTTGAAAAATTACAGCCACTGAACCCCTACGGCATCAGCAAAAATGAATTTGATAAATGGGCATTGGTGCAGGAAAAAACACCTCCGTGTTGGGCAGGACTAAAATTCTTTAATGTTTATGGTCCTGATGAGTACCATAAAGGTAGAATGGCCAGTGTAATATGGCATGCATTTAACCAGATAAGAAATGTAGGATCTGTGAAACTTTTTAAGAGCCACAGACCCGATTTCAAAGATGGGGAACAATTGCGCGATTTTGTTTACGTAAAGGATGTGGTGAAAGTGATTGAATGGATGCGACAAACAATGATCCATGGAGAATGGCCCAAGACCCAAAACGGTCTTTACAATTTAGGTACAGGGCAAGCCAGATCTTTTATAGACCTTGTTAAGGCAACTTTCTCCGGACTAGATATGAAACCTCAAATAGAGTTCATAGATATGCCGGAAGATATCCGCGATAAATACCAGTATTTTACAGAAGCCAATATGCAGAAATTACGCAAAGCTGGCTATACCGATTCTTTTTACTCACTGGAAGCCGGTGTCGACGATTACGTCAGAAATTATCTGAAAACTTTAGGGTAAATTTGGTAGCCGCTGCGCTGCGCTTCGCGGTCCATAGACCATGGTCCATTGTCCATTGTATTGAATAAACGATTCCTACTATGGTCTATCGACCATGGACTATGGACCGCGAAGCGCAGCGCAGCGAAGCACTAAAGCAACCGATATGAACAAAAAAATTGCCATCATTGGAGGTGGTAACCTTGGTGCGGCTATGGCCGAAGGATTGATTAAAAGCGGTTTTATTCAACCTGAGCACCTGATTGTTACCAAACGAAATACCCACACACTCCAACACCTGAAAGAGCAAGGTGCATTGGTTAGTAATAACAATGTAGAGGCCGTACAATATGCCGACTGGATATTACTGGCTGTTAAGCCTTTTCAGTTAAAAGAAGTATTAAGTCAGGTGCTACCATATCTGCAACCAGAAAAACATGTTTTGGTAAGTGTTGTAACAGGCGCATGGGTGAAAGATATTAGAGAGGTTGTAGGAGAAGCTATACCCATATTCCGCGCTATGCCCAATACTGCAATTGCCATTCAGGAAAGCATGACTTGCATATATGCATCTGCTACTACAGAGGAGCAGGTATTATATGTAACTGCGTTATTCGATCAATTAGGGAAATCTGTTTTTATAGAAGAGAAATTGATGGATGCTGCTACCGTGCTGGGTGCTTGTGGAACTGCGTTTGCTATGCGATACATCCGGGCAAATATTCAGGGCGGTATTGAAATTGGATTCAGCGCCGCAACTGCTTCTCTAATTGCCGCACAAACCGTAAAAGGTGCCGCTGAATTATTGTTACAGAAAAATACCCATCCCGAACAGGAAATCGATAAAGTAACCACCCCCAAAGGCTGCACCATCGCCGGCCTCAACGAAATGGAACACCAAGGCTTTAGCTCATCGCTTATACGTGGCGTAGTAACAAGCTATAAGAAGATTGTAAATGACATGTAAAACAGAAGAATATCCAATATCCAATGTCCAATAATGAATGAACACTTGGACATTGGATATTGGATATTCTTCTGTTCTCAGAGTCTTTCTTTCAAGAAGGCCAGCGCTTTCGCATGGGCATCGGCTGCGGCTTCTTTATTGAAAATCGGGTTGCTTGGATTGGCAAAGCCGTGACCTGCATCGTATTTATAGGCAGTTAGTTTTTTTCCAGCTGTCTGCATGTCTGCTTCAAATTTGTTTACTACTTCTGGTGAAGGACTGCGGTCTTTGTTGCCAAAGAAACCTATGACATCGCAATTGAGTGTTTTTAATTTATCGAGGTTGTTTTCCGGACGACCATAGTACATAACACAACCTGCTGCTTGTTTACCAGCCAATAAACTACTTTGTAAACTCCACATACCACCAAAGCACCAACCAACGGTAAATATTTTAGCCTCGCTGCCAACATAAGCAATAGCACCTTTAATGATTGCTTCTAGTCTTTCAGTCTTAGCACCCTGAATCAGTTTCATGGCACTGTCGGCAGTTGCGGCAATTTTACCATCGTAAAGGTCGAGGGCGATAACATTTACATCTTCTCCCAGATCTGTATAAAATGTTTCGCTTTCTTTTTTGATATAATCATTCAATCCCCACCATTCCTGGATCACAAAAAGCCATTTGTTTGATTTTTTCTTGCTGCGAATTTCATAACCCATGGCAGTAGTGCCGTCAGATGCTTTAAAGCTCACAGGTTTACCGGAAGCATCGGCCAATTTAAACGCTAAAGGGTTGTCGTGCATCATGGCAAATGACTTAGTAGATGCTTCTGCTTTAAACTGATCCATGATCTCAGAGGTAAAACAACTGACATAACAATCAGGTGTTAATGGAGCAGGTACAGGGGTTTTATAGCTGTATCCCAGAAATGCAGCTGTGCAAAAAGCCGCGATGGTCAGAATGAATAATTTTTTCATAGCAAATTTTTATGAATAAAGATGTACACTTCAAGTTAACACATTCGGACTGGAATCGTTCAATCCGGCTCTGGCGTTTTTTTAAATCAGTTTTTTTGCTGTACCTTTGTATGACCTCTGAATTTTTTTACCGCTCATTTACAAGGTCAATATTTTTTTGCGTTATCTGATTGTATATCAATACAATGGGTATCGTTTTTTTTATTGTTATATACAACCTTCGTTAAGTTGTTTGTACCTTATCAATAATAAAATAATACGATGAGCAAACAGGCGATAAACGAATAAACAATAGCATAACATGGCCAAGTACATTTTTGTTACCGGAGGGGTAACGAGCAGTTTAGGAAAAGGAATTATAGCAGCTTCACTTGCCAAATTATTACAGGCAAGAGGACTGAGGGCAACGATCCAGAAATTTGACCCCTATATCAATGTTGATCCGGGTACACTTAACCCTTATGAGCATGGAGAATGTTATGTAACTGAAGATGGTGCAGAAACTGATCTTGACCTTGGGCACTACGAACGATTCCTGAATATTTATACCTCACAGGCCAATAATGTTACCACCGGCCGTATTTATCAAACAGTAATCAATAAGGAAAGAGCAGGTGATTTTTTAGGAAAAACCGTTCAGGTTGTTCCACATATCACCGATGAGATTAAACGTAGAATGCTATTGTTGGGAGAAGATAATAAATACGATATCATCATCACAGAAATAGGCGGAACAGTAGGTGACATTGAAAGCTTACCCTTTATTGAAGCAGTACGTCAACTGCAATGGGAATTACCGGAAGAAGATGTAATGGTTGTTCACCTTACACTTATACCTTACCTCCGCGCTGCCAAAGAATTAAAAACAAAGCCTACCCAGCACAGCGTTAAAATGCTCAGTGAAACCGGTGTGCATCCGGATATCATTGTCTGCAGAACAGAAGAACCGCTGAACGACGATATCAAAAGAAAAATTGCACTCTTCTGTAATGTAAAAACAGAAGCCGTTATAGAAGCCATGGATGCTTCTACTATTTATGAAGTGCCATTGCTGATGTTGCGTGAAAAACTGGATCTTATTTGCCTGAAAAAATTAAATATCACCGGTTACAGCGAGCCAAACCTTGATAAATGGAAAGGCTTTCTTGATAAACTGAAATATCCGAAAAGCAAAGTTACTGTTGGACTTATCGGAAAATATATTGAACTACAGGATGCTTATAAATCTATCCTGGAAAGCTTTGTACATGCCGGTGCAATGAATGAAGTAAAAGTACAGGTGGTGAATGTTCACAGCGAATATATTACACCGGAAAACGTAGCGGAGAAACTTGAAGGATTGGATGGATTATTAGTAGCTCCCGGATTTGGACACCGAGGTATCGAAGGAAAAATAACTGCGGTACAATATGCCCGCGAACACGGATTGCCATTCTTTGGAATCTGTCTTGGTATGCAAATGGCCGTAATTGAGTTTGCAAGAAATATCCTTGGTCTGAAAGACGCACACTCAACTGAAATGGATACAACCACAGCCAACGCAGTTATCAATATGATGGAAGAGCAGAAAAAGATCAAAATGATGGGCGGAACCATGCGTTTAGGAGCATACCCATGTGAAATTAAATCTGGTAGTCTGGCACATACTATTTACGGGGAAACAAATATAACTGAGCGTCACAGACATCGTTATGAATTCAACAACGATTATTTCGATCAGTTTGAAGCAAAAGGAATGATTGCCAGTGGTCGTAATCCTGAAACAGGACTGGTAGAAATTATGGAAATACCATCACATCCATTTTTTATCGGTGTACAATATCACCCGGAACTGAAAAGTACCGTAGAGAAACCAGCACCACTTTTCGTTCACTTCATAGGAGCTGCTAAAAAATACCAGGAACAAAAAACAGCAACAAGGAAGACAAGTCTGCAGAGTTAGAAAAATAAAGCTAGAACTGTCCGGGGAAATTTTGCTGCAAGCTACAAGCCGCAGGCTGCAAGCCTTGATTGCTGTAAATGCATTAGCTGTTAATAATAGAACACAGATTTTCATGATTTTCAAGATCTATCATGAAAAATCCTGAAAATCATGAAAATCTGTGTTCCATCATACGCGCCATCTACAGAACGCAGTCTGATTTCGATTGACTACTTGCTTAGAAAATTCAGGTATTTTTTTAGATGCGAAATATTATGCAGACAATAATTGTTTTAAAATGTCTGTCTTACACATTATAATACTACCAAGACCCGGAATCCCCGGGTCTTTTTGTCTCCCTCAACTGAAACCTGTATTTTCAACATCCAATAAACGCATCATCAATATGAGAACAAAATTTTTCGGAACTGTATGCTTTTTATTTGCAGTACTGCTTAATACAGGCCAGGCTCAACCACCTACTGGTACGCATTGGTCGAAAGATGGGTCAGGTTATTTTGCTGTAGAAAGCGGAAGTATTGTACTAACACAATTACCCACGTTTTCCAAAACAACCATCGTAGCAAAAGATTTACTTACACCCGCTGGTTCAACCACACCTTTATCCGTACGAAATTTCTTTTTCTCTCCTGATAACCAACAGGTGATGATTTATACCAACACCAAAAGAGTTTGGAGATATGATACGAAGGGAGATTATTGGTTATTGGACCTTAATACCAAACAATTAAAACAACTTGGAAAAGGTAGACCAACATCTTCCCTGATGTTTGCCAAATTCTCACCCGATGGAAAAAAAGTTGCTTATGTAAGTGAATATAATATCTACTGTGAAGACCTGAAATCAGGAGTAGTTACTGCTTTAACAAAAAACGGAAACAGAAAATTGATCAATGGTACCTTCGATTGGGTATACGAGGAAGAATTTGGTTGCAGGGATGGCTTCAGGTGGAGCCCCGACAGCAAAAATGTTGCTTTCTGGCAAATAGATGCTGCCGCTACCAAAGATTACCTGATGCTTAATACTACTGATTCAATTTATTCATTTGCTGTTCCTGTTGAATATCCTTCTGCCGGAGAACCACCTTCTCCCTATAAAATAGGCGTGGTAAATATCAACAACCTTTCACAAAAGTGGATGAAGATTCCGACAGATCCTGTATTACAATCTTATGTACCCAGGATGGAATGGAGCAATAATCAGGAACTCATCATCCAACACATGAACCGTAAGCAAAACCAGACCGATATTATGCTTTGTAATATCTCCACTGGTGCTTCCAAATCTATTTACCATGAAGCAGACGAGGCCTGGATCAGCACGATGGGTGAATGGGATAGCGATTATGATTACGGTGGATGGGATTGGTTGAATAACGGGAAGGAATTTTTATGGGCATCAGAGAAAGATGGTTGGAGACATCTATATCGCCTTTCTATAGATGGTAAATCAGAAACCCTGATAACAAAAGGCAATTATGATGTAATTGATCTCCAGGCAATTGACGAAAAAACAGGGTATGTATATTTTGCTGCCTCTCCAGAAAATGCAACCCAAAAATATTTATATCGTACTAAGCTAGACGGTTCCGGTACACCAGAAAGATTAACACCTGCTAACCAACCCGGTACACACAATTATGTTGTATCACCAACTGGTGCCTATGCACAGCATAGCTTCTCAAATTATTATACACCCAATGCAAGAGAATGGGTTGCGCTTGATGGACATAAACCAATAGATGGCAATAAAGTAAATGATGCTATTGCAAAATCAAATAAAGCATCTTCCAATGTTGAATTCTTCAAAGTAAAAACCATTGATGGTGTTGAAATGGATGGCTGGATGGTAAAGCCACGTCAGTTTGATCCTTCAAAAAAATATCCGGTGGTGTTTTTTGTATACACTGAACCAGCCGGCGCCAATGCCAAGGATCAATATGGTGCAGGAAGTAATAGACTTTATGCGGGAAATATGGCTGAAGATGGATATATCTATATCACTGTTGATAATAGAGGAACACCAGTGCCAAAGGGAAAAGAATGGCGCAAAAGTATTTACCGCAAAGTTGGACTTGTGAATATCCGCGACCAGGCCATGGCAGCAAAAGAAATATTCAAATGGGGATTCATCGATACCAGTCGTGTTGCTGTTTGGGGATGGAGCGGAGGTGGTTCTGCCACGCTAAACCTGATGTTCCAGTACCCTGAAATTTATAAAACAGGTATTTCTATTGCAGCGGTAGCCAATCAGTTAACCTACGATAATATTTACCAGGAAAGGTATATGGGGCTTCCTCAGGAAAACAAGCAAGATTTTATCAATGGTTCCCCTATTACCCATGCAAAAAATCTTCGTGGGAATCTCCTATACATTCATGGAACAGGAGACGATAACGTACATTATAATAATGCTGAAATGCTCATCAATGAATTAGTTGCCAATGGCAAACAGTTTCAGCTAATGAGTTACCCCAATCGCTCACACGGAATTTCAGAAGGCAAAGGAACCACACAACACCTTTCCCGACTATACACCAACTTCTTGAAACAGTACTGTCCGCCGGGAGGGAAATAGGAAATGGCGAATATTGAATGATGAATATCGAATGTCCAAGTAATATTTACTTGAACATTCGATATTCGAAATTCATCATTCATCATTCCTTCTAGTCTTCTTGCGTAAGCAGCAGGTTTTTCTTCAGATTATTCCAGGTTGATTTGAGGGAATTGTCTGGATTGGCTTTCCACTGCTCCATGGTTTCTTTCATTTGTTGGTTGCGGACATCATCTGTTTGTGCTATGCCAGCTTTAATAAAATCGCTGTCTTTTTCGAAAACGGTTTGATTATGTAGTTCCTTTAAGGCAAGTTCACGCTCATGATTTTTTTGGGTGAGGGTTTTCTCCAGCGATTCGCGAAGCCGAACTTTTTCATCGTAGCTGCCATCTGGTAAAAGTGTTTTAGCGATTACGGGCATCAATTCTATCAACATTAATATTGCCACGAGCAAATAATAACGGTAAGCAACTGCAGTGTTGTTACTAACAAGATGGTTCAGTGCTTCAATACGTGTAATAAAACCATTGTTTAACAAGGCTTCAAAGTTGGCTTGTTCCTGCTGTATGTTTTTTTCATAAACCAGTAGCTGACTATCGATACGACTGATTTGTGGGGTTATTTGTTCTTTCAACAGGTTGTAGTTGGCATCCAATTGTTGGTAGGCATTTTTTTTGGCCAGTGCGATATCCTTTAATCCAATTTTTTTACTTCCACCTGTACCATCGGTTTCACTGATGAACCTGTCGCGCGCTACACTAACTTCTGCATACCTGTTCGTAAGCTGAAGTTCAAGTGCTGATTTCTGATCCAGCAATTCTTTTTTGCCTGTTGCATACACTGAATCCTGGCTAGCTCTTTTGTCCTTTTTACGTTGTTCATTATCAATGGATACCTGCACTTTAATTTCTTTATCAAATAGATAAAGCAAGGCGGGTTGGGCCATAAATAAGCCAATGGTAAATGCGAGTAGTATTCTGAAAACCAAAGGAAAGGCCTTCCTTTTATTGTTTTTGGCAATGCCTTTTATGAGGGCTCTGTCAATAGATAAAATGATGCCACCCATGAATAATCCCAATAACAGCGATGCTATTATAGAACTGGTAACTGTACTGAAAAAATAGGTCCAGGCCAGGGTGGCAAACAGCCAGGTTCCTAAAACAGTCATGCCCACAATCGCATAACGATTCCGATCAACTACACATGTTTCGATCAGTTCTTCCTCAGCGGTTGAGAGCCACCATAAAAATTTTCTCCATCGGGTAGGGGTATAGGTATCCTTATCGGAAATTACCTGTGTTTTTTCCTGCATACAAAGGGTTTAAAAAGAAAAATGGGTAGAAGTTGGAAAATTCGCCTTTGGTTGAGTGGGAACGGATATAAAGAAACAATGATTTTGCCGTTTTTGTAATATTTTGGCCGTTTTTGTATCTAATTTAACGCATCAAAACTTAGGGTAGCAATCTTTCCCCGCAAATATTACCTTTGCCCCTCAATAAAATATAGTATGAAGACGGACAAGAATACGGTCATTGGCTTTGTTTTACTGGGTGTGTTGTTTTTTATGTACTTCTGGTACAGCAACAAACAGCAGACTGCCATCCTTGAAACAAAGAAAAAACAGGAAGATTCACTCGCCCGTGTCAATGCTGCAAAACGCCCGGTGGTAGATAGTGCCACTATGCAATTGGATGCTACCAGAAGAGATTCTGCAAACAGGGCTGCTTTGGCAGGAAATTTCACCACAGCAGCTAATGGAACAGAATCACTGGTTACAGTTGAGAATAATGTGATGAAAGTGGTATTGACCAATAAAGGCGGTCAGGTGAAATCAGTAGAGCTTAAAAATTATAAGAAAGCCGATAGTAGTAAAGTTGTGCTGACTGATAAGGCTAATTTGGGCTATAGTATTAATACAGGAGCCAACCAGTCTGCTAATACAGGCGAATTGTTTTTTAATGCAGAACCCGTTACACGCGGTGCTGACGGTTCACAGGTGGTAACTTTTATACTTGCTGCTGAAGATGGACAAAAAGTAGTGCACCAGTATACTATTAAGCAGGATGCTTATATGATTGACTGGAACGTTGCATTAACAGGAGCAGATAAATTGTTGAGTCAGGGTTTGCTGAACATGAAATGGAATATCGAAACATCACAAATGGAACGTTCTGCAGAAT
>CAZTCS010000073.1:0-19966 GCA_964611995.1 uncultured Sediminibacterium sp. | reverse complement strand
GTAAGTGAAACCGTATTAAAACTGAGAGAAATGAGTCCACTCTGGGAAATGTTCAAGGAAGGTATCGACCTGAACAGCATTGAGTGGGCACACCATTAGTAATTTGAAAATGAGGTAATTTGAAAATTTGAAAATGATTTTTGAATTACCTAAGAACCAAAAGAACTTCTCCATTTTCAAATTTTCAAATTGTTTAATTTTCAAATTTCTTCAACCATGGCATATTCAGAAAAAGTAATCGACCATTATAGTAACCCCAAAAATGTGGGTACGCTAGATAAAGGAAAAAAGAATGTAGGTACTGGTTTAGTTGGAGCTCCCGAGTGTGGCGACGTTATGCGTCTTCAGATTGAGGTAGACGATGCTACCGGTGTAATTACAGACGCTAAATTCAAAACTTTCGGATGCGGATCAGCTATTGCTTCTTCATCACTCGCTACTGAGTGGTTGAAAGGTAAAACAGTTGATCAGGCTGTTCAGATCGATAATATGGATCTGGTGGAAGAGTTAAACCTTCCTCCTGTAAAAATTCACTGCTCAGTATTGGCAGAAGATGCTATTAAAGCAGCTATCAACGATTATCGTAAGAAGAATGGTCTGGAAGAACTGGTATTCGAAGAGAAAGGGGTACACTAATTTGTAAAAGGCTATTGTTCAACCATTAGCCAGAAACCATTAACTATTCGTAAAATGGTAGCAACAGAGAACAGCATATACGTAAGCGATAAGGCAAAGAAAAAAGTACAACAACTGATGGATGAAGCAGGTGTTGCAGGAGATACTTCGTACTTTTTAAGGGTCGGTGTTGTTGGAGGTGGATGTTCGGGCTTGAGTTATAAACTTGATTTCGATAATGAAATAAAACCAATGGATCAGGTTTTTGAAGATAATGGCGTGAAAGTAGTAACAGACCTGAAAAGCTTTTTATACCTCGTAAACACAGAACTTGATTTCTCCGATGGATTGAATGGTAAAGGATTTTATTTCAATAATCCTAATGCCAGCAGAAGTTGTGGATGCGGAGAGAGTTTTGCGGTGTAATGATAACTTATCATTGAATGATAAAAAATGCCTGGTATATCCAGGCATTTTTTGTTTCTCCGGACTGAAGTCCGGAGCAGGGAATTTGGCCTCTGATTTTTAGCAATTGACTTTATAATAGAACATCCCTTCAAACTTCCCTGCGCCGGAATTCATTCCGGCCAAAAGAAGGGAAAATGGTCTCCATTTTTTTGAATTAATCAAAATCAAAGAACACCCCCTCAACAATTCCCTGCGCCGGAATTCATTCCGGCGAAAAGGAGGGAAAATGGTCTCCAATTTTTTGAATTAATCAAAATCAAAGCCCCCCCCCCTCAACAATTCCCTGCGCTGGAATTCATTCCGGCGAAATGTGTGTGAGGCGCTCCGCCACAAGATTCCGTAGAAATACCTTACACCAAACCCTTTATTTGCGATAAATTTTATCATGTCGCATTCAATTGTATATGTTCATTATGTATGGAGTACAAAACACAGGAGACCGATTTTAACTCCACCCATAAAACAGGCACTAATTAATCATATCAGGCAAAATGCATACAGCCAAAATATTCATATTGAGAGCATTGATGGACATTGTGATCACCTTCACTGTCTTGTTAGGTTTAGGGTACGACAAACTATCGATGGGGTCATAAAATTGATCAAAGGGGAATCGGCCCGTTGGTTTAATCTCAAATACCCGCACATACATTTAGAATGGCAATCTGATTATTTTGCCGCTTCGGTTAGTAAGTCTGGTATTGAAAACCTGAAAAAGTATATTGCAAATCAGGAAGCTCATCATGCGAATAAATCCTTTGAGGAAGAATTTGAAAAGTTATCAGGATTTAAATTGGGAGGGTAACCACAACAAAAAAAGCCTGGATAGCCCAGGCCTTTTCCAAAAACCAACAGCATTTGTATAAACAAATGCCAGAACAGGTTATCTGACACACATGAGAAAAAAAGAATAGCCTGTTCGATCGATTTGCTAGTTGAAAATAATATTCCCTTTCTCAGGCGGTGCTGGTGGAGCCGGCCGCTCTGGCTGATGAATTTTAGTCGGAGGCATCTTTTTCAGTTTTTTCTTTGGCCTTTCAATAGGTGGCGGAGGAGGTGGTGGTGGCTTTTGTTCTGCGTGTGGTTCCACCTTTATTTTTTGGGGATTCACTTTTGGCACAGCAGGAACCCGCTCAACCGGCGGCGGCGGAGGGGGTACTTTTTTACCTGTGTTTACCGGATCATTGGTTTGTCCGTTTGCAAACAAGCCCACTCCTAAAACATAGAGGATTAATAGGGTAATTCTTTTTATCATATAGCGCTTTTGGGTTAAGATGCTATATGCTGAAGATTCCATAAAGAACACATAAAATATTTATGAACGGCACTGTTATCGCAGAGAACAATTAGTTTTGACAATATGTGGATTATCTGCAAAAAAGAATGGCAACAATTCTTCAGTAGTTTAACAGGCTTTATTGCCCTGGCTGTATTCCTGCTGATCAATGGCCTGATGCTATTTGTTTTCCCCGAAACCAGTATCCTGGAGTTCGGATATGCCAGTCTGGCCGGCTTTTTTAGCCTTGTGCCCTGGATACTTTTATTCGTAGTGCCTACCATTACCATGAGGAGTTTTTCAGATGAGTACCGACTAGGCAACTTTGAAATATTACGCACACTTCCACTTTCTCCGGTTCAACTTGTTTGGGGAAAGTTTTTTGGTGCCCTGGTAATTGTTTTTTCCGCCATACTTCCCACTATTATTTATGCCATCTCCATACAAACACTAAGTGTAACCGGAGGTATTGATATTGGCGCAACCATTGGAAGTTATTTAGGTCTCCTATTACTCGGTGCCGTTTTCACCGCAATCGGCATTTGCACCAGCAGCTATACCAATAATACCGTAGTAGCATTTATTGCCGGAGCTTTTGTATGCTTCTTATTATACAATGGATTCGATGCCATCAGTAAACTGTCTGTATTTAGTGGAGGAATGGATTACTACCTCGAAATGCTCGGTATCCATTTTCACTACCGCAGTATCAGTAGAGGAGTAGTACGCATGAGTGACCTTGTTTACTTTTCTGCTATTATTTACTTTTTCCTTTTTCTCACACAAAGAAACCTGTTGAAAAGATAAGTCACCATTATGCAGCAATTATTAAAACATAAATATGGTTGGGTTGGCTTGCTGGTAATACTGGTAACCGTGATTTATCTATCGGCTAATATTGGTTATAGGGCCGATTTAACAGCAGATAAGCGATACAGCCTTACTACCCCTACAAAACAATTATTATCAACCCTGGACTCTACCATTCAGGTAGATGTTTTCTTAACGGGTGATTTACCCGCCGATTATAAAAAGCTTTCTTTGGCAACACAGGAGTTGCTGGATGAATTTAAATCTCTGTCTGGTAACCAACTCATAGTAAAATTTGAAAAGCCAGGCGAAGATTTATCCAACGATACGGCACGAGCCATGCTTTATGATAGTCTGGCAAGTCTGGGTGTTATATTTGAAAGAAGTGAAATAACCAGCAGCGATAAATCTACCGCGCAACTCATCATCCCTTCGGCTCTGGTGCGCTATGGAAATCGCCGGCCTATTGCGATTGACCTGAGAAGCAGCAGAAAAATTTTCAGGCAATACAATGTAATGAATGATGTTGAGCCACTGGAAGACAAAGAAGCCACACGTAATGCAGCCGAGGCTTTATTAGAATATAAGTTTGCAAACGCTATCGATAAACTTACCCGGAAAAATATTCCAACCATCGCTTATCTGGTTGGTAATGGAGAACCCACGGACCTTAAAGTGAATGACCTGGGCGAAAGTTTACGCAATGAATACAGGCTGGCTGTCTTTGACCTTAAACAAGGTTACCCCGATCCTACACTAATCGATGCGATGATTATTGTAAAGCCTACAGAAACTTTTACGGAGGAAGACAAATTAAAACTAGATCAGTATGTAATGAATGGTGGTAAGCTGATCTGGTTCATCGATAAACTACATGCTGAATTAGACAGCCTGATGCGTAGTCAGGCAGAGTATACTGCATTTGACCGAGGACTAGACATCGATGACCTGCTTTTTAAATATGGGGTTCGTATTAATGGAGATTTGCTGCAAGACCTGAACTGTTCTAAAATACCGATTGTTATTGGCCGTAATCCCGATGGTTCACCTAATATGCAGCGTGTTCCCTGGCCTTATTATCCTTTTTTGTCTTCCCAAACGAATAACCCTATTTCAAAAAATATAGACCGGGTATTACCGATCTTTCCATCCAGTATCGACACGGTAAAGGCACCGGGTATTCAAAAAACAATATTATTGGCATCCGATACCAATAGCCGTCGCATTTCTTCTCCTGCCATGGTATCAATCAACAGTGTAAAATCAGAAGAAGATCTGCGTAGCTTTAATAAAAGTTTTGTACCCGTTGCTGTATTACTGGAAGGAAACTTTCAGTCATTATTTGCGAACAGGGCCAGCAATAACTTAATGGACTCAGTACAAAGAACAACTGGCCGCCCATTCTTAAAAGCAGCTAAAGTATCCGGAAAACAAATTGTAGTATCTGATGCAGATATTGTAACCAATGCATTAAGTAATACAACTGGTCCACTTTCAATGGGTGAGCTTCCATTTGAAGGGTATCGATTTGCCAATCGGGAGTTTTTCCTGAACTGTATAGATTACCTGGTAAGCAATAATGGCTTATTTGAAAGTAGAAACAAAACCATTGTACTCCGTTTATTGGATAAAGAGAAAATAGCCAATCAAAAAAATACCTGGCAATGGATTAATATTCTTGCCCCGCTGGTATTATTGGCTTTAGCAGGTACGACACTGCAATGGCGGCGAAAAAAGAAATACGGCAAGTAAATGCCTGCGATGTGCTGGAATCTTATCTTTACGGCCTAATTTACCCTCATGACCACTCATCAGATCGTATACCTTGTTTTTGGGATCGTTTTAGTGCTGGCACTTGTATTTGACCTTGGTTTGCTGAGTAAGAAGAATGCTCAGATAACCATTAAGCAGGCATTAAAACAAACTTTTTTCTGGGTTTCACTTGCGCTTGCATTTTTTGTTTTTATGTGGGTGGAAGAAGGACAGAAACTGGCCCTGGAATACCTCAGTGCTTACCTGATGGAATGGAGCCTGAGCATTGATAATATTTTTGTTTTCATCCTCATATTCAATTCTTTTAAAGTAAAAGAAAAGTTCTACTCCCGCGTATTGTTGATTGGTATTCTAATGGCCATCGTATTCAGGGTTATTTTTATAACGATTGGGGTTGCCCTGGTTGAACAGTTTCATTGGGTGTTGTATATTTTTGGTGTGTTCCTGGTATATACCGGATACAAAATGTTTACTTCAAATGAGGAGAAAGAATTTGAACCGCACGACACAAAAATTTATCGCTTCCTGAAAAAATACCTGCCCCTTGCCCCACATGATGGCGATGGTAAATATGTGGTTCGTGAAAATGGCAAGCCTTTGTATACCACTTTGTTTGTGGTAGTAGTGTTACTTGCATCGATTGATCTTGTTTTTGCCCTTGATTCAATTCCGGCTGTAATGGGTATTTCCAGAGATAAGCTGGTGATCTATACCTCTAATATTTTTGCGGTACTTGGATTAAGGTCTTTGTTTTTCTTATTACGTGGTGCTGTTTCAAAATTCGATTACCTGCAACAGGGAATCGCCATTGTACTGGTAATTATTGGTGTGAAAATGCTTGGCGAACATTATATCAATATGTGGGTAGATAAGAGCACACAGGTATTTATCTCCCTTGGACTTATCGTACTCTGTATTTCGGGATCTATATTTTATTCGATGTTTGCTAGCAAAAAAGGAGCGCCCAAAGATGTACACGATGGGTCACTCTGATAAAACCATGCTCTTTATTGGCATATACAATTCAACATATAGCAACCATTATCAAGGCCGAGAGGATACCATCCGTTGATCAGTCTATTCAATACCTGCTAACCGATAGCCGTAAGCTGGTATTTGCAGAAAACACCTTGTTTTTTGCTTTAAGTGGTCCGCGGCGTGATGGGCATAGCTTTATTCCAGAGTTATTCAGCAGGGGACTTCGTTTTTTTGTAACAGGGAAAAGAGAAATAGATACTACTATATATCCCGATGCTATATTCCTTGAAGTGCCGGATGTATTATTAGCATTACAAGAATTAGCTGCCTGGCACCGAAAACAATTCAGTATTCCTATTATTGGTATCACCGGTAGCAATGGAAAAACCATTGTAAAAGAGTGGCTTTATCAATTATTACATACTGAGGCGCAAATTGTAAGAAGTCCAAGAAGCTATAATTCGCAAATCGGTGTTCCTTTAAGTGTTTGGCAACTCAATCAATCGCATACATTAGGCATATTTGAAGCGGGCATTTCAAAGGAAGGTGAAATGGAAGCTTTGCAACAAATAGTGCAACCTTCAATTGGTGTATGGACCAATATCGGAGCTGCACATGCTGCAGGGTTTAAAGATGAATTATCAAAAGCAGTTGCCAAGTCAAAATTATTTTCTGCTGCCGATAGTCTTGTGTACTGTAAAGACAGCATTGAACCATTGCTTGATATTTCAGGAAAGAACAAGCAACTCTTCAAAGAAAATATTCAGTTCTTCAGTTGGAGCAGAGAAACTAATGCTGATTTGCAGGTGACTACGGAAGAGCAATCAGCACAACAAACCCTGATCAGTGCCCGTTACTTGGGTAATCAGGTACAAATTCAAATACCATTTACAGATCGTATTTCAATAGATAATGCAATCACGTGTTGGGCGGTATTATTATTAATGGGCTATTCGGGGGAATGGATAAATAAACGCATGATGTTACTGGAAGCAGTAGATATGCGTATGCAGTTGAAAAGAGCGGCTAATAATTGTTACCTGCTGAATGATAGTTATAGTAATGATATTGCTTCACTAGAATTGGCACTCGATTTTTTATTGCAACAGGCTGGAAAGAATAGAACCACACTGATCCTTTCTGATCTTTTGCAAACTGGTAAAACGGATTCGCAGTTATATACCTATATCATAGAACTACTGATACAGAGAGGAGTAAGCAGGTTGATTGGTATTGGTAGCATGATGCGGAGTCAGGGTGCTATTTTCGAAAAATATCGCTCCGATATTGAAATCGTTTTATTCGAATCAACGGAAGATTTTCTTCAGCATGCATCATTGAATCAATTCAGGGATGAATATATTTTATTGAAAGGCGCCAGGGTATTTTCTTTTGAACGGATCAGTCAATGGTTGGAACAAAAAGTTCACCAGACCGTAATGGAAGTAAACCTAACGGCCATGGTTCATAACCTGAAAGCATACCAGCAGGATCTGGAGCCAAGTACCCGGATAATGGCCATGGTAAAAGCGTTTAGTTATGGAAGTGGTACTGCGGAAGTAGCAAGGATATTACAATTTCATAAGGTAGATTATCTGGCAGTTGCTTATGCCGATGAAGGGGTTGAATTACGTAAAGCGGGGATAAGCATGCCAATCATGGTAATGAATGTTGATGAAGCCGGGTTTGATGCCATGATACAATACGACCTGGAACCAGAAATATATTCATTCAATATTTACCATTCCTTCAACCAGTTTTTAAACAGGCAGGCAATCACCCAGTATCCGGTTCATATAAAGTTCAATACGGGGATGAACAGATTGGGTTTTGAGGTTTCAGAAGCCAGGGAACTTGCTACGCACATGAAGGCACAGGGAACCATGGTTGCAAAATCGGTATTGAGTCACCTTGCCGCAAGTGAATCTGCTTCATTGGACGATTTCACCCATGAACAGGTTCGCAGGTTTGAGTTGGCAGTTGCAGCGATGAAAGAAACACTTGGCTATTCATTTATCAGGCATATTGCAAATTCGGCAGGCATATTCAGACATTCGGAATACCAGTATGATATGGTGAGATTGGGTATTGGATTATATGGTGTTGACAGTGCCAACCAGCATCAGTTGTCGTTACAGACTGTCGCAACACTTAAAACGACCATTGCACAAATTCGTATGGTTCCGGTTGGGGAAACCGTGGGTTATAACAGGATGGGTGTATTGAACCGTGATAGCAAGATTGCCACAGTAAGAATTGGCTATGCTGATGGCTATAGCCGCAGCCTCGGAAATGGAAGGGGATATATGATGCTAAAAGGCAAAAGGGCACCGGTAGTGGGCAATATCTGTATGGATATGACCATGATCGATGTTACAGATATACCAGAAGCCGCTGAGGGGGATGAAGTAGAAGTTTTTGGCACCCAGGTACCGGTTCAGGACCTTGCTGAATCATCTGGTACTATTGTATATGAAGTGATGACGGGAATCAGCCAGCGGGTTAAAAGGGTCTATGTAGAAGAGTAAAACATGATTTAACAAACCAACCTTTTTGTGAATACCAGATTTGTTGGTTCAGCCCCTATCTTTGCGACTGTATAAATTTACCAGTAAGTGAAAGGAAAACAGCTGTTTTTATTGATCCTCGCCATTATTGTAGCCGATCAGGCATTAAAGTTTTATATCAAACTGAATTATTATGCTGGTGAGGAGCATAAAGTAATTGGAGATTGGTTCAGGCTGCATTTTGTTGAAAATGAAGGCATGGCCTGGGGCTGGAAATTTGGCGGTGGCTTTGGTAAAATAGCCCTCACGCTTTTCCGATTGGTTGCAGTAATCTGGGGTACCTTTCTGCTGCGCGATTTCATTAAGAAAAATTACCACAAAGGGTTTATGATCTGTGCCGGACTAATTTATGCCGGGGCATTGGGTAACCTGATAGATAGTTTGTTTTATGGATTGATTTTCGAGCAAAGCAATCCATTTACACAAAATGTAGCCACTTTATTTCCATCAGGTGGAGGCTATGCAGGTTTATTGCATGGTAAAGTGGTGGATATGTTTTATTTCCCCATCATCACTGATGCAAAATACCCAAGCTGGGTTCCATTCTTCGGAGGGGATGATTTCGAATTTTTCCGTCCGGTATTTAATCTCGCAGACGCATCTATCTCAGCTGGTGTAATAGCCATTTTAATCTTCCAGAATAAATTCTTCAAACATCAGAAAGAAGAAAAACATTCAACCGTAGAAACCAAGTCTGTGGTGGATGATAAGACACAGATATTCTAGCAATATTCTCACCAGGTAGCATCATGTAAAATCAGCGGTAAGATCAATAGTTGATTGCTGTTAATGCATAATTGTTATTAATAGAACACAGATCTTCATGATTTTCAAGATTTATCATGATAGATCTTGAAAATCATGAAGATCTGCGTTCCATCATACGCTACACTACCAGCTCGCAGCCAAATTAATCTGGACAGCAATGGCTGACAATTCATTCCGTACAATGGACCACCTTAATAATCTGGACTAATTAGAACACTTCTTTTCTCTTCAAAGAAACAGACTGATTAGCTGCAGGAATAACCTGATCAATCAGGCCAACTCCTTTTGCATAATAGCTGGTTCCTTCAATTAACGCGCGGTAGCTGCCGCCGTCTGGTTTAAAGTGAATGACCCTTTTTACACTGATAACATCGGAATAGGAAGTAGAAAAAACATTATAGGTAATACCCTTTCCCATGATGGTAAATACAGCTTTACTTACCCCAATTTCCGAACCGTGTTTTACTTTGCCATATTCCGGGCTTTCCCAGGTTGTACCAACTGCTACATTGTCTTTGAGAAAAGGATAGGTAATGAATGTGTTTGGAATAGAATCGAAAAGAAAGAGGTAATCGAAATCTGTAGTGCTTAATGCATAATAATTCCCGGCATTGTCTTTCGAGAAATAATAAGGTTCTCCCAGTGGATTGGTATCAAATTGTTTGAAGACCATATTATCGAAGAATACGGTCTGATTGGTAACTGTTGACCTGAAAGTATCCAATGTGCCGAGTTTTGGAAGGTATTCGTAGGTCCAGTTTGATGCAAGTGTATTAGGGAAATAGTCTGAACTTGTACCTCCACCTGAGCCACCGGTTGCCGTTGTTATTACAGAGAAAGCACAGAAGCTACTGCCAAATGTCAGTACAAAATCTGCTCTGTTAGGCAGTATGGGTTTACCATATCCTTTCAGTTTTACGGTTGTGGCTCCTGTTGTTAATGCAAATCCAGAATCAATAAACCACATACCATTAATGGTATCTGAATAAATCTTGTATTTGCCCTGTAACGTGAAGTTTACTTTAATAACTACATAGTTGCTGTCCGTAAGATTCTGGTCAATCACATATTCACCAATTACAACTGCATCTTTGCATGAACCAGAGCTATCTGTTAAAGAACCTTGGGCAGTACCACCCAGTCCTGTTCCTTCTGTACTCACCTCTTTTTGGCAAGCCCAGATAAACAAAACAGCAGAAAGTAAAACGACCCATCTGGAACTGATTTTTTTCATAGTGCCTTAGCTTTTCTATACTCTTAGACTAAAATTAAGCCAATAACGCAGCCTCGTCCTTCAAATTACTATTTTTTAGTAAATGCAACACATTATTTAACGTAGTAATAGCAATCTGGGAGAGGGCCTCATCGGTGAAAAAGGCCTGGTGGGCGGTGATCAGCACATTCGGGAAGCTCATGAGACGCTGGATATCATCATCCTGGATGATATTGGTTGATAAGTCCCTGAAAAACAGCTTTTCTTCCTGTTCATATACATCCATGCCCAAAGCTCCGATATGTCCTTTTTTTAGTGCCTGGATAATGATTTTTGTATCAATTAATCCACCACGGCCCGTATTAATGAGCATGGCCCCTTTTTTTATATAATCGATGGTCTCTGAACCGATAATATGTTTGGTTTGTTCGTTTAAGGGACAGTGTAAGGAGATGATATCCGACTGTAATACCTCAATAAGTGGGTGATAGGTTACGCCGATAGATTCCATTTCTTTATTGGCAATCAGGTCGAATGCTTTTACAGTACAACCAAATCCTAGCATGATCCTACAAAATGCTTTACCAATATTTCCGGTGCCAATTACACCAACTGTTTTGCCATGCAGGTTAAAACCTAATAAACCGTTTAGTGAAAAGTTTTGCTCCCTGACACGGTTATATGCTTTATGTGTTTTTCGGTTAAGGGTAAGAATCATGGCAATTGCATGCTCGGCAACAGCTTCAGGGGAATAGGCCGGAACTCTGCAGACATGCATATCATTTTTACGGCAGGCTTCCAGGTCAACATTATTAAATCCAGCACAGCGAAGTGCAATCACTTTAATGCCATTTTCTTTTAAAATAGAAACTACGGATGCATTTACTTTATCATTCACAAAAACACAAACTGCATCAGCGCCTTTGGCTAATGCGGCAGTATGTTCGTCGAGTGAAATATCAAGAAATTGCAGCTCAAACCCCAACGTATCATTATGGCGCTCAAAAAAAAGCCGGTCATAAGGCTGGGATGAGAAGAAAGTGAGTTTCATGGGGTAAAGATAGTGAATGGTCAATGGTGAATTGTCAAATATCTATTTATTCACCATTGACAATTGACCATTCACGCTTCACTAATTTCCTTCAAACTTTCCCTCGTTGCCTCAATAGTTGCATCCAGGTCCGAATAGGTTAATGCGTTATTGAGGAACCAGCTTTCGAAAGCGGATGGGGGGAGATAGATACCACGTTTCAGCATAGCATGAAAATATTTGTTGAAAAAGGCATTGTCTGCTGCTGCAGCAGATGCAAAATCAGTAACAGGTTGTTTACTGAAATGTACACTGATCATCGAACCTTTTCTGTTGATAATATAAGGCACTCCGGATGCTGCTAATACTTTGTCTAATCCTTCGTGCAGGTATTTTGTTTTGTCGCTTAGTTCCTGGTAGATGGATGGATTATTTTTCAACTCCTGTAATAAAGTATAACCAGCAATCATGGCAATAGGGTTGCCACTTAAAGTTCCTGCCTGGTAAACATTTCCTAAAGGAGCAATTTTTTCCATGATGGCTCTTTTTCCACCAAAAGCTCCAACGGGCATACCGGCGCCTATTACTTTGCCATAGGTGATAAGATCGGCATCGATATTCAAAACTTCCTGAGCTCCGCCTGCTGCTAAACGAAAACCCGTCATAACTTCATCGAAAATGAATACAATGCCTTCATCGGTACATATTTTTCTTAACCCTTCAAGGAACCCTGGTTTTGGAAGTATACAACCCATATTACCTGCTACGGGTTCAATGATAATCGCAGCAATTTCATTTTTGTTTGAAGCAACCAGCGCTTTAACAGCTTCAAGATCATTATAGGCACAGGTTAATGTATCGTTAGAAACACCACCGGTAACTCCGGGTACGGTCTGAATATCAAAAGTGGCCAATCCACTTCCGGCTTTTACTAAGAATGCATCTGCATGTCCATGGTAACAGCCTTCGAACTTGATGAACTTATTCCTGCCGGTATAACCACGTGCTAATCGTAAAGCACTCATACAGGCTTCTGTACCACTGCTCACCATGCGAATCATATCTACATTGGGAGCCATACTTTTAATGAGTTCAGCCATTTCAATCTCCAGAAGGGTAGGTGCCCCATAGGAAGTAGATAAAACCGCCTTTTCCTGAATGGCTTTTACCACAGGGTCATAAGCATGCCCGAGGATCATCGGCCCCCATGAAGCGATATAATCTATATAACGATTGCCGTCTGCGTCATAGAGATAAGCGCCTTTTGCTTTCTCCATAAATACCGGAGTTCCTCCCACACTTTTAAATGCCCTAACCGGAGAGTTTACTCCACCGGGAATAGACTGTTGTGCGCGTTCGAAAAGCTGAATACTTTTATTATACATAGCGTGAATTGTCAATGGTGAATAGTGAATATTTAGGCTGTAATTAATCCCGTTAACATTTTAAAGCTATCAATCATGTGCTTTTTTAAATAATCGGAATCATTAAATGAGCAATAGTTCAAATCAAAAGCAATATCTAAAGCTGCATCAATTTCAATCAATGATCCTCTTGCTATTTCAAAAAATCTTTTTCGCTCTATAATAGATTTTCTTGAAGCTCCCTCCGCTATGTTTAAGTGAACTGATAAAACAGCTCTTCTTATCTGAGAAACAATTCCAAATTTTTCCTCAGGAGGAAACTGATTCGTTATTTTATAGCACTCGAAAACAAGCTTTCTAACAGAAATATATACATCAAGTTTTTGGTGATTTAGAATCAAAAACATTTTACTAACCTTTGATAAATCGCCAAATTAAATCTTGTCGGCCATCATTTTTTATGAGACAGGCAAACTAGTGGTAAATACATGAAATTTATCCGTATTAACACCTATTTCACCATTGACAATTGACAATTCACGACAATAATCTAATTGCATCTTTCGCGAAATAGGTTGCGATCATGTCTGCTCCGGCTCTTTTAATGGAAGTGAGGCTTTCGATGATTGCTTTTTCTTCATTCAGCCATCCCATTTTTGAAGCGGCTTTAATCATTGCATATTCTCCGCTTACATGATAGGCGCTTACCGGAACATCAACTGCATTTTTCACTTCTCTAATAATATCGAGATAAGCCATGGCTGGTTTAACCATCACAATATCTGCGCCTTCTTCAACATCCATGATTGTTTCTTTGATGGCTTCTGTTCTATTAGCAAAATCCATCTGGTAAGTTTTTTTATCGCCAAAACCTGGTGCACTATCCAAAGCATCTCTAAATGGACCATAAAAACAAGAAGCATATTTGGCACTATAACTCATGATGCCCACTTTGGTAAAGCCTGTTTCTTCAAGTCCGGTTCTGATGGCACCTATACGGCCATCCATCATATCGCTGGGAGCAACAAAATCGCAGCCAGCTTCTGCATGACTAATACTCATCTTCACCAATGCTTCAACGGTTTCGTCGTTTACAATTTCTCCGTCTTTTACAATGCCATCATGACCATAGGAAGAAAATGGATCCAGTGCTACATCTGTCATTACCACTATTCCCGGCACAGCATCTTTAATGGCTTTGATACTTCTTTGCATCAATCCATTTTTATTCCAGGCTTCTTTACCTGTATTATCTTTCAGTTCATCTTTACATTTAATAAAAAGTAAAACAGCACGAATACCCATATCCCATAATACCTTCACTTCTTTCACCGTAAGGTCGAGCGACATACGGTAATACCCAGGCATTGAGCTGATCTCTGTTTTTATATTTTCGCCTTCATCAATAAACAAAGGGGCAATAAAATCAGCAGGCGATAAAATCGACTCCGCCACCATTGAACGGATAGCAGGTGATTGACGAAGGATACGGTTTCTTCTTTGCAATTGCATAGATCTATATTTTTGATCTTTGAGTTTTTGATCTTTGGTTTTTCAAATTAAATTTTGCGCTGCTTTTTTTTTTGATCAAAAGTTTTATTCGCAGCAGCAAAGATGGCTGTTAATTCATTGGCTTCCTGTATTAACCTGTTAATGTTGCTGTCTAAACTCAATCGACTTTCTTTGATGACTTCCAACCAATAATGCGACTCATCTATTTCTTCAAGAACGATTTTAAGCTTATAAGCAAAATCGGATTCAGATTTTGATCTGTAAGAAGCTCTGTAGTTTGCACCTACTGACCCCGCTGACCTGATAAATTGTTCCGCAATCTCGAAACCAGCCGGTGTTTTTGGTAAAGAACTACAAAAGTAAATAATATCAATATTGAATTTTTGGGTCCTCTGTTGTAATTCACTTCTATTCATGCTGTAAAATTACAACATGACATTTCGAACCAACCGCACCGCACCAGATGATACTTAAATCAAAAAATCAAAGATCAAAAATTCAAACTTAAACCCATTCTCTCGGGTGCAAACATGCCTGTAGTAGGTTCCATTCTTCTGATCCTTCTGCAGGTTGATGGTTGTAATCGAAACGAACGGTTGGTGGTAAGCTCATCAGGATGCTTTCAATCCGACCATTTGTTTTGAGTCCAAAGATAGTTCCTCTATCGTGTACCAGGTTGAATTCTGTATACCTACCCCTGCGTATCTCCTGCCAGTATTTGTTTGCGGCTGTAAAGATGGTTTTCTTTCTTTTTTCAACGATGGGTACATAGCTATCAATGAATGCATATCCGCATGCTTTTGCCAGACCCATCCAAAATTCAACAGGTTTTTTATCATCTGCACGTTGGTAGTCATAAAATATTCCGCCAATTCCTCTTCGTTCCATATTGCGATGCCAGTTAACGAAATAGTCGTCGCACTCTTTTTTGAATTTGGGATACAAAGTGATATCGAAAGAATCGCATGCATCTTTATAGGTGCGATGGAAATACTTTGCATCTTCTTCAAAAAGATAATAAGGAGTTAGATCGGTACCACCACCAAACCATCTGTCAATTACTTCGCCTGCTTCATTGTACAATTCAAACATCCGGTAATTACAATGTACTGTAGGTACAAAAGGGTTGATGGGATGGATAACCAGGCTTAATCCACAAGCAAACCAACTGTGTCCATTGATCTTCAGTTGGGTGCGCATAAGGTCGGTAACTTCGCCAAATACGATGGATGTGTTTACACCACCTTTCTCCAGCACGCTACCATTGCTGATAACCCTTGTTCTGCCTCCACCTCCTTCAGGGCGGTCCCAGCGATCTTCTTTAAATGTTGCTTTACCATCTGCCTTCTCCAGTGCTGCACATATATCGTCTTGCAACTGGTGAATAAAGGCAATCCATTGTTCTTTTATCATAAGGTTGTATTGGTTGTGGGCGTGAATTGTGAATGGTGAATGGTGAATAGTTGGTTTTATTCACCACTCACCATTGACAATTCACATCTCATGTCTAAACTCCTTCACCGTATCAACAAATGCCCTTGCATGGTCAACAGGTACATTGGGTAGTATGCCATGACCGAGGTTGGCTATATGTCTGCCAGGACCAAATGCTTTGAGCATATCTTTTACTTCCTGTTGTATTACCGGAATAGGTGATAACAATTTAGCCGGGTCGAAATTTCCCTGAAGGGTAACATTGTTTCCTGCGAATTGTCTGGCCATTGCTGGATTTATACACCAGTCTATCCCTAATCCATGTGCGCCTGTTGCGGCCATTTGATCAAGGCTTTGCCATGCACCTTTGGCGAAGATGATGGTTGGTGCTTCATCTTTTACTGCCGCTACAATTTGACGCATATATCGCAAAGAGAGGTTTTCAAAATCGTGTGGACTTAATAACCCTCCCCAACTATCGAATAACTGCACTGTATCTGCACCTGCTTTTATTTGCGCTTTTAGGTAGGCGATGGTGGTATCGGTAATCATTTGTAAAAGCTGGTGTGCTAATGCCGGTTGCGTGTAGCAGAAGGCTTTCGCTTCATCAAATGTTTTTGATCCCTTTCCCTGTACCATATAACAGAGTAAGGTCCAGGGAGCACCTGCAAAGCCAATCAATGGCACACGACCATTCAACTCCTGTTTAATGAGTTTGATGGCATCAAATACATAACCAAGTGTTTCGTGTACATCTGGTACCCTTACACGGTTCATATCATTCACCGTTTTAATCGGATCGGGGAGCACGGGTCCTTTGCTTTCTATCAGTTGCACTTCTAATCCCATTGCCTGGGGCACTACCAGGATATCTGAAAACAGGATAGCGGCATCTACGCCAATGATGTCAACGGGCTGTAAGGTAATCTCACAGGCGAGTTCGGGCGTCTGACAACGTTCAAAGAATCCATATTTTTCTCTCAATACCATGTATTCAGGCAGGTAACGGCCAGCCTGGCGCATCATCCAAACAGGAGTTCTTTCAGTTGTTTCACCACGAAGGGCGCGGAGGAGTATGTTGTTTTGTAGCATAGGCTTGTTGTGGGGGCGTGAATTGTGAATTGTGAATAGTGAATAGTGAGTAGTCAGTAGTGAGTAGTGAATAAAACCAACAACTCACTACTCACTACTGACTACTCACTAAAATACCTAATCGCTTTTCTCACCAGTTCTTCTTTCCCCGGTGAGTTGGCTATGATTAATTTATTATTGGTGTATTGTTTTATTGCTGTTGCTGTTGTTTGTCCGATGGCGAATAGTATTGTTTGATCATCTACTTTATTTACACTGAAATAGCTGTGAACGGTACTTGGACTAAAGAAGATTACGCCCTCGTAATTGGTTTCCAATTTTTTGGGTAGCGGTATGGTTTTATAAACCACAACTTCATTCAGATCAATACCAGCTTTGGCAAGTTTTTCGGGTAGTTCATCTCTGCGTTGATCGCCGCAAAAGAAAACTACTTCATCGGTATCTTCGTTTTCAATAATAAGGTCTGCCAAATCAGCGGCGCTGCTAGCTGTGCCGGCTATTGCATTTTCTCCAAAATAGTTTGTGATCAGTTCTGCAGTGGTATTACCCATGCAATAGATATTCCATTCAGGTACCTGTTCATCGAGCATAGTTATTACCGATTCAACTGCGTTCATACTGGTGAAAACCACGGTGGCATATTGAAGGGCAGTTTGTTCTACTTCCTGCTGAACATCTATATCCTGAATTGGCTCTGTATCAATAAATGGAATGGCATTTAGTTGAATACCAGATTCAGCGGCTTCAGCTACCAGTGTTTTACTAACTGGTCTTGTACTTAATATGGAACAATTAAATGTCATTGCTTCTGATGGCGCGAATAATTTCGGCACCTCCTTTTTCTATGATTTCTTTTGCTGCTGTTTCAGCAGTTGTTGTTGCTTTTTCAATCGATGTTTTATGGATCACGGCAATTTTTTGTTTACCGTCGAGTGATAAAACATTGCCACGAAAAATAAATTCGTTGTTGGCGATGGTTGCCAATGCACTGATTGGTGTTGCGCACCCACCCATTAATGCACGAAGGAATGTTCTTTCTGCACTTGCACAGATTGCGGTAGCTTCATGGTTAAGGGTTGCGCATTGTTCAAATATTTCTTGCTCACCATCTCTGCAAACAACCATCACAGCTCCTTGCGCAGGGGCAGGTAGCATCCAATCCAGTTCAATTGATTTTTCTGGTCTAAGGTTGATACGTTCTAATCCGGCAGCAGCAAAAATGGCACCTTGCCAGTTGCTTTCTTCCAGCTTGCGTAAACGTGTATTTACATTACCCCTGAGGTTATCAAACAAGTGGTTCGGATACCTGTTGAGCCATTGGGCTTTTCGTCTAACACTACTGGTTGCAACTGTGAATGGTGAATGGTGAATAGTCAATAACTCATCATTCACCATTGACCATTCACCATTCACGAATCCGAGTGCTTCAGGCGTCGCATCATCTTTGTAAACCAGTAAATCTTTATGTGATGCTCTTTGTAATACTGCTGCTTCCCTGATTCCTTTGGCGAGTTGGGTAGGTACATCTTTCATGGAGTGTACGGCAATATCAATTTTATTGCTAAGCAGTGCGGCATCAAGTGTTTTGGTGAAGATACCCTGTACGCCGATTTCATATAAAGGAGTAACCAGGTCAATATCACCTTCGCTTTTTATATAGATAAGCTCCGTGGCGATTCCTTTCTCTTCCAATAATTTTTGTACCCATGTGGCTTGCCACACGGCTAACTGACTGTCGCGTGTACCTATTCTGATTACCCGGTTCATGTATAGATTAATGACTAATGGTCATGAAATCGTTGATCGCCTCAATGTAATAACAGCCGGGTTGATTCCTGCTGCGCATTTTTACTGCTACATTATTCACCACTTTCTGAATGGCTTTGGTATTAATATCGTTCGACACCCGCTGTGAAGTTAGAAACAATCCACAGGAATGCATATCGTGTAATTTTTGTTTTACCGCTTTGAGTACAGGTACATGACGGCGCTGACTAGTCCATTCAGTAAACTCATTCATATGGTGTTGAATGATGTTCATGGCTTTGGGCACTTCTGCCTTGCGCTTGCGAAGGGTTTGGTCGTTGATCTTTGAAAGATCATCAACATTTGCAAGCACTACCCCTTGTTGATGGGCCAATTGAGGATCTATATTATTAGGTATAGAAAGATCGATCAGTATTTTAGAAGCTCCGATTTTAAGGTTTGCCGGAGTTAATACAGGGTTTTCAGCATTGGTTGCTACGATCACAATATCGGCACTGTTAACTTCTTCAGTAAGATTATCCCAACTGGCATATTGCAGGTTCATTGAAGCGGCAAGTTCCTGGGCTTTTTCTGCTGTTCTGTTAATGAGCGTAATATTATTAGTTTCGAGATAGTCTACCAGGTTTTTACAGGTATTGCGACCGATTTTACCAGTTCCGAGTAAAACGATTTTTTTACCTTTTGTATCTGCTATCTGTTGACGAATAAACTGAATGGCTGCAAAAGAAACAGAAATGGTTCCACCACTTAATGCAGTTTCGTTCTTGATTTGTTTGGAAGCCTGTAAAACTGTGTTGAATAATCTATCGAGGAAAGCACCAATCATATTTCTTTCCCTGGCAAATTTTACCGCGAGTTTCATTTGTCCAACAATCTCATAATCGCCTAAAATCTGTGAGTCTAAACCTGCCCCAACAGAAAAAATATGTTGTAATGCCTCTTTATCCTGTTTGATATAGCAACGCTGCATAAAAGTTTCGGCGTCTCCCACGGTTACTTCGCAAAGTAACTGTATAAGGGTGGCAGCATCTGGTGCCAGACCATAAATTTCGGTTCTATTACAGGTGCTTAATACAAACAGCTCTTTTAAGCCCAACTTAGCTGCCCTGTCAAGAATAGTATGGTATTGATCGGGATTAATAGCAAAATGTCCACGGATGGCTGCATCCGTTTTTTTATAGTTAATCCCTGCAACAAAAAATTGTCCTTTCTCCATAATCTTTAGCGAACCTTATATATCGCCTGAAATAAGTACGCAAAGGTATCCCGCAAGGTTTCTTTAAAAACATGACAAACGTC
>CAZTCS010000072.1:0-20021 GCA_964611995.1 uncultured Sediminibacterium sp. | reverse complement strand
AACTTTTTCATGTGGTGGTTTTTAAAATTTTACATTAAGCGTTACACCATAGTTGCGGGTTGTTGGAAGTGTTGTTTGTTCGTAACCAACCCTGTTATCACCAGAAGAAGCAAATGCTTCCGGATCCAAGTCAGCAATGTATTTTTTGATGATCAGCACATTACGGCAACTAGCTGAAAGCGTCAAGCCTTTTATAAACTTCACATTTCGGTTCATGAACCTGGTAAAATCATAAGTAAGGGTAATGTTTCTAAGTTTGATGAAGTCGGATTTGAAAATAAACGGATCTGCGATTTGGAGGTTTCTATAATCTGTATAAAATAGCTGTGGGTCAACAGCTACAGTATTGGCTGAACCTGCAGCATTAACACCCGGGAAAATTACTCCTCCGTTTCTTCCAACCAATGATGCTTTCGTATGACCTTGTCTAAGTCCATTCAAAGCAGTTGATGATAAAATTTTGCCTCCTATTTTATAGTCAATATGAACCAGTAAACTAAGGTCTTTGTATTTGAAAGTGTTATTCCATCCGCCTGTATATTTAGGTAGGGCACTGCCAAAAAGCACATCAGGACCTGTACTTGCTAATAACCTGCCATTGTTGTCGAGCAGAATTTCCCCCTTTGCATTTCTGCGATAAGTCTTTGCCGCCAATTGGTTCAAAGGTTGCCCTACTTCGTAAACAAGTGAACCGATAAACTCATTACCTCCAAAAGAAGTTACGATAATACGATTTGTATTTGGCGCAAGTGCCAATACTTTCGTGCTATTGGTAGCCATATTGAAAGAGCTTGTCCAGATGAAGTCTCTTTTCTTAACGGGTATTACTTCGAGTGTAAACTCCAGACCTCTATTTAACAATGAACCAAGATTCAGTGGAGTTCCATTGTATCCGGAAGCATTTGATATTTGAACAGTAAGTATCTGGTCGATTGTTTTTTTCTCGTATGCAGCAATATCTACATTCACACGGTTATTAAACATTTTCAGTTCCACACCAATCTCTTTATCTCTAACACTGAATGGTTTAAGTAAAGAGTTAGGGCTGTTGCCATTTGCAATATTTCCTAATGCCAGTCCATTGAATGGATTTGGCAGAATACTGTAAGTAAGTAATCCTGAAAAGGCATTAATTCCATTTGCACTACCAACATCAGCATAAGATGCCCTGAGTTTACCATAATTTAACCAACTCGCTTTTTTCATAAATTCAGAGAAAATAAAACTACCACTTACAGAAGGATAGAAGTAGCTGTTATTTTTTGGGTTTAATACGGTAAACCAGTCATTACGACCTGCCAGATTCAGGAACAAATAGTTTTTGTAACCCAGTTCTGCAAAGGCATACACTGAGTTTACTCTTTCCCTATATATGCCGTAGCTGGTTGGGTTATTAGGATCTGATTTTGTTATACCATTTTCAAAGGAATAAAGATTTCTCACCGTGAAATCCTGTACGCTAAGGTTAGAACCCCTTGAATAATTGGTATATACGTTTCCACCTGCACTCAGGTCAACAGAAAAATTTCCAAACTTACGGTTGGCACCTACCAGAATATCCATATTTAATTGCCTGTTATTGCCATTGTTTACACTATAAGTACCATTATATCCTGTTCCTGCACCATTTAGTGGGGTAGAAGTACCTACGCCGGTTGGAAGGTTCTGCTCAAGGAAGGTTACTCCATAATCCATATTCGCGCGACCTTGTACATATAGCCATTTAAATGGCTCGTATCTCACAGTTGCGGTTGTGAGGAAACGATCTCTTTTATTGGTAATGAATTGGCGAGGCATGATAAAATAAGGGTTAATCAATGTAGACTGAAACCCGGATGTTTGCGTTTCTGTACCGTTTGGAGCAACTGCTTTTTCTCTTAGTACGTCTAAACCGATTGAGTTCGCCATTCTGTATAAGAAATTCGGGGAGCCAACACCTTGTACACCTACCTGAGGTGGATTCATGTTCTGTTCATTGGTATAGTTTACATTCATTTGAACAGACAACTTATCGGTGATTGAATGACTAACACCAAGATTTACGATTTTCTTTTTGTAGGTATTGTTTGGAGAAATACCCTTTGATTCCATATTGGAGAAAGATGCCCTGAAACTCCCTTTTGCATTACCGCCAGATAAGGCAATGGTATTGGTAAAAGAAGTTCCTGTGCGATAAAAATCCTTGATCCTGTTTTTATGAGCAATATAAGGTCTTGATACACCATCAAATTGTACGGTTGGACTACCATCTAGTTTTGCACCCCAACCAAATTGTCCGGTTGTGATTGCCTGACCCTGTGTGGTAGGTTTTGCTCCTGCCTGTCCTTGCCCGTACTCATATTGAAAGTCGGTAAGGTCTATTACTTTATCTGCAGAATAGTTTGATATATATTCTACACCAATTCCGCTATTTTTTGAACCATTTTTAGTGGTAATAATTATAGCACCATTGGCAGCCCTTGATCCATAAAGTGCCGCGGCTGTAGCACCTTTCAGGACGGTCATACTTTCAATGTCATCCGGATTAATCTGTTGCATATTATCCCCCAGGTCAATTGAAGCATTACCATTTGCTCCTCTGGCATCCTGATCCATTGGTAAACCATTGATTACAATCAAAGGAGAATTGTTTGCACCGCTGAAAGCAGATTGTCCTCTTAACCTGATTTTTGTACTTGAACCTGCTCCAGAAGAGGGAGGAGAAATATCTAAGCCTGCTACTTTACCTTCCAGCGCACTCATGATATTATTTGTACGATTTTGCTGGACCTCATTTAACCGCACATTTTCTGCGGCATATCCCACTTTTTTGGATTCTCTGCGAATTCCTAAAGCAGTAACAATAACGGCATCCAGTTCAGAGCCGTCATTTCTTACCATATTAACCGCAATTGATGAGCGATTGTTTACCGGAATCTCTACCGTTGTAAAGCCAACAAAACTTACGACAATAGCGTCTGTTGCTTTAGCAGCAATAGAAAAACTTCCATTGGGGGCACTGGTAGTTGCTTTAGTTGTACCCTTAACCGTAATAGTGGCACCGGAAAGTGGTTTCCCAGTGTCGTCTACAACTGTTCCTGAAACAGTCTGGGCTTTTGCGGTTGTGAAAATGGTGAACAGTAGAATGATTGATAATAACCTGATAAACAAATGGTTTCGACCAGGCATAGCATTTTCCTTCATAAGGCAAGTCGTTTTGATGAATGTATAAGTGCCAGCATTCAATAACAGCTGGCATATCAAAGCAGCACTAAAGTAGGAGAGTGTTTACCGGATAGCTACCAAAAAAAAACTTTGTTGGTTTTTGTAAATGACCGTCAAATAAATTTCCGTACTTTATTTACCTATATTAATGTATTATGATTGCCCTTAACAGGCTTTAAGTAGTCTGTTCAGATTGCCTATGAACCAGTTTGTACTAAGCCAGCAAAAAGATCCAGAATTGCGTCTCTTTCCGCATATTTTGGAAATTGGTGTGCTGAAAAACACGGCAATCAGGTTAAACGGTTTTGCAAAAACATGTTGTTCAGGTGTAAGAATTTATTATATCCAGGAAGGGAAATTTGAATGGTTTATTAATGAACTACCATTCACCCTGTTTCCCGGCGATTTATTATTTATATCTCCCAATGTAGTCCTTTCAAGTTCCAATGATGTAATGGAGATCGGCAGTTTTTCATGGATTCAGATAGATACTGAAATGAGTGATCATCATAATCCAGGTAAACATTCATGGACTGCACTCTCTAAAAAGGAAAGGGATGAAATGAAAGGAATATTGTTTTCAAACATTGCATCTCTTATTCAAAAATTTACAGAAGCTGGTACAATTTTTAAATGTATCCAGAAAGAAATATTCGATCAGCAGATAGGTTATCAAACCAGGATTAACCATTTGATAGATGAAATGTTTATCCTCATTACCAGAAACCTGACATGCATTTCGAATTCTGTCCGTGACTTCCCTTCCATATTTATGAATTTAGAACAGGAGATTAGACGCGACCTGGCCCGACAGTGGACAGTTGAGGAAATGGCCTCTTTTGTGGGGCTTGGTACAACCCTTTTTAATGAAAAAGTAAAAAGCTATTCAGGATTTAGTCCACTGGCCTATCTTATAAACATAAGGATATCAGAAGCAATAAAACTATTAAAACAACCCGATATCAATCTAACAGATATAGCACTTGATACAGGGTTTTACTCATCTCAGCATTTTTCTACAACATTTAAAAAACTAACCGGATATACCCCCAGTGAGTTTAGAAAAAACCATTTATAAACACGTTAATTTCTTTATATGGAATCTATTATAACCATTGAACTCGGAACAAATGCGGTAAGGGTTTATGCATTTGATATAAATGGTAATCAGATTGGTTCACTGAAGGGATATTGTCCCACATTTCATAGTGAACCCAACTTCAGTGAACAAGATCCTGACCAGATTTTTATTACCATGTTATATGTACTTAAAAATCTTTTAAATGAAGTGGTTCATGCGAAGAATTATAAGGTTGTATGTATCTGCTTTTGTTCGTCAATGCATAGCTTACTGGCCGTAGATAAACGTGGTAATCCAATTGGCAATGCTATTATGTGGGCCGACAATCGGGCAATTAAAGAAGCCGCAGACTTAAAAGCTTCCGAACTGGGAGCTGATATATATACGGCAACTGGTACGCCTTTGCACCCAATGTCGCCACTGGCTAAAATTGCCTGGATTAAAAATAATGAACCTGACAAGTTTAAGCAAGTCGACAAATTTCTTTCCTTAAAATCTTATATCCTACAACAGTTAACCGGAGAATATTTAATAGACCATAGCATTGCATCTGCAACAGGACTATTAAATATTCATAAGGTACAGTGGCACCAGGATTCGTTGGATTATGCCGGTATCCATACGGGCATGTTGCCCGAACTGGTTCCTGTATTTACACAATCAGGGAAACTGAATAAAGCCTACCAAACCTCACTTGGACTTTCGGCAGATACAAAAATACTGGTGGGATCAAGTGATGGTTGTATGGCCTTACTCGGAGACGGTGTTATCAAAGAAGGGATGGCTACTATTACTGTAGAAGATAGCGGAGCTGTACGTGTGATGGGAAATAAAGTATTGCAGGATCAACAGAAAAGGTTTTTTAATTATCTGCTGACAGAAGGCAGGTATATATCCGGTGGACCTACTAATAATGGAGGTATTATTTTCGAATGGTTTACCCGTCAATTCGGAGATTTTAAAAATCCATTTGATATTGAACACAGTATGCTTGCACTGATCAATGAGGCAGCGACAGTTTCTCCAGGTTCAGATGGGTTGATTTTGTTACCTTATTTACTTGGGGAAAGAGCACCAATCTGGAATGCCAATGCCAGAGGCGTATTTTTTGGCCTGAATATTAATCATAAAAAATCTCATTTTATCCGTGCTGCCATCGAAGGTATCTTGTATGAAATTTATAGTATCGGTAAGATCCTGGAAGAACATTCCAACATCCACACGTTAACCATCAATGGAAGTTTTGGGTCACTCCCCTTTTTCTCACAAATGGTGTCAGATATCCATAATAAGCCCGTGCGTCTAAGTCAGGATTACCATAGCGTAAGTTATGGTTCCTATTTACTGAGTGCTACGGAAATGGGAATTTATCAATCACTGGATGATGCAGTGCAGAAAGTACAACTTACCGACACTTTAATGCCGGATAAAAAAAATCATAAGACCTATTTACAGTATTATCAAATATTTGAAAGACTTAGTTACAAGTTGGCTGATGAATTTGAACAGATATCCACTTTACAACAACAGGTTTAAAATAGTAGTATGCTGTTCTGAAAATAAATAACCATGAAAAATTTTAAGATCATCTTTTTATATAGCCTCACATTTATTGCGCTTATTACAGCATGCATAAGTTGGTTAAATAATTTGAATCAAATTGCCGGATGGTCCTTAGCGTTATTCTTCCTTTTACTTTCTATCGTTTGTCGGACTGTTTCGGTTTTGCGGGGATTATCATTTACGATGATTATATTTTCTGTTGTGACAATCGCTTTTGTTCATCCTGAATATTTCATTTCATGGAATGGATTTTCCCTGAGCAGTGCAATCATTCCATTGATTCAGTTACTGATGTTCGGAATGGGATCTTCCATGGGTATTCGTGATTTTGAAGCTGTTATAAAATCACCAAAAGCTGTAGCAATAGGTGTGTTATGTCAGTTCACCATCATGCCATTATTAGGTATGTTGCTGGCTTTTGCAACAAATCTTCCGGCTGAAATTGCTGCCGGTATTGTTTTAATTGGTTGTTCGCCAAGTGGACTTGCATCAAATGTGATGTCTTATTTGGCTAAGGCAAATCTTGCATTGTCTGTTACTGTAACTTCTGTTACAACTTTACTTGCTCCACTTGTAACCCCATTGCTGATGAAGTTAATTGCCGGGGCCTATATTGAAATTAATACCCTGCAAATGATGTGGGATATTGTTAAAATGATCCTGATTCCAATAGGTGCAGGTTTACTTTTTAATAGACTCGTAAAAGGAAAATCTAAATGGCTTGATGATTTCATGCCTTTCTTATCCATGTTTAGCATTGCCTGTATTGTACTTATTATTTCTGCTGCAGGAGCGAATTACCTGATAAAAATGGGCGTTGTACTAATCATCGCCGCACTTATTCATAATCTATGTGGCTATCTCCTGGGATATTGGGTAAGCAGATGGTTTAAATTACCGGAAAAGGATTGCAGAACAATTGCTATTGAAGTTGGTATGCAAAATGCCGGGCTTGCATCTGGTATTGCCAAACAACTGGGTAAAGTAGCAACTGTAGGATTGGCTGCTGCTGTATTTGGACCAGTAATGAATGTTACCGGATCGGTTCTGGCAAGTTGGTGGCATAATAGAAATCCTGCTGATAAGAATTAGTGAGTTGGCGTCAAAACAAATGGGTTAATCTTAAAACAAACTATATGAAAATGAAAAAGAAATTACTCTTTGGGTTTTGTTTGCTGCTTTTTTTTAATTCATCAGTCGAATCGCAGACAGTACAAATTAGTAAGGAGCAACTATTGTTACTTACTCCTGAATGGAAAGGAGAGCGCTTTGCGGATGGGCGACCAAAAGTATCTGATAAAATTTTGGAACGAATGAAAAATGTGAGTGTTGAAGAAGCCTGGGCTGTTATGAAAAATGCGGGGTATGGATATCAAATAGCAGAAGGGTGGCTCACAATAAATCCGGATAGTACATTAGTCGGCAGGGCAGTTACGGCAACTTTTATGCCTGCCAGGCCAGATGTTTGGAAAGCAATAGATTCGGCAGGAAAGAAACAAGGTAAGCGAGGTCAAAATACCTGGGCAGTCGACCTGTTACAGAAAGGAGATGTATATGTAGCTGATCAGTTCAGTGCACATAAGAATGGCCCCACCATAGGTGATAATGTAGGAAACGCAATTTATGCACGCACTGGAAATGGTATTGTTTATGATGGTGCATTAAGAGACCTTGAAGGACTAAAAGAAATAGGCGGGTTTACTTCTTTTTATACAAGTTATGATCCTTCTTTTCACAACCCTCCCGGCGACCTAAATACCATGATTGTAGGCATTAATCAACCTACACGTATCCGTAAAGTTACCGTTATGCCTGGAGATGTTGTTTTAGGTAAACTAGGCTTGGTTGTTTTTGTGCCTCCTCATCTTGCAGAAAAAGTAGTTACCACTTCTGAAATTGTAAGATTGAGAGATATGTTTGGTCACGAAAGATTAAAGCAAGGTATATATACTGCTGGACAGATAGATGCCCGATGGTCTGCGGAAATAGAAAAGGATTTTTCGAAATGGTTGAATGAACATATTGATAAACTTCCTGTGCCAAAAGAATTTATACAGGAGTATTTAAAAGAGAGAACATGGTGATCTAATCCCGATTATTTAAACAAAGCAATTTAATTATATGGAAAATATTAAATCAAGAAGATCCTTTCTAAGCAAGGCCGCCTTAGCTTCAGCAATGCTGCCATTCACGAGTTTCAGCAGTTTCGGAAATGGCTACCAACAGGCTATTGAAAATACTGAGAAGAGATCAATACCAAAGGATCTTAAAATAACAGAAATTAAATGTGGTTATATCAGAGGTAGTTTATTTGTAAAGATTTTTACCAATCAGGATATAACCGGCGTTGGGGAAGGAGTAGATGCTGTTGCTGGGACATATCATCTGGTTAAAAATTTTGAAGCCAGGTTAAAAGGCAGAAACCCATTAGACGTACACAGATTATTTGAAGAGATCAGGCGTGGCGGATTTTTTCAAGGGGCACAAGCCGGAATGTATATCGCTGTGTTGTCGGCCATCGAAACTGCATTGTGGGATGTTGCAGGGAAAGCTTTGAATCTTCCTGTTTACCAATTGCTTGGAGGAAAGTTCAGGGATAAAATCCGTGTTTACTGTGATACTGCATTGTATCAACGAAACCTGCCACAGGCCAAAGATTTTGCTGATGCAGCATTGAAATCAAAAAATATGGGTTTTAATGCCATAAAGTTTGATTTGGATCAGGCAAATGACCCCAATAAATATGACCGATATAACTGGACAGCCAGCCCTGGAGAACTGAAGAGAATGTATGACCAGATTGCTGCTGCCCGCGAAGCAGTTGGTCCGAATGTGGATATATTGGTTGATATGCATGGTCGTTATGATGCTGTTACTGGTCATGCAGTAGCGAAACTTTTGGAACCACTCAATTTATTATGGTTAGAAGAACCAACACCGGCTGAAAATGTAGAAGTGTACAAATCGATCACTGATTCAACCAGTACACCCATTGCCGCGGGAGAAAACCAATACCTCGCACATGGATTCAGGCGCATGCTTGAAATAGGAGCAGTAGATATCGTGATGCCAGATTTACAAAAAGCAGGTGGATTGGGAGAAGGACAAAGAATCGCAAACCTGGCGAATCTTTATTATACACCTTTTGCACCACATATGGTAGCTTCTTTCCTTGGTTGCATGGCTGCCTGTCATGTATGTGCGTCAGTACCAAATTTCCTTATACTTGAATGGCAGTCTTATTTTCACACCGATCCGATGTACAAAGAAATTGTGCAGTATGATGGAGAATGGGTTAAAGACAGTTTTATTACCTTATCTGAAAAACCAGGTATAGGAGTAGATATTAATATTGATGCAATGAAAAAGTATGCCGTTCGAAATGTACCCTTCTTTGAATAGCTGAAAAGTTCGGTCTGCATATATTTCCCATATTTTGCGGACCGAACCCTTTGATTATTTTTTATCCTTTATCTAATAAAACACGTTCTCCTGTTCTCATTGCCTGGTAGATAGCCTGTAGGTATTTTACATCTCTTCTGCCCATTTCACCCGTAACAATCGATGGTTGATTATTCAGGATTGACTGAGCAATTGCATCCATTTGTTTTGCCTGTTGGTTTACCTGCGGAAAACGCATCATCCCTTCAGGAGTTTTACCACTAAGGCCATTGTAGTTATATGCCGTAGTTAATTCAAAAACGCCTTTCTCAGCTTCGGCCTTCAGAAAATTCATATTATCATCGTAGCTGGCAAATCCTTTGCCGATAAGTCCGTCGGGAAATTCAAACTGCCAGCTAAGCGATTGTTCAACTTCACTAAACCTTGTTAAGTCTGTTTTCTTCCCTTCCTGTGCGCTAACTGCAATGGGTTCCATACCTGTTGTATAACACATACCTTGAACTGCATAAATACCAAGATCCATTAAAGGACCGCCACCTGCGTATTGCTTTTGCAAGCGCCATTGATTAGGTGCAGCTTTAAACCCAAAACCACCACTTATATGTTCAATTCGGCCATATTTTTTTGAAGTGCCCAGTCTGGCCATTTCAAGATTATAAGGCTCGAAATGTAAACGATACCCGATAGACAATGTTTTGTTGGCTTTTTTAGCGGCTTCTATCATACGATCGCAATCTGCTACGGTAATTGCCATTGGCTTTTCACATATCACATGTTTACCCGCAGCAAATGCCCGTATGGTGTACTCGGCATGCATACTATTGGGCAATACGATATAAATGATGTCGATATCCGGATTGTCTTTAATTTGGTCAAAATTGTCATAACTGTATATATGGGTATCAGGCAATTTATATTTTGCCTTCCAGGCCGGAATCTTTGAAGGGCTGCCAGTTACAATACCTTTTAGTTGACAATTATTGGTTTCTAATAATGCAGGTCCGAGTTGGCCTGTAGCATAAGCACCCAATCCTACCAGTGCAATTCCCAACTTTTTAGGTTGATCCATACTTGTTTGTTTTAAATCTGAAAGTACCTTATTCTCAGCTAATCCCCATATTGGTACGGTTAAGCCCGCCATGCCAATGGTATTGATAAACCTGCGTCTGGATAATTGTCGGGTGTCTTTCATAGCTATATAATGTGACACCTAATATAATTGTTATTTTAAGAAAGAAGAAGAGATTTACGCATAAAGATGCGAATTGCAAGAATATCATTTATTCCCTTAAAAAATGAAGTAGCTTTTTGCATTTGTTGCATTACGGTTTTAGGTCTAATTATTTCAAACAACTGATTTGCAGTTATTTAAGTTGTCCATTGTTGCAGCCAATGATATAACTGATTGAATTTTTTAAAATGGTAAATATTTGTTGCAATGGGTTTGTATAAAAAATCATTTCTGCAAATGACCACGCAAGGTTCTATTCTTATTTGTGGTAATAGCAATTGTGAATAGTACATTTTTATAATCACTGTTGTTTAATGGTTTCATTATCTCAGTAAGTCACTATTTTTTCAGAAATGAATACCTATTAAACACTACAATACTCTTTCTGGATACACTTTATGGAAGTTGGTAGAATTTTTAACCAAGCAGTAGTAGGTCAGCATACATTTACTCTACTTATAAAAATAATGCACAAAATAAAAGTCAATTTTTCTCATGTGTTTTATAAAAAATGCAAAGCGACCCGGATTTCTATCCGGGTTTTTTATTATACCTGAATTAAGCATCAACATTTTCAATTGCTCATCATACAAAAGGTTCTACAAGTGCTATGAATAAACAGAATCGTTGCCAGGAGTCATTCGGCCAGTGGTTTTGGTTTTCAATTATGCGATTGTTGTTATTGATGGTTTTTTACTTTATCCAATAACTGTGTTCCTTACTTTGGATTAAAAATCAATGCGGTATGAAATATTTTTATAAATTTTTGTTCAATGGTATTTTTTTTACAGCTATTACTGCATCACATGCACAAGTGAAAATTTCTTTTGAAAACCCACCTCCTGAACCCGCAATTTTTTCGGCAGGTGTGATAAGTACGGGATTGGCAGAAAGAGATTTTGCTTTATCCCCGGATGAAACCGAGTTGTTTTACACTATTCAATCTCCATTGGGTTATTTCCAAACCATTGTTTACATGAAATTGGGAAAAGATGGATTATGGAACAAAGCCGAGCTGGCACCTTTTGCAGGTAATTTTAGTGACCTTGAACCATCTTTTTCTCCTGATGGAAAAAGGCTTTATTTTTCTTCCAACAGACCTGTTAGTGGCGATAAACTAAAGGACTATGATATATGGTATGTTGAGAAAAGGGACGGCAACTGGTCAACTATCCCTGTTAATGTTGGAGCACCTGTAAATACAGAAGCCAATGAGTTTTATCCTTCCTGTACGAAATCTGGAAACTTGTATTTTACTGCATCGTATAAAAACGGGGTTGGAAGAGAAGATATTTTCGTGGCAATTAATGAAGACGGGAAGTTTAAGGACCCGATTGCCCTTGATACTTCCGTAAATTCTGTAGTAGATGAATTCAACGCGTTTGTATCACCAGAAGAAGATTTTATTATGTTTACTTCTTATGGTCGAAAGGATGATATGGGTAGAAGCGATTTGTATATGAGCCAGAAAGATGTCACTGGTAAGTGGACCAAAGCAGTGCATCTTCCATTATTAAATTCGGGAAGAATAGATTACTGCCCTTTTTTAAGCTTTGATAAGAAGAAACTCTTTTTTACAAGTGAACGAAACCAGCTAAAACAAATATTTGAACCCAAAACTTCGCTTGATCAGTTGAAAAAATTATTTGAATCTCCGCAAAATGGAACCGGGGATATTTATTGGGTGAGTTTTGAAAAGGTTTTAGCCACTATCAGGTAGTATTTTTCATTGCAAATATTTTAAACAGGAGTGATAACTGAAATTACAGTTTATTACTCCTGTTGTTATTTACCAACTACCGTTTGCTGCGTTTAAAATGCAGTTTTTTGTGCAGGATTGATTTTTACTTCAATTACCTCCTCTTGTAGACAGATTCCTGCTGTTCGTTGAAAAGAAATTTTTTTAAGCAATAGATGACAAAAATTTACTGTCAACTAAATAATGTCTTCATGTAAAGAATGAGCATAACAGTTCTTCTCATACATACAAAAGACAGCATGAAAACTATTTTCTGAAACTAAAACTTACTCTATGAGAAAAGGAATTGTTTTATGGTGTTTTGCGCTTCTCAGCAGTCTATGCTTGCTTGCGCAAACACGTATCGTCAAAGGAAGGGTTACCGATGAAACCGGTAATCCGATTGCTGGCGCTTCTGTTCAGGTTAAAGGCACCCAGAATGGTGCTACCACAGACGGTGATGGTAATTTCTCCATTTCAGTACCGGCTACTGCAAAACTTTTTGTTGTATCATCCCTGAACTTTATTAAAAAAGAAGTTACAATTGGGAAAGGTACTTCACAAACCATCGCATTAAAATCAAGTGATGCAAGTTTAGAGGAAGTGGTGGTGATGGGATATTCAACTGTTCGAAAGACAAATCTTACAGGATCAGTTGCAAGAGTTTCAGGTGCAGAAATTGAGAATCGTCCAAACCTGAGTTTTGATCAGGCGCTAACTGGTAAAGCTGCAGGGGTACAAGTAAATACCTCTTCTGGACTGATTGGCGCGCCAGTGAATATTCGCGTAAGAGGAACTTCATCCATTTCTTCTGGTAGCCAGCCATTAATTGTAATGGATGGGGTACCACTTATTCAGGGTGATAATGGTCAGTTGTATAACCCAACCAATGCACTGGCAGATATTAATCCCAATGATATAGAAAGTGTTGAAGTATTAAAAGACGCTTCCGCAGCATCTATATATGGAAGTCGTGCTTCAGGTGGCGTACTAATGATCACAACAAAAAAGGGTAAATCTGGTGCTCCGCGAATTACCTACAATGCGTATTTCGGATATAGTCAACCATCCCGACTAATGAAAGTGCTTGATGGTCCACAGTACACTTCAGTAATTAACACTATGAGAACAAATGCGGGATTAACAGCTTCGGCAGCCAATGGCGACTTTAATGGCGATGGGATAACAGATAATACCGATTGGCAGGAACAGGTTTATAGAAAAGGTATTACACACGATCACCAAATTGGTATAAGTGGTGGCTCCGAAAAAACAACTTATTATGCTTCGTTAGGATTCAATGATTTTGAAAACTATATCATTGTTAACAGACAAAAAAGAGCTTCTGCCCGTTTAAACCTAACTACAAAAGTTACCAATTGGTTTGAAATCGGCATTAAAACACAGTTTACCAGAACAACTTTATATGGTTTAGGTTCTGGTACCGGTGGAGCATTAAGTGGTGTTCCTTTTGGTCCTTTAACTGCGTACCCCAATGTGCCTGTATATGATGCTACCGGAGCTTATTATGTAGGCAACGGAGGTAATACAGTGGCACAGAATACACCCAATCCTGTTGCCGTACAAAACCTGAATTATGATACAAGGGATAACAGAAGGTTTATCAACAGTGTATATGGTGAGTTGACACTTTTAAAAGGACTAAAATTAAAATCGCAGTATAATACGGATATGCAGATTGGTTTTACCGATCAGTATTGGGATCCCTCGGTAGGTGATGGGCAAGGTCTTGCAGGTCTTGGTCAAACAGTAGCTACAGATTCCAGGGTATGGAGCTGGTTCAACACGCTTAACTATAATAAAAAATTTGGTGACCATGACCTGGGAGTATTAGCTGGGGCTGAATACACTAAGAGCTATGCAACATTTAATTACGCTTTTGGTATTGGCCTGAATGATCCACTGATCAGGATCATAGATCCTGCAAATTTTGCTACAAGTGGTGGTCAAAATGGTATTGATATCAATAATGGTTTGGCTTCTTATTTCGGAGGATTCAATTATGGGTTCAAAGGAAAATATTTAGCCAGCTTCAATATCAGGAGTGATGCTTATTCAGGATTTGGTCGCACCAACCGTTGGGGGTACTTCCCATCAGGTTCTGCTGCCTGGAAAATTTCTCAGGAAGATTTTTGGAAATCAAGGCTGATATCGGATCTGAAATTACGTGCCAGTTATGGCATTACCGGTAACTCAAATATTGGAAACTATCCTAGTCTTGCAACATTTGCCCCAACTCAGTATGCAAATATTGCATCCTTAAACCTGAACAATCCTGGTAACAGTAATCTTCGTTGGGAACAAACTGGTCAGTTCGATGTAGGAGTCGATTTGGTGATGGGTAAGGGTATCAATATTGTATTGGATTATTATCGTAAAAAAACCAAGGACCTAATTCTTAATAATCCTATTCTGGCTACTGTCGGATTCCCGGGTAATACCATCACTGAAAATATCGGAAGCATAGAATCATCGGGATTTGAACTTTCATTGAATGTACCAGTAATTAATAAACGCGACTTTAAATGGGATATCAGTTTTAACGGTGCTACCAATAAAGCAAAAGTTATTTCAACCAATGCTTTTGGAAATGATATACTTGGCGGACAAAGCATTGTACGTCCAGGTTATAATATGAGTGCCTTTTACCTGATACGCTGGGCTGGGGTAAATAGTGCAAACGGATTGCCAACATTCCTTGATGTAAATGGCGTATTGAAACAATACGATCATGCAGCGCCGGCAGCTAACAGATGGACAAGGGTAAGTGATGGTGCTGTAACTACTGCTATTACTGCTGCTGACCGAGTTGTGTTGAATGATAAAACACCTTATCCAAAATTCTTTGGAGGGTTGTCACAGCATTTTAGCTACAAGCAAATCGATCTTTCTTTTGATATGCAATATTCTTTTGGTGCCTACACTTTTAATAATACCATGCAAAATCTGCTGCTAATGACGGGTACCCGTAATAAGAGTACAGAGATATTAAGGGCATGGACAAAAGCCGGTGACCAAACTGATGTTCCCAAATTGTTTTTTGGTGAAAATCAATCAACACTTGGCTCTACCAGATTTCTTGAGAAAGCCGATTTTGTAAGGATGAGGAATATTCAACTTGGGTACACTTTACCAAAGAAATTGCTTGAGAAGGCACATATTTCAAACCTGAGGGTATATGCACAAATACAAAATGCATTTACCATTACTGGCTATAAAGGAATTGATCCGGAAAGTAATGCCAACGGCAATGTAAATATTGGATTAGGCATTGATGGCTTCAGACCTTATCTGGCCCGCACATTCACTTTTGGTATCAACTTAGGACTCTAACATTAAATTTTTTATCATGAAAAAAATCATAATTAATTCATTTTTTGCGGCAACCATTCTCCTGGTTTCCTGTCAGAAAGAAGTGACTGAAATAGTTCCGCCTGATCGCTTGTCGTCGGATTTGGCTTTCAGCACAGCACAAAAGGTGGAAGCCTCTGTAATGGGAGCTTATAACGGACTGCAGGATGCAAATTTTCTTTCCGGAAGGGCATTGGTTTATATTGATCTTTTAGGAAACGATATTTATGATCGTACCAATTTTTTTGGAGATATGCCTCGTTATAACCTGCTTTCCAATACCGGGTTTTCAGCAGGTCTATGGAACGCCGGTTATATTGCCATTGCAACCGCAAACCGCGCCATTGCCGGTATAGCGGCAAATCCTGGTGTTGTAAGTTCTGCAAAAGCGAAAGAATTGTCTGCGGAATGTTTGTATGTACGTGCAGTCAGTAATTTTTATCTGGTGAACTTTTTTGCACAGCCCTATAATTTTTCGGCAGGTGCAACGCATTTAGGTATTCCAATTATTACGGAGAATTTTACCAGTAATAGCCCGGCTGCCAACAAACCCCGTGCAACAGTAGCACAGGTATATGCATCTATCATCAGCGATTTGAATACTGCGCTTACTGACCTGCCTGCCACTTATGGAGCAGCAAATTCATATGCTTCAAAAACAAGGGCCACCAAAGCTGCTGCTGCGGCCTTACTGGCAAGGGTACATTTATATAAAGGGGATTATGCAAATGCTAAATCTGTAAGCCTGAATATCATAAACGGTCAGTATGGAAACTTTGCTTTGAACAGTACCCCAGGTGGCGCTTTTGGTCCGGGTAATTATCAGACTGCTGAAACCATTTGGAGTATTCCGAATAGTACAACAGATAACCCGAATACCAATAATGCATTACCACAACACTATTTTCCTGGTGGTAGGGGGGATCTTGCAATCTCCAATACTTTTCGGGATATCACCACTAATAGCTATTTCGCACTTGATGATAAACGACGTAGTATGATTATACCCGGAACTACTTCCTCAACTGCTACCAGTTTTTTCACCAATAAATATCCTGATATAGCTACCAGATCAGATTGGTCGCCCGTTCTGAGGTATGCGGAAGTATTACTCACTTATGCGGAAGCTTCAGCACAGGTGGCAACCGGTATTGATGCCGATGCGATCGTTAAACTAAACCTGGTGCGTGACAGAGCAAGGGTAACTGCTCCTGCATATACGATAGCAAGCTTTACCTCAAAGACTGACCTGATAAATGCCATACTCGGAGAAAGAAGAATTGAACTGGCATTTGAAGGACATCGTTTTTGGGATATCATGCGACAGAAGGGAACCGTAACCAATAAGTATGATGGGGATGGAGTTACTATTTTACCCGCACAGGCATTCGGAGCAAATAAGTCTGTGTTACCAATACCACAGGGTGAAGTGGATAAAAGCGCTGGAATCCTGGTACAGAACCCTGGATACTAAGTGTAATTTTTTAACCCTGCATGTTAAATAAAGAGCTGGCTTATGCCAGCTCTTTGCCATAAAATTATTCAAATGGAGCATGAATTAAAAAAACACTTGCACAATATTGTAAGAGAGGCAGTGAATAGGAAAAAATCGTTTTGGAAACGAATAAGTGAAATAATGATTGAAATGCTCATCATTGTATTTGCCGTTTCATTTGCTGTTTATATGGAAAAACAGCGGGAGCATTCACATGAAGAAGCAGATGTAAAAGAATTTCTGGTTGGGTTAAGAACCGATCTGGAAAATGATATTAAAGAAATGAATGGGGATATATGGGGCTATACTACCTGTGCAACCTGGTTAAATTATTTTGTTTCGGAGCCTGATGTCCATATTGATTCACTTCGGAAATATGCATGGGTATTAATCAGTAAAACACATTTACTCGCTAATAAGGGCAGGTACGAAGGATTTAAAGCCAGTGGAAAGATGAACACGATTCAGCGGCACCAACTAAGGAACAAGATTCTTGATCTTTATGAAGAGCGGATTATTGGTCTTACGAATGCAACGCAAGAATATATGGATCTCAAAAACCGGATGTTGCAATTGTTATACAAGCTTAGAAGAAACGCAGGTAAGAAATCTGATAACCTGAAAATAATTTTAAAAGAAAATGAACTTCGTAATTACCTGCTTGGTCTTGCTAATGTAGCAGATATCGTTCAGCGTTATGAGGCAGCTATTCAGGATGTAAAACTCATCATTCAATATATAGAGGAAGTTTATCCGGAGCTTCGAAAGAATCCAAATAAAGTATAAAGGGCAGTTATTGGCCAGTCTTATTTTCCAGTAAATTTTGAATCAGTTCTTTATAACCTCTTCCTATGGGAATGCTCTTGCCTGCAATTTCCACATCAGCGGCACTATAGGCATCTATTTTTTCTTTTGATACAATAAATGATCGATGAATTCTAATAAAACCATTCTTTCCAAGTTCCTGTTCCAAAAAAGAAAGTTGTGTTTTAGTGATGATGGTTTTACCATTTGTAGTAAATATTTTCACGTACTCTTTTAACCCTTCAATATATAAGATGTTTTCCAGTAGCACGCGGATTCTCTTCTTATTTACGTTAAAAAATATTGCAGGCTTTTCAACAGGTAATACCTGCTGAATAGGTGATAAAGCAGCAGGTTGGTGTTGCATTTTGTTAACTGCAAGGAGAAAACGGTTGAATTCAATGGGTTTTAAAAGATAATCCAATACTCCTAACTCAAAACCCTCCAGTGCATATTCATGATAAGCCGATGTAATGATTATCTGGGGTGGATTTTTAAGCATTTTAATAAATTCCATCCCTTTTATCTTCGGCATATGGATATCCAGGAACATCAGGTCTATTTTTTCTTTCTGGAGTATTTCCATGGCATATATCGCATCTGAACAAACGGCTACTTTATGTAAGAAGGGTACTTGTTGGATATAGTCGCTCAGAATTTCAGCGGCAATAGGCTCATCTTCCACAATTATGGTATTATAACGTTGCATTCCTGGTTAGATTTATCGTAAGTATAATCTTAAATGAATGGGTGGTTACATCAATTTGTAGGTTGTGTTCAGTATATAAGAGTTCTAACTGTCGTTTTACATTTTTCAATCCAATTCTGTCAATCAGTTTTTCACTGGAATCAGGTTTTGAATTCTCTATAATAAATCGTAGAAAGCCATTTTTTAGAATAGTGCTGATCGAAATATAAGATTCAAACCTGGTTTCGCTTATGCCATGTTTAAAAGCATTCTCTACAAATGGAATCAGGATCAATGGCGTAATCTGTTGCTGCTGATTGTCGATATCTTCGTGGTAAGTAATATTTAACCGGCTTCCATATCGTAGTTGCTCCAATTCAATATAGTCTTTTACCACTTTTAACTCATCGGCTATATTAATAGAATGATGAGCCGTTTCATAGAGCATAAACCTGAGTAGTTTGGAAAGCTTCATCACTACTTCTGCAGTATCGTCTGATTTTTTTCTGGCTAAACCGTAAATATTATTCAGGGTGTTAAATAGAAAATGTGGATTAATCTGCGATTTCAGAAACATAAGCTCTGTGGCCAGTTTTTTCCGTGCTGTTTCTTCTTCTCTTTTTCTTATTTGAAGATTTAAACGAACCAGTTTCAACGCTATGGCGATGCCACATATAAAGGAAAGCAAGAAGGCGTTGTAAAAAATCGAGGACAGTTTTATTTGGGTAATTTGTTTAGCAGCCAAGCCATATATGTTCGGTACCACAAACAAATCATTCAAGAGTGTAAATAGTAGTGTTCCAACTATAAGTAAAGCAGCAGAAATTGTAAATGTTTTTAAACTGCCCCAGTTTTTAGCATTAAATTGATCTACAACAAAGAATAATACATAAACCAATGGCACTTTAATAAACAGAAATGCCAATTGCGCCTTTAGTGATACTGAAATAATTGTGGCCAATGAAGCACTATCCTCAGTTAAAGGATAGGCACTTACATTAAGGTATGTTTTGAAAGCTACATACGCAATCCAGAAAAAAATATGGTGCAAAATTCGTTGTTTCACTAAGCTAAATATTGTACAGACCTGTACTAATTTTAAATTTCACCCAAATCAGCTAATTAATTCAACTAAATATACCAAATTCCAAAAACTATGTCTGAACGACTGTTTTTGGTCTATGGGGTGGAGAGCTGCAGGCTGCAAGCTACATGCTACATACTTTGATTGGTGCTCGTTATAAACTTTCTGCTCTTGATAGAATAAATGAAGGGGCCCGTGGATTGTATAGCTTAAAATTAGCTGGTTAAATAAATATTTGATTGCTGTTATAACACTACCTGTTATTAATAGAACACAGATTTTCATGATTCTCAGGATTTATCATGATAGATCTTGAAAATCATGAAAATCCGTGTTCCATCATACGCGCAACTATAGCT
>CAZTCS010000071.1:0-20175 GCA_964611995.1 uncultured Sediminibacterium sp. | reverse complement strand
CCGGTAGTATGAAGAGAATGTTAGGAGTGGATGAAGGAATTGTTATTTAGTGAATTGTCAATGGTGAATTGTGAATGAAGATTAGTGAGTGGTGAGTAGTCAGTAGTGAGTTTAATGCTGCTTTACTTCATCATTCAATATTCACAATTCATTGTTGTCCGGGGAAATTTGACCGCGAGCTATAGTTGTGCGTATGATGGAACACGGATTATCATGATTTTCAAGATCTATCATGATAATCTGCGTTCTATTAATAGCGGATAGTGCATTAGCGGGAATCAACTATTTCATTAACCAGCTCATTTTAAAATATACCCCTTTATTTATTCCATTAATAGAAGAAAGCCTAAAACAAGCATCCGTCAAGGCTTGCAGCTTGCGGCTTGTAGCTTGAAGCCAAATTTCCCCGGACAATACTGAATGGGATTATTGAGTAGTGAGTTTAATGCTGCTTTACTTCATCATTCAATATTCAATATTCATCATTCTTCTGTTCTAAAGGTCTCCTAACTGTGGACGAATAACGATGTCTTCGGTTACTGCCATGGGTGATAACTGGCTGGCTGCAAATACCATTTTAGCTATATCTGAGGCTTCCATTATTCTGGTCGGATCTATATCGAAACCATCCCAGCTAGATGTTAGAACGGCACCAGGGTAAACAGCAGTTACTTTAATGCCATGTGGTTTCATTTCTTCTCGAAGATTTTTACTGAATCCTGCCAATGCATATTTACTAATACTATAACTGCCTCCATTTGCATAAGCATGAAGCGATGCTATTGAACAAATATTAAAAACATGTCCTTTTTTAGCATCCATCATTGCCGGAATAAGTTTTCGGGTAAGATGGTAGGCACTGAATAAATTCGATTGAAGCATCGCTTCCAATGTGCCTTCAGCTTCGTTGTGAATACTTCCGGGTATAAAATATCCAGCATTGTTTACGAGTATATCAGGAGTGCCCTTTTGTAAGCACCAATCTGCAAAAGCATCTATTGCTGTTTTTTCAGCCATATCTGTGGGCATACCTGAAATGGTTGCATTAGGGTATAAAAGCTGTAATTCAGCTACTGTATCATAAAGTGATTTTTCTCCACGACTGCATAAAAACAAGTTGTTTCCGCTTGCAGCAAATTGTGCAGCAATGGCTTTGCCAATTCCTTTGGAAGCTCCGGTAATGATTACATTCATGGTAGAATAGTCTGTTTACAACTGCTAAATAAAACATTTATTCTTAATTTCTCATGTTGCATATTGTGTTGCGACTGCTTGTTATTACATTTGAACATGCGTTACAAACACCTGTTTTTCGATCTTGATCATACTTTATGGGATTTCGAGACCAATGCAAAAGCTACTTTACAGGATTTATACCATCTTCATGAATTAAAGAACAGAGGGATCGACGATTTTGATGCCTTCTTTGCTCGCTATAGTTACCATAATGAGCGATTGTGGGACAGATATACCAAGGGTTTTATAAAGCAGGATGAATTAAGATGGAAAAGAATGTGGCTGTCTTTACTTGATTATAAACTGGCCGATGAGCAATTGTCTAAAACGATGTCGGTAGCATTTCTTGAGACTTTACCATCCAAAACGGCCATCTTTCCCTATACATTCGAAATACTCGATTACCTGAAAGGAAAAGGTTATAACCTTCACCTGGTAACAAATGGGTTTGAAAAAGTTCAACATAATAAATTACAGCATTCAGGTCTGCACACTTATTTTGAAGCGGTGATTACTTCTGAGGCAAGTAATAGCCTAAAGCCTCAGAAAGAAATTTTCGAATATGCTTTTCAACAAACAGGTGCAACAGAAAGTGAAAGCATAATGATCGGCGATAACCTGGATGCAGATATTCAAGGAGGGATTAATGCCGGAATCGATACGATTTTTGTCAATCACCTGAATGTAACAGCTCATGTAAAACCTACTTATACTGTTTACCACCTAAAGGAACTGGAAGATATTTTCTAAGTAGAAAAACAATAAATAAAAAAGGATGCAGTTTTTGCTGCATCCTTTTTTATTTATGAAGAAAAGCTAATTAAGCTTTTGCAGTTGTTTTCTTAACTGCTTTCTTTACTTCTTTTGTTTCTTTCTTAGCATCTTTACTGCAACAGCTTTTACCTTCTTTGCTGCATTCTTTTGCTTTTGCACATTTTTTTCCATCATGCTTATGATCACCACCAGCAAATGCTGCACCAGAAACCAGGAAAGCAGCTACAGCGAGTACAAATACTTTTTTCATATGACTTGTTTTAAGTTTTTAGGTCTGACTCAAATATACTAAAAACTGGCTAATTTATTGTTAAAGCGGGTGGCTTTTCCAATGATCGGAGCGAGGTTGAACCGCAGAGAAAGGAGTAAGCAGAGGTTTCGCAGGGTTAGAACTGATAGACAATGCGTTTGAAGCTATCTTTGAGGAGTATCGTATTAAAGTTAATACGATAACCCTGGCCCCAATTCTTTATGTACAGTAATGGCGGCATTTAGAATAATGCCTCCAATCCTATTTAATTCATGTTTATCCATTTGCTTCGCGAAATCTCTGTTTACTCCTTTCTCTGCGGTGAGAAAAGTCTCAGTAATAACGCGGCACAAAATATCAAAACAGAAAGCCTCAAAGAACCGTATAAATACCTGTTTTTACAGCTTCTTTTTTGCCAAAATCGAGAAATCGGTGTCTTCTTTTACAATCGTATTCTCTAACACCCCCAGACCATCGATTTCCATTTTTACAATATCGCCAGGCTGTAGCCATTGTTCCTGGTAATTGGGATCATTGAGTTTTCCGGTACCATTGAGTTCAAGGAAACAACCAGTTCCAACAGTACCACTACCAATCACATCGCCAGGGTGTAATTGCACACCATAAGCACAACGCTCAATGATTTCAGCAAAGGTCCAGTCCATATCGCCGACATTTCCATTACTTACCTGTATACCGTTAACCCAGCATTTCATACCCAGGTTCCAGTTTTTACCTACATGGCCGGGTTTTGCCGGAATTTCAAATGCTTCGAGTTCATCAAGTGTTACCAGACATGGGCCGATAACAGTTGAAAAATCTTTTCCCTTTGCAGGTCCTAGGTTCAGTAACATTTCTTCCATCTGAAGCCTGCGAGCGCTCATATCATTCATAATCATTAAGCCACCAATATATTGATCAGCTTCTTCTGCCGGAATATTTCTTCCAGGCTTACAAATAACGATCGCAGCTTCAAGTTCAAAATCTAATTTTTCAAAATGATCAGGCATGCAATGAATATCTCCTGGTCCTTGAACACTGTGATGGTTGGTAAAATAAAAAATCGGATACTGGTCAAATTCTGGTATCATCTCTACTTTTCTGTTTCTGCGTGCTGCGGCCACATGTTGACGGAAAGCATATCCATCTCTGCAGGAAGTAGGAAAAGGAACCGGAGCAAGTACTTGCTGGTCTTCTATTTTAACACCCTTTTCTTTACTGATTCTTCCGTCTTTAATAGCCTGGTTTACTTGTTGAGCAATAGGAAACATATCATCCCAATATTGGAGAAACATCGTCATGCTCGATGGTAATTCAGGATGGATCAAGTCACAATCAAATAAATAACCATCAACAAGAAAAGCAAGTTGGTCACGTTCGTCAGATAAATAAGAAACCAGTTTCATAGTACAATCGTTTGAGGGGCGAAAATACTTGAAATCTTTCTGCTAAATTGATTTTCTCTTTGATGAAATTAATGCCTACTGTAAAAGCTGCATGTAGAGGCTGATTAAACTGGTATCTTTAGTCGCAGAAAACAAGTATATGCGAAGAATATTATTGCTGGCTGGAATTGCACTCATAATAATGAGTCAGGCATTTAAACAATCTGAAAACGAGGAAAACTGGATACGCATTAATCAGTTAGGATATACGCCGAAGGGTATTAAAGAAGCTGTTTGGTGTAGTAAAACGAATGCACTGCCTGAAGAAGTGGAGCTTGTGGATGATGCCACAAAAAAAATAGTATACACCATAAAACAATTAAAAGCATTCGGTGCTTACGGGCCCTTCAACCAAACATCCCGTATCAGGTTTACAGATTTTAAATTAAAGGGCCGTTATTTTTTGCGTGCGGGTAATACCCAGTCGCCCGTTTTTGCAATTAATGATGATGTTTATAAAGGCGCCGCAGATTTCTGTCTTCGTTATATGCGTCAGCAACGTAGCGGGTTTAATCCATATTTGAAAGACAGTTGCCATACAAAAGATGGATATACCTTATATGGCCCGATGCCAGACAGCACCTATATTAATGTAAGTGGTGGATGGCATGATGCCAGTGATTATTTGCAGTACACAACTACATCGGCCAATGCAGCCTGGCATTTACTAAGAGCCTATAAGGATTTCGGGGAAGTTTTTGGGGACGAAAAACAAGCCAATGGGTTGGATGGTAAAAACGAAGTGGCCGATATTTTAGATGAAGCTAAATGGGGACTTGATTGGTTATTGAAAATGAACCCTGAGGATAATATCATGTTCAATCAATTGGGAGATGACAGGGATCACATGAAAATGCGTATTCCCAAAGAAGATACCAACTATTATGGACGTGGTATAGAACGGCCTGTATACTTTGTTTCTGGTAAGCCTCAGGTAAGGGGAAAGTTTATGAATGCCACTACCGGCACTGCCTCAACTGCTGCTAAATTTGCCAGTACATTTGGTCTGGCAGCACAGGTATATGAAACCAAGGATGCCGCTTTCTCAAAAAAACTGACTCAAAAAGCGGAAGCTGCCTATGCTTATGGGAAAAAGCATCCTGGTGTATCTCAGACTGCATCTGTAAGGTCGCCCTATATCTATGCAGAAGGAAACTGGGTGGATGACATGGAACTTGCAGCCGTAACACTGGCTCAAACCAAAGGGGTAAAAAAGGAAACCTATGTGCAAGATGCTTATGCCTATGCATTACAAGAACCAATAACACCATGGTTAGGAAAAGATACCGCTAACCATTACGAATGGTATCCTTTTGTAAATGCTGGTCATGCAGAGTTGTCTTTATTAGCATTAACCTCAAACCAACGAGACAGTATTCAGGATTTTTATGAAGCAGGTATCAAAGCAGTATGGAATAAAGCAAAACAGAATGCCTTTTACAGAGGCATACCATTTATCTGGTGCAGTAATAACCTTACTGCATCTTTTGCTATTCAATGTTATTGGTATCGTAAGATGACTGGCGACCAGTCTTATGCTGCACTGGAGCAGGCAAATATTGATTGGCTGTTTGGATGCAACCCTTGGGGAACGAGTATGGTTTATGGATTACCCTCCTGGGGCGATACCCCCGCTGATCCTCATTCTGCGTTTACCCATCTTAAAAATTATCCAATTGATGGTGGTCTTGTTGATGGTCCTGTTTACACATCTATCTACAAAAACCTTATTGGTATAACACTTAATGAACCAGATGAGTATACCGCATTTCAAAGTGGTCTTGCTGTATACCATGATGATTATGGCGATTACAGTACCAATGAACCAACAATGGATGGAACGGCTTCTTTGATTTATTTACTGGCAGCAAAAGAACGTGAAACAAGCATAAAACCTACTACAGGTTGGACAGCTTATCCGGGTGTAAATCCTTCGTTCACTATTGAAGATCGCGCAATTGTAAGGGGTGATAAAAATAAAAAATCTATAGCACTGGTTTTTACCGCCGACGAGTATGCAGAAGGTATAGATAAAATAGCTAAAACCCTTGATGATCAAAAAATAAAAGCTTCCTTCTTTTTTACTGGTCGACTTTATCGAAACAAAGTTTATCAACCAAGCATACAGAATTTGTTTAAGAAGCAACATTACCTTGGTCCACATTCAGACCAACATATATTATACAACGACTGGAACAATCGAGACAGTATGTTGGTAACAAGGGATTCATTGTTGAATGATTACTATGCCAATATAGAGGCTATGAAAGAAATAGGGGTATATAATATAAATCGAACCGAATATTTTATTCCTCCTTATGAATGGTGGAATAAGCGGGTAGGGAAATGGTTTGATGGGCAATTGGTACGTCTATTTAGTTTTACCCCAGGCACCAGAACCAATGCAGATTATACCTGGCCGGAAATGGGAGCTGCTTATAAATCAAGTGAAACAATTATTGAACTGCTTCGGACTTATGAATCAAAGGAATCACTTAATGGGGCTATACTTTTAATCCATGCTGGAACTGATCCCAGAAGGAAAGACAAGTTGTACAATCATTTATCATCTATCATCAGTGAATTGAAAGCGAAGGGGTATACATTCAATACCATTGACAAATTATAAAACTTAGGTGGTTTTTGTGTTAAAGTAGTACACGGCATTACCGGCACCATCAATATTAATGTTGTTTTCCGAAGCCCATAATTCCAGGTTAGGGTGCCCTGATGCCTCCCAGTTTATATAAGTCTGAATAAGGTGAAGGCTGTATGCTAGTTTTTCTGTCCAACTTTTTTTTAAAGCAGGCGATATCAATTGCTCAATTTGCAGTTGTACCCTTTCTCCTTGTGCTACGCTATCCGCTGGATTTCCAATAAAGCATTCAGGGAAATGGTGAAGCGAAAAATCAATCAATGTCATCCACTCCTCTATCAGGTAACTTCTTGCAAGATCATCAGCCGGGTTTAGTGTAATTGCTTTTTCAAGGTGTTCGACACTTTTATAATACCTGCCATACCAGCGAAATGGTCTACTATCTGCCGGATTAGTATCGCACCAGGATATCAGTGCGGGTTCTACCAATTGTTTACTAAGTGGTTGTGGAAATGGACCATAACTGGCATCTGGTATTTGCTCAAAAAACGGAAAAATGAAGTGGAGGAAATTAATTTTTTCTTCAAGGACCCATTTTTCGGCAGCCGTTAAAAATTTATCCATTTCAAGCAATGCTGTTTTGCGTCTTCCCTTTTCTCTTTCAAAACAATAGTTGGCATAGTGAGCCCAGGCCGGATTTTTAGCTGCTTCAGTGCCAACAGTAATTAATGCGAGGTTTTGCTCTTCTGTAATCATATAAAACTTAATGTATCCCCTGAATTAATAACAATGCTGTTTAAATTTCAGAAATCTTAGTGCGAAGATGCCGGGTATTTTTTAGATAAATGCAAAAGGCAATAGGGCCTATTATTGGGATGAATATTAGTACAATGATCCAGCGTAATAATGTTTTTTTATCGTGTGTATAATGCCTTAGGAGTAAAACGATTGTTATTGCCAAAAGCAAAAAACTGACACAGGCAAATAATGACCAAATAATCAGAAAAGGATCTAAATAATTAAGTTCCATTTGTAGTTTGAATATTGAAACAGTAAATCGTTACAATATACATATAAAACTATGGGTGAAGGTCTCTGCTGATGTTATATGTATCACCATCGTTCCTCTTCTGAGCCACCCCAATTCTTTCCACGGAATAACTCTCTTGAAACTTTTTTTGCTTCCTGACGGTCGATGATCATTTGGGTAATTAGTTCACCAGCATCCTTGTCGGGTTGTGAGGCAAGGGTTTGCTTTAGTTTAGCTTCACTAATATCCAGCCGGTAAAGTACCTGAACCAGTTTGGGAAAATCGGTGCTGATCAGTTCCTGGATAAACTTGGTTAACTGTTCCCTCGTTAAGCTACTTAGTGCGATTAGCTGATTTTCCTTATCCATCTATAAAATTACAAAATTTCTAAGATTTAGAAGCCTTGAGAACCAATAATTTGTAAAATTAATATTACAAAAAGTAAAATAAACTTGACAAAATGAAAACAATGTTTTACGTTTGTATCGTCAAAATAATTAACCATGAAACAGATCAAATTATTCCCACATAGTTTTAAGCTTGTAGGATACATATTATTATTTCCATTTCTTGCCTTAGGCATTGCCAACATGTTTTTTGAATACAATGCCTCCTGGTTAGAATTCAAGATCTCCGGAAATGGCAAATTGGAATTTTTCGGCAGTCACAATTTTACCGATGAACTGGCTGCGGTAGGACTAATCATCAGCCTGATATTTATCGCTTTTTCAAAAGAAAGGATTGAGGATGAAGCCATTCAGTTTTTTCGCTTGGAAGCATTGCAATGGGCGGTTTTTGCTAATTACCTGGTTTTGGTGATTAGCATTGTAACTGTGTACGGCGATACCTTTTTTCAGGTAATGACTTATAATATGTTTACCGTACTCATCATTTTTATCCTTCGCTTCCGGTATATATTGTTTCAATATAATAGGGTAAGCGCCTAGAAACTGCCCTTGTACTATTGAAATCAGGCAATATCAAATGGTAAATTCCATGTGGTCATAATCAATAAAAAGTACCCATGAAAAACAAAATTAAAATACAACGTGCCATACATAACCTCACCCAGGATGATCTGGCAAGGAAAATAGCCGTAAGCAGGCAAACCATTAATACAATGGAATCGGGTAAATATGTACCATCCACTGTTTTGGCCCTGAAAATGGCCAAACTATTCATGGTTCCCGTAGAAGAACTTTTTGAACTGGAAGAAGAGGATTAAAAAAAATCCTCATTTTTTCCAACCTTTTACTGTAACATATCTCCTTATAGGGAGTTTAGTAAATATCATATACCTCAGTGTACATGTTGGGGCTTCTATTTGCTGTAATACTTGATTTCTAAGCAGGAATCTGGTCACAACAATGGAGTACCGCTGTATCTGGGTAAAAGGAAATCAAATGCTTAATATCAGAAAATGGATCCCGCTCTTGATGCTGTTGTTTACAGCCGCTACAGTGGTTGGAGCTATTACGCTATGTAAGCAGCCTTCCTGCACCGGAAAAAATAGCAATCCGGAAACATCGAGTTTTGAATGGATGGGTTTGCCCTCAGTTGCATACCTCAGTATTTGAATGGATGTTTTCCTATTATTTAATTGTTTAAGAGAAATGCATCATCATGCGTAACAGAATTTTCATGCTTATCATGAGCATGTTTTTTACAGGCATTTTATCCGCTCAGACTAATTCAACCGGATCAATTAGTGGAAAACTGATTGACTCAACTTCCAAACAACCAATGAACCTTGCTACAGTTTCTGTATTCAGGGCTGTTGATACAGTTTTAATTACCTACAGACTCAGCAGTGAAACAGGAGAATTTAAAGTAACCGGATTACCATTGGATGTTGACCTGCGAATGGTAATATCCTATTCCGGTTATACTGTATCACGCAAGGAATTTAAACTTAGTGCAGATGGGAATAGTTTAGATGCAGGTACCATTTCAATGGCACCGAATAGCGGACTTACACTGGATGATGTATTGGTTATTGCAGAAAGACCACCAGTGGTAGTAAAAAAAGATACCATCGAATTTAACGCAGCATCTTTCAAAACACTTCCTACCGCATTGGTGGAGGACCTTTTGAAAAAATTACCTGGTGTACAACTCGATGCAGATGGTAATATCACCGTAAATGGTAAGAAAGTAAACAGGATAATGGTGGATGGAAAGGATTTTTTTGGTGGCGATCCTAAAATGGCAACACGAAACCTGCCTGCTAACCTGATCGATAAAGTACAGGTATCAGATGATAAGGATGAACTGGAACTCAACCCCGATAAAGCGAAAGCAGATGTTGGGCAGGTGATTAACCTCAAATTGAAAAAAGCCATTAAACAGGGTATGTTCGGTAAAGCTTATGCAGGTAAAGCCGACGGAAACCGTTATGAAGCAGGAGGCATAGTAAATATGTTCCGGGATACTTTACAAGTAAGTGTATTAGGATTTAGTAATAACCTGAATAAAGCCGGCTTTGGTTTTAATGATATCCGATCATTGGGAGGCTTCGACAGAAGCGGTATAAACTCTATCACAATCAATGGTAATGGAGGATTAAATGTGAACGGTATCTCTTTCGGTGGAACTGGTCAGGGCATTCAGCAATCAGGCGGAATTGGTTTTAACCTGAACAATGAATTCAAAAAAGGACTTACACTTAATACCCAATATTTTTACGGTAGTCTTAGGAACGATATCGCTGAATTAGAAAACAGGCAGCAGTTTTTCGGTGACACGATCTTAACCAGCCGTACCAATAAATCTGAAGTAGCTTATTCTAAAACACACAGACTTGGATTCGGACTTCGTTGGAAAATTGATACTACTTCAAGAATGGAATTCCGTCCGGTATTAACTGTGGCAAATAATACAAGCGACAGACTTAGTGATATCAGTACAAATAGCAGTGTAGATGGGCTATTGAATACAAGTTCAAACCTGCAGACTTCAAAAGCAAGTGACCTGGGATATAGCCATGTGTTGAGTTATTTCAAAAGTTTTAAAAAGAAAGGCCGCTCATTCAATTTTGTAAATTCAGTGCAATTGAATGCGGTAAACTCAGATCAATTTAATAATGTAGCCAATACATTTTATCCAACAGGCTCAAGTAATATAGACCAGTTGCGCGACCAGGAAAGGGCTAATTTTTCAACAAGCACTAACCTGAATTATGCAGAACCACTTATGAAAGACCTGACTCTGCGTCTTGGATATAATCTTACCTTTTTTGAAAACAAAGATGCATTAGCTACCTATAATAAAGATGCCGGAAGCGGTAAGTATGATATTATCAATAGTCTACTTACCAATCATGTTGAAAGAACCAGTTGGAGAAATAACTTATCGAGTGCCCTGAATTTCAGGTATAAAAAACTTAGTATTACTGCCAGTTTAAATTTTCTCTGGTTAGATCTGTTCAATCGTTATGTATCCATTGGTCAAAAACTGGATCAACATTATAATTATATTTTACCAGGAGCAAATATTAGCTGGAAAGAATTCAACCTCAGTTATAATGCGAATGTAAATCCTCCGGGTATTAGTGATATACAGCCAGTAGCGGATAATAGTAACCCCCTTTATATCGTAAAAGGTAATCCAAACCTTAAACCCGGTATATCTCATGGCTTTAACCTGAACTTCTTTAAGAATGTTACCCAAAAACAGATGTTTATCAGTGCTTATTTAGGTGGTTATATAGGCAATAACGGTGTAGTCAGAAGCAGAGATATTGCGCCAAATGGTGTGCAGACAACTACTCCTTTAAACGCAGATGGTATCCATAATTTCTATACCAATTTGTATTTCAACAAACAACAAAAAGTTAATCAAAAATTTTCATTCAATTATGGCACTGGATACAATGTGAACTATACCAGGAATTTCCTGATCATCAATTCAAAAAAGAGTTACGTTAAAACGGTTGATTTCAATCCTTTCATCCGTACAGGTATAAATTTGAATGATAAATTTGAATGGAATATCAGCTATAGCAGGAATTATAACAACTCTTACTATGAAAGCAGCGAGTTTAAAAATTTGAAAGTTGAACGGCAGGGCCTCAGTTCTGATATGGTAATCCGATTGCCTAAGAAATTTGTATGGGAACTGACACTTGATCATCGTTACAATTCTCAGGTAGCACCGGGTGTTCAAAAAACGATATCATTACTGAATGCCGGACTAACCTATCTTTTCCTGAAGGATGATAATGGCCAATTGAAGTTCTCAGTATCTGATTTACTCAATCAAAATAGATCAGTTTATCGTTACTCATCCGAGAATTTTATCACCGACAAGCAGGTGAATATTCTCCAGCGTTATTTTATGCTTACGTTTACTTATAATATCAGAAGTTTCGGTGCGGCAGGAAAAGGTGGAGGAAATAAAGTAGGTGGTAGACAAAGTTTATTCTTCTTTTGATGCAACGACCCCTGCACTGAATCAAATTTCGGAGCAGGGGTTTATTTAATATTTCTCTATAACGCCTAAACCAAAAAGGGCAAAATCATATTTTACCGGATCATTTGGATCTAATTCCCGGAGATAGTTTGTTAATTCCATGGCCGCCTGCCAGTCCATCTGCTTTCGGTCTAACAATTGAAAACGTTTTGCAACCCTTGCTACATGTAAGTCAATTGGACAAATAAGTTCAGCAGGTTTTATTTTCTGCCAGATTCCAAAATCAACCCCATTTTCATCTTTTCTAACCATCCAGCGTAAAAACATATTTAGTCTTTTACAGGAAGAACCTTTATAAGGTGTGGCAATATGTTTTCTTGTTCTGTTTGGCGCATCGGGCAACGAAAAGAAATAATGATGAAATACTGTTAGCCTGATTTCCATCGAATCTCCTTTGGTAGTTATAAAAGCATCTTCAAGCGAATGATATTTCTCGTAATGGAATTTCAGGAAGGCAATAAAATACAACAGATCGGTTGTGTTAAAAGTGCGGTGTTTAAATTGGAGTAATTGTTTGAGGTCTTTCTCACTATGATGCATACAGAAATGATAAGGCTCATTTCCCATTAATTGCATCAACTCAAATGATTTTTGAATAATGGTAGTGCGGTTACCCCAGGCAAAAATGGAAGCAAAAAAACCTGCAATTTCAATGTCTTGTTTTTTTGAAAAATAATGAGGAACAACAATAGGATCATCTTTGATAAAGGACGGCTGATTGTATTGTGCAACCTTTCTATCAAAGAAATCTTTTAAAGATGCTTCGCTGTTAACTTTCATTATTCGCTAAGATAAGGAGGAATGCTTCCGAGGTGTTGGCGTTAAGCCGGGAGTATAGTTCTTGGTCCATAGACCATAGACCATGGTCCATGGACTATGGTCTATTCCTCACCTCCATCCATCTCCATCCAAAATATTACCAATACCTCCTAAAATGCTTCCTTCTTCTTTTCTACTATAAGTGCCGTAGGCGAGGATACGACCGGCAAGGCGACTGATCGGTAGGGTTTGGATCCAAACTATGCCTGGCCCTCGGAGGGTAGCGAAGAACAACCCTTCACCACCAAATATGGTATTTTTGATGCCTCCCACGAATTGGATATCGTAGTCGATTCCTGACGTAAATCCAACAATACAGCCAGTATCTACTTTCAACATTTCACCTGGTTGTAACTGTTTTTGAACAACATGTCCGCAGGCGTGTAAGAAACACATTCCATCACCTTCCAGTTTCTCCATGATAAAACCTTCACCGCCAAACAATCCCGTTCCCAGCTTACGCTGAAATTCTAATCCTACACTCACACCTTTGGCTGCACAGAGAAAAGCATCTTTTTGGCAAATTATTTTGTTTTGAAACCTTGACAGATCAACCGGAATGATTTTACCTGGATAAGGGGAAGCAAAACTTACGGTTTTAATTCCCCCGGTGACATTGGTAAATGCGGTCATAAAAAGGTTTTCACCAACAAGAACCCTTTTTCCGGCATTGAGTAGTTTGCCGAGTAAGCCACCTTGTTGTTTGCTGCCATCACCAAACAGGGTTTCCATCTGGATTCCATCCTCCATCATCATAAATGCGCCAGGTTCAGCAATAGCCGTCTCATTCGGATCAAGCTCTACTTCCACATATTGCATTTCCTCCCCGTAAATTTTATAGTCTATTTCATGGTTTTGTTTCATATACTGAGTATTTTAAAGTTAGTAGTGAATCTTTCAAAAATATTACATTATTTCTGTGTGTTTCTGTGTATTCAGTGGCAATCCATCCTACAATACCACTCTTTTAATCCCAAGTTTGTCTTCTCCAAAATTAACAATCAATCCAACTTTACAACCAGAAACTTTAAGGTAATTAATCGTTTGTTTGTATTGTTCATCTGCTATCCCGGTTTGAGCCTTAACCTCTAATATAATTTGATTACATACTACAAAGTCTGCAAAGAACTTATGGGGTAAGATTACATTTTTATATTCAATTACGTATTGTTTTTCTCGGGTGTATGTAATATCTCTTTTTCTAAGTTCATATTCAATAGCATCTTTATAAACTATTTCGAGAAATCCTTTTCCTAGAATGCGATGCACTTCGATGCAGAGTGATATTATTAAACCAGTCTCTGTTTGAAGTGGGTAATTTGTGGGGTTATATTTATGCATGTTTATTGTCATTTATTGCCACTGAGAGCACAGAGGTACACAGAAAATGATAAGTATTTCCCGCAAAAAAAAGCCACCCCTGAGAACAGGGGCGGCGTGGATTATTACCAAAACCAACTGTAAAGACTCTTTAGAACCAGCTACCTGTAAAAGCCTGGTTAACGGTTGCTACATTTTTCAATCTTTTCTCACGTTTCTTTCTAGCAATCCTGTTTCTGATCAGTGTTGCAACCATCAGGAACAAGAAGATAATTGTCAATGGTGGAATACCCATAAAGCTGATCCACTTACCTCCAAACATTCTGCGCATTGGTCTGCGTAGACGTTCTGCAATAAGGTACATAGCCGGTACAATAATCAATGTCATAAAGAAAGCGAATGCAAGACCAAAGATGATGGTCCAGCTTAATGGCTTCCAGAATACAACGTTATCACCACCAAAGAAAATTCTTGGATTCAATTCTGAGAACAGTGTAACAAAGTTGATATTGAAACCAACTGCAATCGGGATAAAGGCAAGAATAGCAGCGAGAGCGGTTAACAATACCGGAATGATACGTGTTTTACCTGCTTCAATAACAGCTTCCCTGGTTTTCATACCCCTTGCTCTCAGCTCATCTGCAAATTCAATTACCAGGATACCATTTTTAACTACGATACCTGCCAGACCAACAATTCCCAATCCTGTCATCAATACCGATACTTCCATTCCAGTGATGGTAAACCCGATAAACACACCGATCACACTGAATATAATTTCCGTTAAGATGATGACAGGTTTACTTACACTGTTGAATTGTAGTACAAGGATCAACAGGATAGAAGCCAATGCAATAAGTAGTGCTTTGAAAAGGAATGCGCCTGTTTCAGCCTGTTGCTCACCCTCACCTGTTTGCTTAATGGTTACACCATCTGGTAAACCTTTAAAAGCAGTGATGTGTTTTGCAAGCTCCTGGTTTACGGCAGTTGCATTATAGCCCTCTGTTGTCAAAACATTTGAACGCAGGGTGATGAGTCGTTTCTGGTTCTTTCTTTTTACACTTCCTAATGTACTGGTAGGCTCTACTTTTACCAATGCACTGATTGGGATATGCTTAACCGCACCACCTGCAGCCATATCGCGGAATGAAATACGCATGTTTAACAGATCGGTTAAACTTTTACGTTGCATTTCATTGTTGCGTAATTGAATTTTATATTCTTCTTTTCCTTCTTTTATTTTTGAAACTTCCCTACCAAATAAAGCCGTACGTATTTCCATACCAATCTGTGCGGTAGAAACGCCTTCAATTAAAGCACGCTGTCTGTCAACTATTAAAGTGATCTCCGGATTTTTCAAATCAATATCCATCTTCAATTCCTCAACTCCGGGTACCTGAATAGAATCAAGGTAGTTTTTCATTAAGCTGGCACCTTTGATAAGGGCATCAAAATCTTCACTGGCAATTTCAATATTGATTGGAGGATCAGTGGGAGGTCCGCCATTTTCCTGATCAACACTAATTTCTGCACCAGGAATTCCTTTCATCTGTGCACGAATCTGATCAAGGAATGGCCTTGTAGAAACACCATGTCTTTTTTCAAATTCTACAAAGGATACCTGAATTCTTCCCAACTCACTTCTGGTGCTTCTGTCACCGGCCGTAGGATCACCTGCGCCAACAGCTACGTTACTGATGATACTTTCAACGATCGGATTATGTTTCCCGTTTTCTGTACCAAGTACTTTATTTACACGACCCTCTAAAATTTTAGTAATAGAATCTGTGTATTCAACATCCGTACCTACCGGTAATTTGAGGTACACAAAAATCTGGTTAGGATCACCTTTCGGGAAGAAAGTAACAGGGATACGACCACTGCCAATAGAGCCCACAAACATGAACATTGAAATAAAGAATAAAGCAATGGTACCTAACAATAGATGTACAGGTCTCCAGCCGTTCAATGCCCAGCGCAGAAGGCTTTCATAATGACTCATAATCCATGGTAAAGCCTTGTTCTGGAAATTATGAATAGCATCATCCAGTACATAACGGTTTAATACCACCAGTATCATGAAGAATAATAAAAGATTACCCCAGAAAGTAGCGCCTGCAACGTCTAGTAGAATACCTAAAATAATGGCAATCCAAAAACCTTTCTTTCTGAAAATTGCACTCTTGGCTTCTTTAACATCGCTTTCAGGATGGTTCATGAAGTCCACAGCGAATATGGGGTTCATGATAAATGCCACCACCAGTGATGCAGCTAATGTAAAGATGAGCATGGTAGGCAGGTAAACCATGAATTTACCAATGATACCAGGCCAAAACAGTAGCGGGAAAAACGGTGCCAGTGTAGTAAGTGTACCTGCTAATACAGGAATAAAAACCTCGCCTGCAGCTACCCTTGCAGAGAATGCTGTGGTAAGCTTACCTTTTCCTTCAATAAATATCCTGTGTGTATTTTCAATAACCACAATGGCATCATCCACGATAATACCTAGCCCGAATAAAAGGGCAAAGAGTACGATGAAGTTCAAGGTTACATGTGTACCTACAATCAGATCGGCCCCAGGAAGAAATACAAACGCCACAAACATACTCAGTGGTACAGAAAGTGCCACGAAGAAGGCATTCACAACACCCATAAAGAACATCAATACAATCAGTACCAGCACAAAGCCAATGATGATTGAGTTAACAAGGTCGTTGAATGAAGTACGTGTTTGTATACTCTGATCACCTGTAATCACCACTTTCATATCTGTGGGATAAAGCACACTCTTACCTTCTTCTACTATTTTCTTAACTCCATCACTTGTTTCAATCAGGTTCTCACCACTTCTTTTGATGATATTAAGTGTTACCACATTTTTACCATCTAATCGTGCATAACTTTCTTTCTCTTTAATAGTATCAATGATATGTGCAATATCTTTCAGATAAATAGGTGCGCCATTTGTGTTTCTGACGATGATCTGTTGAATATCAAAAGCAGTTTTCAGCTGACCTTTCAATTGAAGGTTACGCTTCATATTTCCTACTTCCAATAAACCACCAGAAATATCAACGTTTTCGCGTTGTATGGCGGCATTGATGTCGTCGAAAGTTATACCGGCGCTTTGCATACGGTAGTTGTCGACATTTACCTGAAATTCTCTTTCTGGTGCACCAACGAGGTCAACCCGATTAATTTGTGGAAGATCTTCCAGTTTATCTTTCAGGTCATCCGCATATTTTTTCAACCTTGGCAGATCATAATCACCGCTAAGGTTTACATACATGATCGGCTGCTCACTAAAGCTTACTTCAAGTACGGTTGGCTCCTGTGTAAGGTCTGTAGGCAGATCTTGTTTGGCTTTATCAACCGCATCTTTTACTTTCTGTAAAGCAATATCTGTTTTTACATCAGTGTCGAATTCTACCATGATGGCAGAAAAGTCTTGCTGAGATGTACTCGTAAACTTTTTAATTTTCGCACCTGTGATACCTTTAATCTGTTTTTCGATTGGTCTGGTAACCAGGTTTTCTATGTCTTTCGGAGAGTTACCTACATGTATGGTTTGAACATAAATAGTAGGGATAACAATATCCGGAAATTGTTCTTTTGGTAAGGTTACGAATTGGAATATACCTGCAAGGCTCACAAACAACATCATCAGGTAGATGGATGTTTTATTTTTGATACTCCAGGTAGTAGGCCCAAACTCCTTGAACTTACCTTTAATATTTTCTAATGCACTCATACAATTAGTTTAAATGATCTTCAATCTTTCAATAAGAAGTAAGTTGGTTACTTGGTGCTGCTGACTATAACCTGACCATCGTATAAACTCTGATAGCCATCGATGATTACCAGGTCTCCGGATTGCAATCCAGATTTTATTTCAAGTTTATCACCATAAAATTCACCCGGTATTACCATTTTCTTTCTGGCAACCATTTTACCTTTTTCATTCGATGCAACCATTACATACTTACCTTTCTCATCGTTTTGCAAAGTATTCAGGGGTACTACTATCGCATTGTTAACAGAATAATCCTGAATTTGAACCATTGCAATTTGATTTGGTCTGAAGTCTTTGTTATTAGGCACTTTCGCTTCTATGAAGAAACTGCGGCTGATGGGGTTAATAATTTTACCAGAAACACCCACGCTTGATTCCACTGTTTTTTGAATATCAGGTAAAGTAATACGGAGTTTGGTTCCTTTTCCAACCCTGTCAAGGTAATTCTCTGGCACTTCTGTGGTTACTTTAAGGTTGCTGGTATTCACAATTTTAATCTGACCAGAACCAACAAAAAGTTCACCTACACGAATATTTACATCTTCAGCCACACCACTTACATCACTGAAAACTGAAGTGAATTGTAATTGTTCTCTTGATATTTTAACTTGTTCCTCAGCGCTTTTCAATTGGTTCTCGAGGGTTTCAACATTATTTTTTGCTGTAATCAATTGTACCTCAGTACCAATATTCTGATCCCAGAGATTCTTTTGTTTCTGGTACAATGTTTTTGCAAATGATAATTGGGTTTTCAAGGTTTCGAGTCCTTTTTCAGCTGCCAATAAACTTTGGCGAGGTAAAGCATCATCAAGTTTTAAAATGAGCTGGCCTTTTTTAACTTCATCGCCACGCTTAATAAAAAGTGCTTTTACTTGACCGCCACCACCACGGGGGGTTACGAAAGAGATATTTTCCGATTCGATTTTACCCTGTAAATCTATATAGTGGGTAAAAGATTCAGGAGCAATAGCAGCAAATGCAACCAATTTTGCATTTTCCGCTTTAGCAGAAGAAGGATCAAGTTTTACAATCAATGCTTCCAGCTCACTGATTTCTCCTTCAATTTTTTCTTTTTGCTTTTTTAATTCAGCAAGCTTTGCTTTCTGTTCTTTTGCTGCTTCGGAACCTTCCGAAGTACTTGCACCACAGGAAGCAAGCATAACAGTAGCAGCCAATACTGCAATAGAGAATATTTTTTGCATATAGTTAGGTTTATTGGTCATTATAATTTTCCAATTGCTTTTAAGTAATCTACCCTGGCAATAATTGCACTGTACAGGGCACTGATATAATTTGTTTGTGCTGTTACGAGGTCGGTTTGTGCGGCCGTGATCTCTGTATTAGATCCAGTACCAACTTCATATTTTTTCTTTGTTTGATTGTAAACGCTTTCTGCCAGTTGCATGTTTTTCTTTTGATAATTCATGGTAGCAATAGCAGTTCTGAAATTCACACGTGATTGAGCAACTTCGTTATCAATAGTTAATTTCAGGTTGTCGAGCTGGTTTTCGGTTTGCTTCAATTCAAAACGGGCTTTTTTGATCCGTGCATCTTTTCCAAATCCATCAAAAATGGGAATGGAGATATTCAATCCAATGAATGATGTGGTAAACCAATCACCTTTACCAAAAAAGTCAAACTTATTGCGTTGTGCGTTTTTGGTATAAGAACCTGATAAAGAAACGCTAGGTAAATAACTTAACTGGTAGCGTTTGATATTGAATTCATTTAATTTTTTACCCAGCGTCAGGTATTGAAAATCCTTTCTGTCTGTGTAATTATAAGCTGTATCCAATGTAAAATCACGGCTGATCTGGTCTTCGGTCAGTTTATCAACTAAAACCAGGCTATCAGTAACGGGCATTCCCAGTAAGGTTTTTAACCCCATGTATCCAAGGTCAATACTGTTTAGCGCTTTCAATTTCTCTGTTTCAAGATTAGCCACCTGAACAGCTATTTTATCCAGATCCAATTTTTCTGCAAAACCGTTTTTGTAAAGCTCTTTAGTGTCGTGTTCCAGTTTACTCAATCTGCTGATATTAGCATCGAGTAAATCAATCTGGGTCTTACTAACAACCAGTTGGTAATAGATTTTGTAAATATTGGTCTTGATCATTTCTTCGGTTACTTCTTTGTTCTTCGACTGGAATTCGATAGAAGTTTTTCTTGCCTGAAGTCCGATAAATACCTGGCCATCAAATAACAACTGCTGGAGTTGTAAAGTAGCGGAGGCATTATATTTAACCCCAAACCGAACCGGAATAAAAGTACCGGGTGCGCTACCAAAGAATTCACCAGGTAGTAAGGATACTGGTAGTTGTAAGTAATCATTACCAGATAAGGTACCACTTACGGTAGGCAGTGCCGCCGAAGTAATGTCTCGATTGGTTTGCTGTTGTACCTGAATATTCAACAAGGCATTTTTAACCTGCACATTGTTTT
>CAZTCS010000070.1:0-20397 GCA_964611995.1 uncultured Sediminibacterium sp. | reverse complement strand
GCAAATCAAGCAACAGCAAGCAATGTTTAACAACAGAACAAGGATTAAAGACCTGCTGAAGAGCGGTCAAACCGGACAAGAGATTATCGTGATGGGTTGGGTACGTACTTTTCGTAACAACCAGTTTATAGCATTGAACGATGGAAGTACCAATAATAATTTACAGGTAGTAGCTGAATTGGGTTTATTAGACGAGGCCACTTTAAAACGCATTACTACCGGAGCTTCACTGAAAGTAATGGGAACCGTAGTACCATCATTGGGGAAAGGACAAACAGTTGAGCTGAAAGCAAATACTATTGAGATATTGGGTGATAGTGATGCAGAAAAATATCCCTTACAGCCTAAAAAACATAGCCTGGAATTTTTAAGGGAGATCGCCCACCTGCGTTTCCGCACCAATACATTTGGGGCAGTGTTTCGCATCAGACATGCATTGGCATTTGCTGTACACAAGTTTTTCAATGAAAAAGGATTTGTTTACCTGCATACACCAATCATTACCTCAAGTGATGCGGAAGGAGCAGGAGAAATGTTTAGGGTAACCACCTTGCCTTTTGATAACCCCCCTCGAAATGAAGATGGAAGCATTGATTTTTCAGAAGATTTCTTTGGCAAAAGCACCAACCTTACCGTTAGTGGACAACTCGAAGGAGAGTTGGGAGCAATGGCATTTAGTGAGATCTACACTTTTGGTCCAACCTTCCGTGCAGAAAATTCAAATACTACAAGACACCTTGCAGAGTTTTGGATGATTGAACCCGAAATGGCATTTCATGATATTGAAGACAACATGAACCTTGCAGAAGAGTTTATTCAATATCTTATCCGTTATGTGATGGAACATAATGCGGAAGATCTTGCCTTCCTTGATCAGCGACTTGCAGAAGAAGAAAAACAAAAACCACAGAACGACAGACAGGAATTCGGTTTACTTGAAAAACTGAAGTTTGTGGTAGACAATAAATTCGAACGTATTACCTATACAGAAGCGATTCAAATATTACTTGATTCTCCAGCGTACAAGAAAAAGAAATTTAAGTTTGATGTTGCCTGGGGTATTGATATGCAAAGTGAACATGAGCGATACCTGGTAGAAAAGCATTTCAAAAAACCAGTAATCGTAACAGGATATCCTGCTGCCATTAAAGCATTTTACATGCGTTTGAATGATGGATGCGAGCCAGGGAAAGAAACGGTAGCAGCGATGGATATTCTGGCACCAGGTATCGGCGAAATTGTTGGTGGATCGCAAAGAGAAGAGCGTCTTGAAAAGCTGGAAGCACGTATGAAAGCCATGCATATACCACTGGAAGAAATGAGCTGGTACCTCGATACGCGTCGTTTCGGAACAGTACCACACGCTGGTTTCGGACTAGGCTTTGAGCGTATGGTACAATTTGTTACCGGCATGACGAATATCCGCGACGTAATCGCCTTCGCACGCACACCAAAGAATTGTGAATTTTAGGGGAAGGAGCTTCAAGCTACAAGTTATGCGTATGAAGGAACACGGATTTTCATGATTATCAAGATCTATCATGATAAATCTTGATAATCATGATAATCTGCGTTCTATTAATAGCGGATAGTGCATTAGCGGGAATCAACTATTCCATTAATAGCAGAAAGCCTAAAACAAGCACCAATCAAGGCTTGCAGCTTGCGGCTTGTAGCTTGAAGCTAATTTTCCACGGACAGTACTGGCTTGGAGCATGAAGCCCAAACTTTTTCTCTCCCCAAACGTATATATTATATGCAAAACGAAAATATTACCAGGCTAAAAGAGCGGCTGGAAGAAGTGCGGCCCTCGCTTGTTGAACATGCATTATACCATCGGTTAGAAGATATTCAACAATTGCAATTGTTTACCGGCTACCATGTATTTGCGGTATGGGATTTTATGAGTTTGTTGAAATCATTGCAGCAAAAATTAACCTGTACAACTACACCATGGGTACCTATTGGTTCGGCCAACACAAGATACCTGATTAATGAAATTGTATTAGGCGAAGAAAGTGATGTAGATGAATCGGGCAACAGAACCAGTCACTTTGAACTCTACCTCGCTGCCATGGAGAAAATGGGAGCTGATACAACGGCTATCAGGCAATTATTGCTTTACCTGCAAAATGGGTCAACAGTTCTGCAGGCAATGGAAAGTTTACAGTTACCGGTTGCCATCAGAGAGTTTGTAGGATACACCTTTCATATCATTGAAAAAGCTCCGGTGCATGTGCAGGCTGCTGTATTTACTTTTGGAAGAGAGGATTTGATACCTGATATGTTTATGGGTCTGGTAAAAGATTTATCGATTCATTACCCAGAGCAGTTATCGGTATTTAAATACTACCTGGAGCGACATATAGAAGTTGATGGCGATCACCACAGTCACCTGGCTATGGAAATGGTGGTTGAATTGTGTGGTGATGATGCGTTGAAATGGGAGCAGGCCACCGAGGCGGCAGTGGCGAGTTTAAGGAAGCGTAAAATGTTGTGGGATGCTGTATTAGGACAGGTTGTTGCTACAGATAATTAAATAAATAATAGTAAAGTATAGATGAGTTAAAGGCACGGATACTACTATCCGTGCCTTTCTTTTGTAAATCGGAAATAGTATATTTATACAAACCCCATACACATGTGCTACAAACAGGTATCGATTTGTATAACCCTGATGGTGAGTTCAATATTTCTGTCGGCGCAGACACTTAATCAACCCTATCCATTAAAAAAAGAGTCTACATCGTCTTATCGTTTCAGTTCACAGACTTTTAAGTGTGTAACAGGCGATTGTGAAAATGGAAAGGGTACTCAGACAGTAGAATTAAAATACAAACAGAAAGTTTGGAATGATTGGAAGAATGCCGCTGATTATTATATAGTAGAGGGAAATTTCAGCAATGGAAGGTTAAATGGTTTTGGAAAAGTGATGCGTTTTTTTAATCAGGAAGCGTTCAAACAATACCAGGCTTTGCCGTATGATTCAGGACGTATGAATCAGGAAGTTCTTGCATCATTGAACAATGACCAGTACGAGGCCAGTGCTGGTTATTTTATAGGAGGAGAACTTCGAAGGGGTATGTATATCGATAGCTATAACAGAATCTGGGATGCTTTTTATAGCCAGTCATACGTTGTTTTTGGCACAGTTACCCTTCCTAACCAGGATCTGGTTTATAGAGGCTTTTTTTGTGCTGCAGGTATTATACCTAACCAGGGTTGGCCAGCTAATAATTGCCCGAGGGTAGGTCTAAGGCTAGAAATCAAAAAAGAGGGCACTAAGCTTGTGCCATTTGGTGATAACCTGAATACAAATAGTCCATCGGTTTTACCATTTGCAGAATCGGTATATGATCCAAATAGAAAACAGGTGCAGCAATTAAAATTTGATGGAGGTGTATACAATGGTGAAGCTGTAAATGGTGTACCCGAAGGATTTGGGGAATGGATGAGTGATGATTATTTATGGGTAAAATTTGGACAGTTTAAAAATGGAAAGCTGCATGGTTTGGCTGCATTGAATTTTGATTTAAAAGAAGGAAAGGGTCCTTATATAGATTATGGTTACGCTTTAGCACAGTTTACCAATGGCGTAACAACCAGAGCTCATATTAATATGTACAGCGCCTACTATACAGGAGAAGTAAATGCTGCTTTTATACCAAATGGATATGGTATTATAAAAGACCCGGGTAGTCAAAAGAAAGTGCAGGAGGGTTTTTTTGAAAATGGGCAATTAAATGGTTCAGGAACGGTTACATATCTGGATGGAAAGGTATTGAAAGGCAATTTTGTGAAAGGGGTATTTACAAGCGGAACGGCCACATATACCGTAAATGCACTTAGGGTTGGTGATGTTGTGCGGGTAAATGGTAAAAAACTGGCAGTAATAGAAAACCCCTGGCATCCTAATACCTTTCAATCATTAAGGGATTATGTACGATTACATGATGGAAGTATATTAAAAACGGGGATGGATTTTGAGAAACTGAACGAAAGCAGTAGTCAGTTCTTTGAAAACTGCAAAAAATGTATAGGAACAGGGGTTATTCAGCAATACAACAACGAAAAAGTTATAACGGCGGTAAGTCCAATGATGTCGCGTATTGTAAATACGCCCCAGGGCTATAAAGAAGAGACATATTATAACTATAGTTATGGCACTGAATTGAAACATACTGGTAAAGTGAGCTGTAGTGAATGTAATGGAACGGGAAAGATCATAAAGGGACTCTGACAGGGTTAAAGGTGATTTTTCACCTTAAATCCTACAAAAATCTTGCTTTCAATGTGGATTATATGTGAAAACCCCCTATTTTTGCCCCCCGCTTACGCTAAAGCTACAGCGGGCAAGCCCGAAAAAGCTTGAAAAGCTTTTAATACGAAGTATTCAGTGCGTTCGCGCACCGAAGCTTCAGCGAAGGTGCGGTAGCTCAGTCGGTAGAGCAAAGGACTGAAAATCCTTGTGTCGCCGGTTCGATCCCGGCCCACACCACTTGTCCACCGTAGCTTTAGCGAAGGTGGACCGAACTTAAAGACCTCAACAGAAATGTTGGGGTTTTTTATTGCATTCTCCCCGATCGCGTGTCGCCTAATCTTTAGCGATTGCTCAAGCTTTAGAAAAGGGGAATATAGAAGAGCACGCTAAAAATGTTGATTTTTTTGGTTGGGCGACCAAAAATACTTGGAGAAACCACGCTCAGAAATGCCCCCTTTTTTTCAGTATGGTAATTATCCGTTAGCCTTTGCCTCCTGGTGTACCTACAGCGGCCCTAAAATGAAAAGTAATTGTAATGAGACCTATATCTCTCTGAGATATTTCGCTCACTTATTATATGGGAGATACGATCTGATATTCAACAATAATTCAAACGGAAAGGGTAAACATAAAAACATCATCTTTTGTAAAAGATGATGTTACCAAAGCGTTTGGAAGTTGATAAAAACAGATATTACCCCCCGATAATACTTGTATATCAACTTCCAAACGCTTTCAAAAGGGATTGTTTTTCCTGTATGATTAATTCACACTAACTGGTTTGTCATTTTTTATATCACAAGAATTATTGCAGTTAACCAACCTCACTTTACAGAAAGTCTACTTTAGTTTAAATAATTATGAACACGTAAGTATGTTTCCATAAAATGACCCTTGAGTGGTTTGTAAATACTATTGCAAAGGAATAAAAATGGATAATTCTGGAAAGGGGGTTTTCCCATTTTTGTAACGGGAATTTTCCCGTTTCCCAGGTATTTTATTCTTCGTTCTTTTACTGAAATAATAATTGTTAAATCAGGATAGCTAGTGAAAAGCAAATCCACCTCCAAAAAAATATTAGTGATTACTAACCTTTGATAAAGGTAGGGGGTTGCAGTAAAGTTCATAAATTGAGGGATGCTATCATACGTACCCATTAGTGTAATAATTGAGTTGATTGCTGCTATTGCAGCTTTTAAATATCTGGCAAATGAAAAGGAGAATCCGTGGAAATGGTTTAGGTGGTTTTTGTTATTTGTTTTTGTCCTGGAATTTTCAGCCTATGTATATGGCTTGGGACCAATACTTATCGGAAATGAGATAAGAAAGAATCACTTCTTTTACAAAATATACTTACCTATCGAAACGCTTTTTCACAGCTGGTTATTATTCTTTTTTTCAAAGCAATATAGAATACTTAAGAGGTATTATGCAACAGTTTTAGTTTTGTTCTTTTGCCTTTTCATTTTTGAATTTTGTAATGTTTCATTAAATACTTACCTGGTTACCACAGATTTGTTTGCAACACTATCTCTTCTGATTGGATGTTTTCTCTTTTATTATTATTTTTTAAAACAAACAAATCATGTAGAAGTAATAAGATTTGCCCCTTTTTGGATTGTAACAGGGCTTTTTTTTTACCACTTTATAAGCTTTTCTATAACTTATTTTTTTCACGAATTAATGCGTATACATATCCAAAAAGGTATTCCGCTTAGATTCTATGTAATGAGTGTTGTAAACCTCCTATTTTATGGTTTTTGGATTTACGCATTTAAAATACGACAGAAGCAGATAACATGATCAAGAGTATACTATTGCTAGTGCTGCTTTTTTTTATGGCGGGCAGTTTTCTGTTCGCCTATATACTATTATACAACGAAAGAAAACGAAAGCACGCTGCTGAAAAAAAAGAAATGCAACGGCTGTTTGATGAACAATTGCTGCAATCTCAATTTGAGGTACAGGAACATACTTATTCTGCACTCAGCAGAGAGTTACACGATAATGTTGGCCAACTTTTGAATAGTACCAAACTTCTTATTGGCGTGGCACAAAGAGAAATCGAGAACCCGCCCCCTGTTCTTAATACGGCTAACGAAATACTCGGCAATGCTATCGGTGAAATCAGAAATCTCTCAAAAAGCTTAGACAAAGAATGGTTGCAACAGTTTCGGTTACTGGAAAATATTTCACTGGAAATAAAAAGAATCAATATTTCCGGAACCATCAGTGCATTATTGGAAACAGATTTAGAAAGGGTTGACCTTATTTCAGATAAGCAACTGATCCTGTTTCGCATTATCCAGGAAGCACTACAAAATGTCATTAAACATAGTCAAGCAAATACCGTAGTAATAAAAATCAGTGAAAAGGATCAGACATTGCATATAAGTATTTCTGACAATGGAATCGGCTACCACCCTGAACAAACAGCCTTAGCAGGTATGGGTATTCTCAACATGCGCAAACGATGCGAGATACTCGGCGGTAATATGCAAATGACCCCTGTCGATATTGGCACAGGACTTACTGTTTATATTTCTATACCATTATTCTCAGAGCATGCCTAAACATCCGGATATGATTCATATAGCACTGGCAGATGACCATCAATTGTTTCTGAAATCGCTAACGCTGATGTTACACAGCTTTGGAAACTATAAAGTGGTTACGGAAGCGATGAACGGAAAAGAACTATGCGATAAACTGCCCGGTATATCGCCAAAGCCAGATATTATCTTAATAGATGTAAATATGCCCATCATGGATGGTCCGGCTGCAACAAAACAGATTGCGGCACTTTACCCAACTATAAAACTAGTGGCCCTCTCAATGAATAATGAGGATAATACCATCATCAATATGCTTCGTTCTGGTTGTTGTGCATACCTGCTAAAAGATACCCACCCCGATGAACTGGAAAAAGCACTCAATGAAATACATACTAAAGGATACTATAATGCCGATGCTGCTAATATTAGTTTTCGTCGAATATTATTAGCAGAACAACAAGATACTACACAGAAAATAACTGAAAAGGAACTAATCTTTTTACAATACGCCTGTACAGACATGACCTATAAACAAATAGCGCATTTAATGAAGCTAAGCGAAAGAACCATCGACGGCTATCGTGAATCTTTATTCGGAAAGCTACAGGTACAAAGTAGGGTAGGATTGGCAATGGAGGCATTGCGAAGGGGTTTAATTAAACTTTGAAACAGGAACAATTGGTTTAATAAACACACACCGTATACTTATATATATCCACACTATAAACAATCAATACCCCTATACTCAATACCTCTATTTAATGAAGCTTCTTCTAATGAAATGAAGAATATTATTAGTCCTAATAACGCACAAAATTACTTTTTAAGTGGCAACAACATTTCTTAAACCGCATTTTTCAACAACCTCGTCCATGTAGTTTTAGTATGTTCAAAATCGATAAAATGCTTAGGTACATTTTTGCGGTATTTATCGAATTCAGCTAATATTTTTTGAAACTCTTCTGTTTTGAAATAGGTACATAGTTTTGGAATGGTAACCTGTAAATTCAATTTCATCGATTCCATGATTGATTCAAACCGATTTCTATCGGTTATATACACCAATAGTGGTTTGTACCTAACCCAGCCAATTGCAGCATTCACAAAACGCATCAGCACTTCCTTTGTAGTATTTTCTACTGGCTTCAGTTCTACCGGAAGCACGCCATTTAATAAGTTGTTGTACATGGAAAAACCATCATGAAAAGTGTAACAGGGCACTTTTACTACTTTTAACTTACTAAGTGCCGTACTCATAAAACTATCTTCACCTCTTGCACCCGGCGGATTATAAAAAGGAGGAAAGTTTTTGTAGTTCTTTAAGTTGAAACAAAGATTGGCACCTGAAATAAATTTCATTCCATTTTGCTCCTGAACCTCATAAGTATAGGCGTTGTTTAAAATATCTTCTTCCGCATAACTAACTCCTTTCTGCCGAATGGTTACCTGTTTCATTTTATCCCATGTAATTATATCATTGCTTAGTGCTTCTATAAATAACCTGAAATCGTTTTCAGAAAGCGTTTCATTAAATTCAATATATGGTATCGGAGAAATATAACCACAATGCAATCCATGAGTGATATCGGCATTGTCGTTAAATTTTAAATGAGTACTAAGAATGCTTTGTCCCATCCATACCAAATTCTCCTGTTTGTTTTTATAACTGGCCAGCGGATATTCATCATCATCAATGAAGAGGAGTTTGTCCATTTTTAGCTTAATGGCAAAATAGGTTACAACATTTCTTTTCTTTGCATAACCTTCCCCAAAAAGCAGGTGACAATCTTTTTCATCAATCGTATTATCAGTCTCAACCAATTTTTTTATTTCATCGTTTACTTCATTCACTCCATAAAAATGAATAGAGTCAACTATTTTCTGTAGCTCAGCGGGAACATTTTTGTAATCATTGGTATTGGTGTTTTTATAACGTAAGTCGTAACAAACCAATACATGTATACGCACTTTTGTATCCAGAATTAATCCATGTTCAACCCAGTTATTGATATATGTTTTCAAAACATTTTGAAACAGCAAACGACCTGTAACAAATCCAATACCGATGTTAACTACTTTGGAATCATTCATCATAAACATCATTTGGTGAAAGAGAGAGTGTACTAATTAATATGCAGTACACCAAATATTGTTTTGTCATTAACGACAATAATGCGCTATAGTCATGCAATTAATCTAGTATAAGAGTAGTAATCAGTTAACTAATAATGCTTTACTTCCTCAATACGTAAGACAGTGATCATAAACTCAAAAATCAACCAATGTATCTGCGGCAAAAAATCCCCTCACCAAACAAACCTTAAAGTCAATATATTTTTCTATATTGTTGATTCCCAACCACTCAATGCACGCTTATGAAAAAACTATCTATTTTATTCTCCGGCTTATTGCTGGTTATCACCTCATTTGCCCAAGACACCGCAGCCATCTTCCTCAAACTACAGGAGATTGCCATCATAGACCAGAAAGTGATGATGCCAATGCGTGATGGAATAAGACTGGCCACCGATATCTATCGCCCAAAAGGAAACCAGAAAGTACCCATCGTTTTTTCCAAGACACCCTATCAATTCAATACCTGGGTAGATGGTAAAATGACAACCCGCACCATGGAAGAAGCCTATAATGCAGTTTCACGCGGTTATGCTTATGTGGTACAGAATGAAAGGGGTCGTTATTTCTCTGAAGGTGAATGGGATATATTAGGTGCGCCCATTACCGATGGTTACGATGCATTTACCTGGATGTCGAAACAGCCCTGGAGCAATGGCAAAATTGGCGTTATAGGATGTTCTTCTACCGCTGAATGGCAAATGGCCGTTGCTTCACAAAACCATCCAGCCCTGGCCGCTATGGTAGCCCAGGGTTTTGGAGCAGGCGTTGGACGCGTAGGTAAATTCATGGAACAGGGTAACTGGTACCGTGGTGGTGCTCAACAAATGTTATTTACCTCCTGGCTCTATGGCACACAGAACGATAAATTCAAACCTACTTTCCCGAAGAATATTCAGCAGAAAGACTTACAACGTTTACAACGCTTTTACGATATGGCTACAGAAGCGCCAAGGGTTGACTGGGCCGTTGGACTTCGTCACCTGCCTGTGCAGGATATCATTAAAAATGTAAAAGGCTCTGAAGGTGTTTATGAAGATATGATCCGTCGCAAACCCAACGACCCTAAATGGTTTAAAGGTGGACTTTACCACGATAATATGCCTTTGAATGTACCTGCCTATTGGTTTGTATCCTGGTACGATGTATCATCGGCGCCAAATATTGCATTGTTTAATCATGTTCGCAATTCTGCAAAAAACAAAGCCATTGCAGATAACCAGTACCTGGTGATTGCTCCAGTATTGCATTGCTCCTACAAACGCGCAACAGAAAATACCATTGTAGGAGAAAGAAGTGTTGGTGATGCCAGACTTAATTACGACGAACTAACCTGGGGTTGGTTCGACATGTTATTGAAAGGCGAGAAAAACGATTTTAAAGAGAAAAATCCAAGGGTAAGGTATTATACCATGGGTACGAATAAGTGGCAGCAGTCTGAAACATTTCCTCCTGCCAATGCTCAAATGCAAAACTTTTATTTAGGTAGTGCAGGAAAAGCAAATACACGTAATGGCGATGGTGTACTAGGAAGCACTGCTCCAAAAGAAGATAAACCTGATGCATTTAATTACGACCCCATGAACCCTGTTCCTTCTTATGGAGGTAATGTTTGCTGCACTGGAAATGCTGTTCAGGGAGGTTCATTCGATCAGTCGAAGATGGAACTCCGCGACGATATCCTCGTATATACTTCAGAAGAATTGAAAGAAGGAATCGAAGTAACCGGTTTTATTGAATCAACATTATATGTATCGTCTACCGGTCCGGATACAGATATCACCTTAAAGTTGATTGATGTACACCCAGATGGTAAAGCCTATAACCTTGATGAAACCATTCAGCGCTTACGTTACCGTGAAGGGTACGACAAAGAAGTATTCATGGAAAAAGGAAAGGTTTACAAGGTAGACCTGACACCAATGGTTACCAGTAATTTCTTTGCTGCCGGACACCGTATTCGCATTGAAGTAAGTAGCAGCAATTTCCCCCGCTTCGAAAGAAACATGAATACAGGTGGAAATAATTATGATGAAGCAACAGGGATAAAAGTGGAAAACAAAATTCATCATTCAACTCAATATCCATCTGTGATTAAATTGCCGGTGATCAGTAAATGAAATTCAAAATTCAAAAACCAAAATTCAAAAATTAGTGGATTAGCCAGGTAGCAGGTACAAGGCCAGTCGCCCAAGAGCGAAACTGAATTTTGAAAGAAGCAGTTTTATATTTTGTAAAAAAGACGATTGCCTAAAACGAAAATTGTAAACAAATAATGGCGTAGATACCTACGCCGTTTTTGTTTCTCCTAATATCCTTATTTCATCTTTAGATTCTTTATCTTCATTACTCAAACTTCGCCATATGAAACAAAGTCTTCTTCGCACTTCTCTGGGTGCCTTTTTATGTATCGTTCTGATTACCCTTACCGCCTTCTCTTATAAAAAAACAATGGCTGAAAATGACCAGGCTATTATAGGTCGTTGGGATCTTACCGTAAATATGGGCGATCGAATTGCACCATCCTGGCTTGAAGTAAAACTTTCAGGTATTCAAACGCTTGTCGGACAATTTGTTGCCGACGGTGGTAGCGCAAGACCTATTGCTCAGGTAAAATTGAAAGATGGAAAATTCCAGTTCTCCATTCCGGCACAATGGGAGCGTACCGATAAGGAAATGGTTTTTGAAGCCACACTTGAAAACGATCAACTTAAAGGAACTATATATGCCAGCAATGGTAGAACCTATTCATTCACAGGTGAACGTGCGCCACTGCTTAAAAGAACTGCTGCGGTAACCTGGGGTAAACCGATTCACCTGCTCAACAAAACCAATTTAGACGGATGGGTAGCCCAGGGACGCAATAACCAATGGCAAAATATCAACGGAGTGCTTACCAGTCCTAAATCGGGCAGTAACCTTATGACTGTTGAAAAATTTAACGACTTCAAATTACACGTAGAACTGCGCTATCCTGCAGGAAGCAATAGTGGCGTTTACCTCCGCGGACGTTATGAAGTGCAGGTTGAAGATAATGCCGGTAAAGAACCCTCTTCCACTTATTTTGGTGGCATCTATGGTTTTCTTACGCCAAATGAAATGGCTGCCAAGCCTGCAGGTGAATGGCAAAGTTTTGATATTACCCTTATTGGAAGAAGGGTAACCGTAGTAGCAAATGGTAAAGCCATCATTGTAGACCAGATTATCCCTGGTATTACCGGAGGAGCAATAGATAGTAAAGAAGGAGAACCAGGACCAATACTTTTACAAGGTGATCATGGTCCGGTGGAGTATAGGAATATTGTTATTACGCCGGCTAGATAATCCGCAAGTCCGTGAGTCCGCAAGTCCGCAAGATAAGAGGTCTTTATGACTAAATTGATTTCAGTGATATTCTGTGCCCTCAGTGGCAATTAACCTCTAAGGCTCCATCTTTCAGACTTTCCGACTCCCAGACTTTCGGTCTAAAAAGAACTGCTATGCATAAAAAACTCGCTCTATGGTCCATAACTGTGGGTTTGGGTGGACTATTATTCGGTTTAGATGTTGCTGTTATTTCAGGAGCTGAACAAGCCATTCAGCAGTTATGGAACCTGAGTAATTGGATGCATGGTACCGCAATTGCCATGGCCTTATATGGTACTGTTGTTGGTGCTGCCATGGGGAATATTCCCGCAAATAAAATCGGCCGCAAAAAAACCTTGTTCTGGATCGGGATACTTTTTTTGGTTACCTCTATCGGAGCAGCACTCGCTACCAATGTGTACATGTTTATGCTCTTTCGTTTCGTTAGTGGACTGAGTATCGGAGCTTCATCGGTTGTAGCCCCTGTATATATTTCAGAAATAGCCCCACCCAAATACCGGGGCAGAATGGTTATTTCATTTCAATTAAATGTAGTGGCCGGTATATTACTTGCCTATTTATCTAACTACTTATTACAGGGAACAGGAGGCACAGCAGACTGGAGATGGATGCTTGGCGTAGTAGCAGTGCCGTCATTATTATTTTCTGTATTAATGCTGTTTACTCCAGAATCGCCACGATGGTTGGTATTGTATAAAAATGATGCGGCTGCTGCAAAAAAGATTTTATCTATCACTGGCGAAGCAACAGATGAAATGATTGATGCAATCCGCAAATCTGTAAGTGGCGTTAAAGAAAAGCTGTTTTCAAAAAAATATGCAAGACCATTATTACTCGCTTTCCTGATAGCTTTTTTTAACCAGCTATCAGGTATAAATGCCATTATCTATTTTGCTCCGAAAGTATTTGAAATGGCAGGTATAGGAAGAAACGGCGCGTTACTTTCAAGCGTAGGCATCGGTGCCGTGAATTTTATTTTTACACTAACAGGCTGGTACCTGATTGACAGGTTTGGAAGAAAAGCACTCATGTACCTGGGCTCAATAGGATATATTGTTTCTCTCTCTCTTATATCTATCGCATTTTACACAGGGAATAGTTCTATGATCGTTTATTATGTGTTCCTGTTTATTGCAGCGCATGCTGTTGGACAAGGCGCCGTTATCTGGGTATTTTTATCGGAACTGTTTCCTAATGCAGTGAGGGCAAGTGGCACATCGTTTGGGTGTTTGACGCATTGGGTATTTGCGGCTTTGATAGCACAGGTATTTCCATTTTTTGCAGCCAATATTTCCGGTACCTATATTTTCGGTTTTTTTGCCTTTATGATGGTATTGCAACTCCTTTATGTATGGAAAATGATGCCAGAAACAAAAGGGGTGGCACTGGAAGATATGGAACAACAGGTTGTTTTACACTAATACACCGAACAAGCTGGTTTATTTATTGTTAATAGCTAATCAAACCGGATCTATGATTTATCGATTGGCTCAACTATTAATTTTCACCTGTTGTTTGTTGACTTCTGCTTTTGCACAAACCGCACAACAGGGTATACTTTCAGGTACAATAACCGATAAAAATTCACAACGCCCGCTTGTGGCCGCAACGGCACAGCTTAGTCCAGCAGGGGTAAGTGTAATTTCAGATAGTACCGGTCTATTTCGTTTTGCTTCACTTGTACCAGGCACCTATAACCTTACCATCAATTGCTTGGGGTATAAAACCGTATTACTTTCCAACCTGCTCGTAACCAATGGTAATATTAATGTGGTTACCGTTGAAATGGAACCATTGAGTACTATGCTCGCAGATGTAACTGTTACCAGCAGAAGAAATACAGCACGCGCCGCCAGTATCGAAACACCATTGAGTGTGCAGAGAATGACGATTGAGGAGATAAAAAGAAATCCTGGTGGAAATTTCGATGTAAGCAAAGTGGTACAATCACTTCCCGGAGTAGGTGGTGGTATTGGTGGTGGTGGATTTAGGAATGATATCATTATCCGTGGAGGGGCACCAAATGAAAATGTTTATTACCTGGATGGAATTGAAATTCCACTCATCAACCATTTCGGTACACAAGGAAGTGGTGGTGGTCCACAGGGTATACTCAATGCCAATTTTATTGAAGAAGTAAAACTAAGCTCCAGCGCATTTGATGCTCGTTACGATAATGTACTGAGTGGCGTATTACAGTTCAAACAAAAAACAGGAAACAATACACGCACCCAGGGAAATATCATATTAAGTGCCACAGAACTAGCGCTTACTGCCGATGGACCGCTCAGCAAGAAAACTACTTATCTCGCATCAATCAGAAGAAGCTATTTGCAATTGTTGTTTCAGGCCATCGATTTACCCATCAGACCAAACTATTGGGATCTTCAATTTAAAACTACTACCAGGATCAACCCAACTACTACATTGAGTTTTCTGGGTCTAGGGGCTATTGATGAATTCAGGTTTGCGGCACCAAAAAAAGCTACACCAGAAAAACTATATGTTATCAATAGTAATCCAAGCATCAACCAATGGAACTACACCATTGGTATGAGTTTAAAAAAACTTACCCGGAATGGATTCTGGAACCTGGCATTAAGCAGGAATACCCTTAACAATGTTGTAGAGAAATATGAAGACAATGAAAATCCATCACCTGCAACTCAAACGCTTTACACCGATAGCAGAGAAACAGAAAACAAATTAAGGTTTGATGTAACCGCCAATACAGCAGGTTGGAAAATTAGTTATGGTGCTGTGTTGCAATACGTAGATTTTATAAATCGTTTTGAAAACCTCTATCGCAAAGAACTACGTGATCAGAATGGCAATATTATTCAGCCTGCAGTAAGGATCAATGCCAATAGTAATATCGATTTTGTACGCTATGGTTTATTCCTGCAGGCAGGAAGAAAATTGGCACAAGACAAACTTGCTATTAGTGCCGGTATCAGGATGGATGGAAATAGTTTGGGTAATAGTGAATCGAATCCGCTTAAACAAATATCACCACGTGTTTCACTTAGTTATGCAATGGCCGATAAGTGGAACCTCAATTTGAGTGTTGGATCATATTATAAACTACCATCTTATACACAACTTGCATTTGTGCAGGCTGGAGTTAGCAATTCAGGAAATTATGTTCATGCCAATCATTATACTGCGGGCATAGAATACCTGCCATCCACAAGTTTCCGACTAACGCTGGAAGGTTTTTATAAACGATATAACCAATATCCGGTAAGCATAACAGATGGAATAAGTCTGGCAAATAAAGGAACAGAGTTTGGAAGTATTGGTAATGAAGCGGTGAATCAAATGGGAAGGGGTAAAGCGTATGGAATGGAATTGTTTATGCAAAAAAAACTCACCAAACGCTTCTTTGGAATACTTAGTTATACCTTATATAAATCAGCATTTACCAATAGTGCAAATGTTTATTTGCCTGCGGCCTGGGACAATGGCCAGCTATTAAGTATAACCATGGGATATAAACTTCCACGAAATTGGGAGCTCGGTTTAAAATTTAGATACCAGGGTGCAGCCCCTTTAACCCCATTCGATCTGGCTGCATCGCAACTTAATTATTTAAGTCTGGGTACAGGCGTGCTGGATTATGCAAAATTCAATTCCAACAGGTTGCCCTCTTTCCATGCAAGTGATATCAGGATCGATAAAAAGTGGAACTATAAAAAAACCACGCTTAACCTCTTTCTCGATATAACAAATTGGTATGGCGCTAAAGTGAGTGGTGCCCCGCAATATACATTTCAGCGAACTGCAGATAATAAGGCCTTCGTAACCACCAATGGACAACCCATTGCGGCCAATGGGAGCAATGCCATTCCATTAATATTGTCTAATGCAGATGTTCAGGTAACACCTACCTTTGGATTGATCCTTGAATTCTAACCCCGAGTAGGGAATGATGGATTAAACCAAAAAAGGTAATTAGGGTCAAAAAGGTGCACTATGAAGAACCACCTTCTCATATTATCCTGTATCGTGGTATTGTATTCTTGTAAGAAATCAGTACCTGTTGATCCCGTTCCCGCAACATCCTCATTATATTTTCCTCCTGGTACTGGTTCAGAATGGCAATCGGTAACACCCGCTAGTCTTAAATGGAACGAAAGCGGGTTGAATGATGTGTATAGTTACCTGCAACAAAAAAACACCAAAGCATTCATCATCTTAAAAAATGGGAAGATAGTTGTCGAAAAATATTTTGGCAGTTTTACTGCAGACAGCAATTGGTATTGGGCATCTGCGGGTAAAACCATGACAGCTTTTTTAACCGGCATAGCACAGGAGCAGGGTAAACTGAATATTAATAATAAAACTTCGCAGTATATCGGAACCGGATGGACATCCCTCCCCCTTGAAAAAGAAAACCTTATTACCGTTAAGCACCAGCTAACCATGACATCTGGTTTAGACGATGGTGTTGGAGATGTGGATTGTACATTGCCACCCTGTCTGCAATATAAGGCAGATGCTGGTACAAGATGGGCCTACCATAATGCAGCATATACATTGCTTGATAAAGTAATTGAATCTGCTACCAACACTAATTTCAACACCTATTTCCAGCAAAAGATCAGGGATCGGATTGGTATGAATGGGTTATGGGTGAGGGTTGGCTATAATAATGTGTATTACAGCACAGCAAGAAGCATGGCACGTTTTGGATTGCTTCTACTTGCAAAAGGTAAATGGGATGCAATTACTGTATTAGCAGATACAAACTATATTAAAACCCAGACTATGAGCTCACAGAGTCTGAATCCTTCTTATGGATACCTTACCTGGCTCAATGGTAAAGGGTATTATATGTTACCCACTGTACAGTTTATGTTTACTGGCGACCTTATGCCTAATGCACCTGCAGATTTATACGCTGCTCTTGGTAAAAATGACCAGAAAATTTATGTAGTACCTTCTCAGCAACTCGTTGTTATTAGAATGGGCGAATCTGCCGGACAAACACAACTTGCAGTGTCTTCATTCGATAATGAGTTATGGGGAAAGCTAAAAATAGCGGGCGTTTTTTAGTGTTTATAAGCTACCCAAACAAGGTCACCTTTTTGAATACCTGACTGATCGGTATGTATAACCAGTGACTGTTCGCCGTTGCTTACCGTAACTGACCAGTACGCACCACAAAACAAAACCTGGGTTACCACACAATCAACCGCATTTTCATGTGTATCAGTCAATAGTAATTGTTCTGGTCTGATAAACCTGCTTACCGACTTATTGCCTAACTCCCACTTAAGGTGAAAATTATGGTGGTTGCCTTTGATGAGATTATAAGGTCCAAATAATCCTGCAACATATTCATTTGCGGGTTGCAAATAAATTTGTTGAGGGGTATCGTGTTGCATTAATACCCCATCTTTTAATATCATTATTTCATCGGCCCAGCTAAGTGTATCAATTGGATCATGCGATACCATGATACAGGTTATTTTCAATTGCTCACTAATGGCATGAACAACTGCATTGATATTTTTCTTCTGTGGCAGATCGAGGTTAGAGAATGGTTCATCCAACAATAATAATTGCGGAACGCCTACCAGTAATTTAGCCAATGCAACCCTTTGTCTTTCACCACCCGATAGCTCAATATTCTTGCGATCCATGAGGTGACTTACTTTACACACCTGGTACAGTTGTGCCGCAGATTCGGGAGTGAGTAGGTTTTTATAACTTAATAACTCATGTACTTTATAATTATTACGTAGCTCGAAATCCTGTGAGAGATAGGCAATACCGTTATGACCCGGCAAAAGAGTTACCGGCGGACTCCAAACCCTTTCTCCCTTAAATAATATTTTACCCGAGTCGGGTGCAATATGTCCGCCAATAATTTTTAATAGCGTACTCTTACCTGACCCCGTTTCACCAACGATCGCCAGTTTTTTTCCGGCAACTAACCGAAAACTAACCGGATGTAAAATAAGGTTACCAGAATGGGTCTTTGAAATACCCTCAACAACTAAAAATGGTGAATGCTCCATGAACGCCGTGAAAGTAAATAAACTTTGACAACAGAAGAAAAGAAGAACAGAAGAATGTCGAATATCCAATATCCAACTTCGAAGTTGGATATTGGATATTCTTCTGTTGGATATTACAACGCCTGTGTGGCTCTTTGCAGGCGATCGTTGATTGACCTGCGAAAAAAACAGAGAACAGACGAACAGAAGAATTTCGAATATCCAACTTCGAAGTTCGACATTCCTCTGTTCTTCTGTTGGATATTACTACCGGTGTGTGGCTCTTTGGAGGCGATCGTTGATTGATCTGCCAAGGCCCTTATCGGGGAAACGTTCGGCGATGATGATGTCTAAATCTTGTTGATCGAGTCTATGCATAGCCGCATAGAGGTTTGATGCGGCTTCTTCAAGTGAGCTATTAGGAGAAAGTATTTCTTTGGCATTAGCATGTAAATCGGCTGAATTATCTGAAAATAACAGTAACCCAATTTTTTCAGAAGGGTGGTTTTTCAGCGCATGTTTTACATCCTCTGTAAGAATGGTTTTTGTTTTAGGTGCATAATGCCTGAGCAACATACCGGGCGCATCTGGTGTTTGCTCATCTTTAATCCATTCTTGTAGTGGACCAGTGATTGGAATAATATCTTCAATAGCCAGAGAACCGTAGCGATATATAACCGCACCATCCGTATTGAATCCTATAATAGTAGACTCGATACCACTGGTACAAGGTCCGCCATCTAGTATATAAGGAAATGCATCTTTAAAATAACCAGCTACATGTTGGGCCGTTGTTGGACTAATGCTACCAAACGGATTGGCGCTTGGTGCGGCAAGCGGGAAAGATAGCTGGCTAAGTAAGGAAAGTGTAACCGGATGGTTGGGAACCCGAACAGCTACGGTTGGTTTTCCTGCAGTAATCAAGTCGGGTACCGTATTTTTTTTGGGTAACAATAGGGTTAGCGGTCCCGGCCAGAAATGATCGGCCAGTTTTTTGGCCATCTCCGGTACTTCTGATGCCACATCATCCAAAGCCAGTACACCAGGCAGGTGAACGATCAGTGGGTTGAATAAAGGTCTTTGCTTGATACGGAAAATGCTGTGAATAGCTTTATCACTATATATATTACCGGCAAGTCCATACACGGTTTCAGTAGGTATAGCCGCCACAGCTTCATTACTTAAGCTTTCAGCTACAAGGGCGATATTTTGCGTAATAACGGGCATAGGACTATAAGCTACAAGCTTCAGGCCGCAAGCTACAAGCTTTTTTTGTATGATGCACGAGGCAGAGAGCAGAATGATGAATATCGAATATCGAATGTTGAATATCGAAGTTTGATGTTTTTTTGCTGGATTGAAATCAGACGCATGAAATAGAGTAATTGACCATTTAGGGGCACTACCTATAACGCCTACCACTTCGATATTCAATATTCGATATTCATCATTCTACAGTTGCAACAGGCTATTATTCGAGCCGTACACATTTTCCACTTCGCCGTCGGCTTCTGGTTCATTGATCCATTCTGTATCGTTGAGGAGATAGCGGAATTCGTGTTGGGAAGATTTTGGTAGTTGTAATTCGGCAGTGAAGCTGCCGTCTTTTTTCTTTTTCATCGGAACGGGATTGTTCCAGTCGCCATTTAGTCCGAGGATAGCAGCAGATGCTTTATCCTGTATATCAAGATTGAATTTTACTTTACAGTAGTCTTTTGTTTTGTAGATGGTTTTTTGAATCATTGTTGGTTGGTTTGCTTGCCCTTAATACCCAATGCTGGCAAAAGTAACCCATGGTAGGGGAGCTTCATGCCGCAAGCTTCAAGCTTCAAGCCTTGATTGATGCTTGCTTTAGGCTTTCTGCTATTAATGGGGTAAATGAGGGAGATAATTTAATATGAGCTGGTTAATGAAATAGTTGATTCTTGCTAATGCATTATCCGCTATTAATAGAACGCAGATTTTCATGATTTATCATGATAGATCTTGAAAATCATGAAAATCTGTGTTCAATCCTATGCGTGATTTACAACTCGCGGCTAAATTTCCCAGATAGCAATGGCTTTAAGTCTTGTAG
>CAZTCS010000069.1:0-20629 GCA_964611995.1 uncultured Sediminibacterium sp. | reverse complement strand
GAATTGATCACCGCTTTCTGACCTGCTTCTAAATCTGACAGTCTTTTCATCGCCTGAATATAAATATTCTATAAAGGTAGGATGCTGTTATAGGTTTTTGTTACGAATTTTGGAGTATTAGCAGATTATTCAGATATGAACAAGATTAGCTTTCGTTATGCGGACCGTCGATTAAATATTGGACAGAAAACGCTTATCCGCACATTTATTGAATCCTTGTTCAAAAAGGAAAAGCAAGCACTGGGAGGCATTAACTATGTTTTCTGTTCTGATGAATACCTGCTGGAGATTAATCGCAGTTTTTTACAGCACGACTACTATACCGATATCATCACTTTTGGGCTCTCGGCTCCCGGCCAGCCAGTAGAAGCGGAGATTTATATCAGCGTTGACAGGGTGAAAGACAATGCCCGAACCCTGGGTGTTTCTTTCAATGAAGAAATGTTGCGTGTAATCTTCCATGGTGCTTTGCATTTATGCGGCTACCGGGATAAGAAAAAAGCCGATATAGCACTGATGAGAAAGAAGGAAGACCAGTATTTGGGGGCTTTTTATTCAAAACATAAGAGTAGGTAACAGAAGAATGTCGAATGTCCAATATCGAATGTTGAAGTGGGGATTGACTTAATTGGTAAAGTATATTCCCCCTTTTGCTTAGGCATCTACTTAAAACAAATAGATCGGGTTCAGATCTAAAGCCAACTGAATACTATTACCCCTACCATCCTTCTCTGCGTAAACTCCGTTACCTCCCATTCTCTGCGGTGGGGTTCCTAACGTCACCCTGACAAAGGAACCCCACCGCAGAGAACGAGAGATCAGAGAGGGTTTCGCAGAGGTGAGAGATTGAAATTGTAGTTGTCCTTTTGATTTATAGTAATAATCAACCCCTTAGGCATCAACTTATGTTCCACAAAACACAGTTTCATCCTGAAACATTGGATCTCGATTTGTTCCACGAATCCCAGTTTCATCCTGAAACATTGCTTAGTTTTGGGGTATGGCAAGAAAACGATGGACCCCACAAGAAGAAGTAACCGACTCTTTGCTTCGGTTCAGGGAAAAAAGAAAGTGGCAATTGGCATACCGACGGTATGTAATAGAGGGTGCGCCAAGTGAAATGTATGCCCCCTACTTTGGTCTCGATGCCCAATCACTCAGAAAATGGTTTGAAATTCAGTTTTCGGATGACCTCAATTGGGACAACTTCGGTACCAACTGGCAGTTTGACCATATCGTTCCAGCCACCTATTTCGATTATTCAAACGAGGAAGACCTTAAGCTATGCTGGAGCTTCATTAATATGGGAGTTGAAAGAATAGAGCAGAACAAAAGCCGAGGAAACAGTGTCGATGTTATTTCTGTGCGCCCCTATTTCCAGGACCTATACAATAAAACGGCTTTCTCCCTGTGCCTGAAGATGTTAGAGAAGATTGAAAGCCTGGAAAAAGCTCATTTTGAATGCTCCCCATCTATTGAAACCTTTCTTACAGATAATAAAGAAGAGCTCGAACAAATTGCTACCCTTACTCCAGAAGAGTTTGGGAAGTACACTGGGGGTATGACTATCTCCGAGATTCTACTCGAACGCGAAATCCTCAAAAAATTCAGCTAATGCCTATAGCCTGAACTATCTTTGCAAACTATGTTTCCGCAATATGATGTTATAGTAGTTGGTGCAGGTCATGCAGGTTGTGAAGCTGCTGCTGCTGCTGCCAACCTGGGTAGTAAGGTTTTACTGGTTACCATGAATATGCAAACCATTGCCCAAATGAGTTGCAACCCCGCCATGGGTGGTATTGCTAAAGGGCAAATAGTTCGTGAGATAGATGCTTTGGGCGGGTACAGTGGTATCGTGTCTGACTTAAGCACCATACAATTTAGGATGCTGAACCGCAGTAAGGGTCCGGCAATGTGGAGCCCGCGCACACAAAACGATCGAATGCTCTTTGCTGCCAAGTGGAGAGAGATGCTGGAGAACACGCCCAATGTAGATTTCTACCAGGATATGGTTCGTTCCATCATCATCAAAGATGGCAGAGCGTCTGGTGTGGTAACCGGACTGGGGCACCATATTGAATCGAAGACGGTGGTGGTTACCAGCGGAACATTTCTAAACGGAATCATCCATATTGGAGAAAAACAATTTGGTGGTGGACGTGTAGCAGAAAAAGCAGCAACCGGAATTACCGAACAATTGGTTGAGCTGGGTTTTGAAAGCGATAGACTTAAAACAGGAACTCCTCCCCGTGTTGATGGACGCAGCCTAGATTACAGCAAAATGGAGGAGCAGAAAGGTGATGAGGAAATTGTTGGTTTCTCCTATACCGATACACCCAGGATAAAAGCAGCCGATCAACGCAGTTGCTACATAACCTATACCAACGAAAAAGTACACGATATACTGAAAACCGGTTTCGATAGAAGTCCAATGTTTCAAGGAAGGATCGAAGGAACCGGGCCAAGGTATTGCCCAAGTATTGAAGACAAAATAAACCGATTCGCAGATCGCGAACGTCATCAACTATTTGTAGAACCAGAAGGCTGGAATACCGTAGAAATATATGTAAACGGCTTCTCTACCTCTCTGCCAGAAGAAGTTCAATACGAGGCAATTCGTACTGTTCCGGGTTTTGAAAACTGCAGAATATTCCGACCTGGTTATGCCATTGAATACGACTATTTTCCACCAACACAATTACAGTATTCACTAGAAACAAAGTTGGTTCCGAATTTATTCTTTGCCGGACAAATTAATGGAACAACCGGTTATGAAGAAGCAGCGTGTCAGGGACTAATGGCAGGCATCAATGCACACCAGCGTGCACGCGAACTCGATCCGGTAATACTACAAAGAAGTGAAGCGTATATCGGCGTATTGATCGACGATTTGATTAGCAAAGGAACTGATGAACCTTATCGCATGTTTACCAGCAGGGCAGAATTCAGAACCTTACTTAGACAAGATAATGCCGACCTGCGTTTAACGGAATTGAGTTACAGACTTGGACTAGCCTCTCAGGAAAGAATGGATAAGGTCGTTAGTAAAAGAAACAATGTAAGTGGTATCAAAAAAATTTTACAGGAGCTGAATGTAGAACCAGAACAAATCAATCCATACTTCGAACAAATAGGATCTGCGTTAATAACAGAAAAACAAAAAGCTGCAAAAATTATACTCAGACCAAACGTAGACCTCCCCTCTCTCATGCAATACATACCAGCATTAAAAGAAGCACTTGCTACTTTTGATGTAGACAGCATTGAGCAATCTGAGATTCAAATAAAATATGAAAGGTATATTGAGAAAGAACAGGAAATAGCAACGCGTATGAGTCAAATGGAAAACACACAAATTCCAGATGCTTTTGATTACGATCGTGTTGCAGCACTTTCTAATGAAGCCTTACAAAAATTTAAAAGAATACGCCCACGTACACTCGGCCAGGCCAGCCGTATCAGTGGCGTTAACCCAAGCGACGTGCAGATACTCATGGTGTACATGGGGAGATAAAAAATAATTTAAAGCCACAGATTAATAGAAAAGTAATCTGTGAATCTGTGGCTTATCCATTTTCACTATACGAACTCCATAAACAATAAGTATCTTTAATAGCACACCATCAAATAATGCTATGAGAATTCTACTTGCACTATTCATCACTACCCTCCTCTTTTCCTGCCAACAAAAACAAACAACCCTTGGTGAATATTTCGCACACAGCGATACCGGGGTTCAGGTTGCTGGCATAAAAATGATACCGATAAATACACCAGTAGGAACATTCAAAGTTTGGACAAAAACCATTGGCAACAACCCCCGCATAAAAGTATTGTTATTGCATGGCGGTCCCGCAATGACACATGAGTATATGGAAGCTTTTGAAAGCTATTTTCCAAAAGAAGGTTTTGAATTAATAGAATACGATCAACTGGGTTCATACTATAGCGACCAACCAACTGATAGTAGTTTATGGACAACAGAAAGATTTGTAGAAGAAGTTGAACAGGTTCGCAAGGCTCTGGGTTTAACAAAGGATAATTTTTATATCCTTGGCAATTCATGGGGTGGCATACTTGGTATGGAATATGCACTTAAATACCAGGAAAACATGAAAGGCTTAATCATTTGTAATATGATGGCCAGTATTCCGGACTATGAAAAATACAACGGAACATTACGCGCTCAAATGAGGCCGTCCCTTATAGATTCACTTCAGGCTTATGAGTCTAAGGGGCTATTCAAAGACCCTGTTTACCAGGAACTCGTTTTCAAAGAATATTATAACCAACACCTCTGCAGGTTACCAGAATTACCCGACCCGGTTGCCAGAGCATTCAAACACATAAACGAAACGATATATGTAATGATGCAGGGGCCTAGTGAGTTTAAAGTTGGGGGAAGGTTACTGACCTGGGACAGAAAAGCCGACTTACCAAAAATAACCGTCCCAACCTTAACCGTAGGTGCCAAATACGATACGATGGACCCGGCCCATATGGAATGGATGAGCAAACAGGTAAAAAATGGAAAATATCTCTATTGCCCCAATGGAAGCCATCTCGCTATGTGGGATGACCAGAAAGTATTCATGGAGGGGGTAATTAAGTTCATCAAAGAAACTGATGGGAGACCATAATCCACAGTCCATAGACCATGGTCTATGGACTAATTGAGTCAGTCTACGAGGCACGTCCTCATTCCCCTTTCCACCGATTCATTTCTTCCATTCATCCTTAAAACAACAAAACCCCTTTTGTAGCCACGCTTAATTATGTAGCTTTAAAGTCTTCCAAAAACCAATCTAAACACTATCATGAGAAGACTAAAGCTCCTGTTTTCAGGGCTCCTGTTTGCATCATTGCTACAGGCCCAGGAAACATTTCAGGTCAATGGTGTTGGCGATAAACGCGACGGATGTTATGCGTTTACGAATGCCACCATCGTTAAAGATGCACAAACCACATTAACCAATGCAACCCTCGTAATACGAGATGGTAAAATTGTTGCCGTAGGAAATGGTGTAAACATTCCTAAAGACGCAGTAGTTGTTGGCTGTAAGGATAAATATATCTATCCTTCCTTCATTGATATTTACAGCGACTACGGTATGCCTCAAGCACAGCGCCAGCAAGGCGGTGGTGGTTTCAACTTTAACCAACCTGCTCAGTTAACCAATAGCCAGAAAGGCGCTTATGGCTGGAACCAGGCACTTAAGTCTGATGTACAGGCATACAAAATATTTAGTGCTGACGAGGCTCGCGCGAAACCATTACGCGATATGGGCTTTGGTACCGTACTCACACACCAGAAAGACGGTATCCTTCGTGGAACAGGTTCAGTAGTAACCCTTGCTAATGAAACTGATAATTTTCTTGTAGTTAAAGAAAAAGCCGCTTCCTTACTTTCATTTAATAAAGGAACATCTACACAATCTTACCCAGGTTCTTTAATGGGAACAATTGCCCTATTGCGTCAGACTTATCTAGACGCACAGTGGTATAAGAATAATCCTGCCGCAGCGGGTTTACAGGGAGACGGTGTAAACATTACCCTTAAATATTTTAACGAACAGCAATCTCTTCCACAAATTTTAGATCCGGCTGCAAGAGGTGGCGATGATTTCTGGAGCCTGCTCCGTGCAGATCGTATAGGTGATGAATTTGGTGTTCAATATATTTTAAAAGCAACCGGAAAAGAATACCAAAGAATTAAAGAAGTAGTAGCAACTAAAGCTCCTTTAATTGTAGGGTTAAACTTCCCTGCTGCAATGGATGTTGAAGACCCGAATGATGCTCGCCTTGTTTCTTTGGCCGATATGAAAAACTGGGAACTGGCACCAACCAATCCCGGTGCTATTGAAAAAGCAGGTATCTCATTTGCCTTAACTTCTGCTGATCTTAGAGACGCTCGCACTTTTATGAGCAATCTGAGAAAAGCCATGGAGAACGGGTTAACAGAAAAAGCTGCGCTGGAAGCATTAACCAAAACACCCGCTACATGGTTAGGTGTATACGATAAAGTAGGAAGTATTGATAATGGTAAACTTGCCAACTTCGTAATTACTACTGGTCCTGTTTTTGCAGAAAGAACATCTTTATTACAAAACTGGGTACAGGGTGTAAAACATGCCGTTAACGAATCAGCATGGAACAGTGCTAGTGGTTTATATACCCTTACTACAAGCAGTTCAAAAGGAACCAATACCTATACTATAGATGTAAAAAGCAATAACGCAGCAAGCGTTATTGCAAAAGATACCGTAAACGCAACATTTAGCTTTGACGGTAAAGTAGTAAAGTTCAGCTTCGCTCCTGAAAAACGTTCACGTAACACTATTCGCTTTAGTGGTTTCAACAATGGCGGTGGCGACTGGAATGGTATGGCTGAAGATGCAGAAGGTACCAGAATGACCTGGACCGCTAAGCTAAACAGCACTAAGCCTGATACTGCTACGGCTCGTACAAGGCCAACGCCTCCAAACCGCATTGGTAAAACCATGTATCCATTTACAGCTTTTGGTACTGACTCAACATTACCACAGCAAGGAACATACCTGATTAAAAATGCAACAGTTTGGACAAGCGAAAAAGAAGGTAAACTTGAAGGTGCCGATGTGTTGGTTAAAGCTGGTAAGATTGCCCGTGTAGGCAAAAACCTCAACGATGCATCTGCCACAGTAATTGATGGAACAGGTAAACACCTTACCGCAGGTATCATCGATGAACACTCACATATTGCATCCGCTTCAACAAATGAAGGTGCACAAAGTGTTACTTCAGAAGTGCGTATGGGTGATAACCTCGATCCGGATGATATCAATATATATCGTCAGTTAAGCGGCGGTGTTACTACTTCACATATTCTCCATGGTTCTGCAAATACCATTGGCGGACAAACACAATTGATCAAATTACGTTGGGGTGTTAATGATGAAGAACTCAAGTTCAAAAACTGGGATCCATTTATCAAATTCGCACTTGGTGAGAATGTGAAACGTACAAGCTCTACAAATAACAATCGTTTCCCTGATACCCGTATGGGTGTTGAACAGGTATTAACAGATGCGTTTAACCGTGCGGTTGCTTATGAGAAAGCAATGAAAGCTGATCCTAAAGGAACACGTCGTGATCTTGAACTGGATGCGCTGGTTGAAATCATGAACAAGCAACGTTTTATTACTTGTCACTCTTATGTACAAAGCGAGATAACCGCTACAATGCGTGTTGCTGAAAAATTTGGATTTAGAATCAACACCTTTACACATATTCTCGAAGGATATAAAGTAGCTGATAAAATGAAAGCGCATGGTGCTAATGCATCTACCTTCTCAGACTGGTGGGCTTATAAAGTAGAGGTTACAGATGCAATTCCATACAATGCTTATATCATGAACAAAGTGGGACTGAATGTTGCCATCAATTCAGATGATGCTGAAATGGCTCGTCGCCTTAACCAGGAAGCTGCTAAGAGTGTTAAATATGGTGGACTTACAGAAGAAGAAGCATTAAGAATGGTAACGATTAATCCCGCTAAGATGCTGCATATAGACGACAGAGTTGGTAGCATTAAAGTTGGTAAAGATGCCGACCTCGTGCTGTGGAGCGACAATCCATTAAGCATTTATGCAAAAGCAGAAAAAACAATGGTAGATGGTACCATCTATTTCGATCGTGAAAAAGATGCTGCAATGCGTAAGCAGGTATTAGCTGAGCGTACAAGACTGATCAATAAAATGGTGGGTGAAAAAAGAGGTGGCCGTCCAACAATGCCGGCAACCCCAAGTTACAAATATGTACACACCTGTCTGGATCACTCTCATAAACTTGGTATGCTTGAAATTGAGGCTGAAGAAGAAATACATGGCGATAACCAATAAAAAATGCTAACATGAAAAAATCATTTTTATATATAAGTGCTTTAACGCTGCTCTTATCTAAAAGCGTAGCTGCTCAGGATGATGTGTATCCTGCCGCAAAGCAATCTAAAAAAACAGCCATTACCAATACAACGGTGCATGTTGGAAACGGAACCGTTATTGAAAACGGTACTGTTGTATTCGACAATGGAAAAATAACTTATGCTGGTGCAGCATCTGGTGCACCTTCTGCAGAAACTACTATTGATGGCAAGGGTAAACATGTTTATCCTGGTATCATACTTCCTGCTTCTAACCTGGGTTTGATTGAAATCTCAGGTGTTCGCGGTAGTACGGATGTTAACGAAATAGGCGAGCTGAATCCATCAGTAAGATCTATTGTAGCTTATAAAGCAGAATCAATTGTAACCAATACCATTCGTGCAAACGGAATTCTATTGGCACATGTGCTGCCTGGCGGACAACTGATCGCGGGCCAATCATCAGTAGTACAGCTCGATGCCTGGAACTTTGAAGATGCCGCCTATAAGCCAGATATGGGTATGCAGTTTTATATGCCAAGCCTGCTTGCCCGTCCGGGTGGTGGTCGCTTTGCAGCATTATTTGCACAATTTGGCGGACAGCAGGGAGACCCTATTAAGGCTGCGCTGGATAGAATTGAAGGTGTAAAAGCATTTTTCAGAGAAGCCAAAGCTTACCACCAGAAGGAGGCAGGTAAAGCAGTTAACCTAAAATTCGAAGCAACAAAAGCTTTGTTTGAGAAAAAACAAAAACTCTTTATTCATTGCTCCCAGGTTAAACAAATGCTGGTAGCCATTGATTTTGTAAAAGAGTTTGGTTTTGATGTTGTGCTTGTTGGTGCTACCGAAAGCTGGCAGATTGCTGACCTGCTCAAACAAAACAATATCTCCGTTATCCTTACGCAGGAACACAACCTTCCTACCCTTGATGACGACGATGTTGATCAACCTTATAAATCAGCAACCTTCCTTCAGAAAGCTGGTGTATTATATTGTTTGAATGATGATGATCCACAGAATCGTGGTAGAAACCTGCCTTTCAACGCAGGTACTGCAGCGGCTTATGGTCTTGGCAAAGAAGAAGCATTAAAAGCTATTACTTCTAACACTGCCAAAATTCTGGGTATCGACGATAAAACCGGAACCATTGAAACAGGTAAAGATGCAAATATTGTAATCAGTGAAGGTGATATACTTGACATGAAGAGCAGCATTATTACGAATGCATTTATTCAAGGTCGTAGTATCAGCCTGAGCAGTAAGCATACACAATTATTTGAGCGTTATAAACACAAATACGGTATTAAATAAGCTTCACGATAACACATTGAATAGAAAAGGCCCCGGCAAACCAGCTGGGGCTTTTCTTTTTCCCTTCCCTGCGCCGGAATTAATTCCGGTGCAGGGAAGGGTTAACAAAATATTTACAGACATATCCTCGTAATAAGCCATCCTTCTTATTCATTTACCGCTCATCGTTCTTGTGCACCCTTTAACAGGGCTTCGTATGTAACGTTTCTACATTTACTACGTTTAGTTTCGTATGACTCACCAGGGATCCTGGAAAATGATACACTTTAAACCGACTGAATGAGAACCTTATTAACTATGCTATGTCTGCTTACCTCATTTACTGTGTTAAACGCACAGCAAACTGAAAAACAGGTAAAGAAAATAGCCGCAACCAGAACCACTAAAAAGATCGTTATAGATGGTATTATTAACGACTCTGCGTGGTTATCAGCACCCCTTGCTACTGATTTTATTGAATGGAGACCAACTTTTGGTAATAAAGAAGATGAAAAAAATCGTACGGAAATTCGCATTCTGTATGATAACAATGCCATTTATATAGCAGGATATGCACACGAAGCAAGTCCGGATAGTATTACAAAAGAACTCGTTGGGCGTGATGTCGTAGGCGTAAACGATTTTGTCGGAGTGATCTTCGATACCTATCATGATAAAATCAACGGCTTCGGATATTATGTAACTGCATTAGGTGAGCAATTCGATGCCAAATATTCCTCCAATGGTGAAGATGGTAGCTGGAACAGCGTATTTGAAAGCAATGCTAAAATACAGGCAGATGGCTGGACCTTTGAAATGAAAATACCTTATTCCGCCATTCGATTTGGCAATACTAAAATACAAGACTGGGGCATTAATATCACCAGAAGACGCAGTAAGAGTGGGAAACAAATGATGTGGAGTCCAACAGACCCAGCAATCGGTGGTAACTTTTTGGCGCAGTTCGGTTTGTGGACAGGTATCCAGGATATTAAACCTCCTGTAAGACTCTCCTTCTCTCCTTATTTATCAACTTACGCAAATCATTATCCCTATAATACACCCGGGGTTAAAAATACAACCACTTCTATCAATGGGGGTATGGATGTAAAATATGGTATTAACCAGGCTTTTACACTCGATATGACATTGGTGCCAGATTTTGGTCAGGTACAAAGTGATAACCAGGTTTTAAACCTTACACCTTTCGAAGTACAGTTCAATGAAAACAGAACCTTCTTTACAGAGGGAACCGAACTATTTGGTAAGGGTAATCTCTTTTACAGCCGACGTATTGGTGGAACACCCATGCATATTGGTAAAGTAAATGGACAATTACAAGCCGGCGAATCCATCACTAAAAATCCGTTAGAAACAAGGTTGTTAAATGCCAGTAAAATAAGTGGTAGAACGAGTAGCGGTCTTGGTATTGGCTTCTTTAATGCTGTAACAAAAGCACAATATGCATCTATCGAACAAAACGGAGAAGAGGTCCGAAAGATTGAAACCAATCCTTTGACAAACTACAATATCATTGTGTTTGATCAAACATTAAAGAATAACTCAAGCGTATCACTCATCAACACCAATGTAACGAGAAGCGGTACAGATTATGATGCAAATGTAACCGCTGCTTTGTGGGATATTTATGATAAGAAAAACACCTGGAACGTAAATGGTCAGGTAGGCGTAAGTCAGTTAATTGGTTATGAAGCCCCTGGAAAAACACTTACTGGTTATAACCACACTCTCGGTTTTGGTAAAACCAGTGGCCGCTTCAATTTTAATGTTTGGCAAGAGCTGGCTGATAATAAATATAACCATAACGACATGGGTTATTTTACCAACAACAACTATTTTGATAATGGTGTTTGGCTTGGTTATAGATGGTTAAAACCTAAGAATTGGTACAATCGCATCAACGCTAATATAAACATGAGCTATTCAATGCGATACAAGCCCATGGACTATCAGCGCTTCAACTTCAATGCGAATGTAAATGGGCAATTAAAAAATCTTTGGTGGGCGGGGATTAATGTAAATATAAATCCGGAGCAGAACGACTTCTTTGAGCCAAGGGTGAACGGTAAAGTCTTCAAGCGTCCCGGAAGCTATATGTGGGGTTTCTGGTTTGAAACAAACAACGCAAAAAAATATTCGGCTGTGGTGGAATTCTATAACCGAACATTCAACAAATATGGTAGCAATACACAAGAGATTTTCTTTAGGAATAACTATCGCTTCAATAAAAAGCTTACCATTACTACCAGTACCTATTTGCTACTGGCACATAATAACCTTGGTTACGCAACCATGTTCAGCTCAGACAGTATCATCTTCGCACTTCGTAAAAGAAATACCGTTGAAAACGTGTTGAACATCAAATATAATTTCAACAACAAAATGGGGTTGTCTTTCAGGGCCAGACACTATTGGAGTAAGGTGGCCAATAAAGAGTTTTATAAACTCAAGGAAGATGGATATCTCAATCATATTCCAGGAGGCATCAGTAGTAATGTAGATTACAATGTGAATTATTTCAATATCGATATGGTGTACACATGGCAGTTCGCCTTAGGAAGCTTTATTAACGTGGTTTGGAAAGACGCCATCAGTACTTTTGATCAGGATACCCGAACAACTTATTTTAAAAACATAGGAAACACTTTGAACGCCGATCAGCAAAACAGTATTTCCATCCGTATCATTTACTTTCTCGATTACCTGAACCTTAAAAAGAAACATTAAAATACGAAATCAGCAATCCCGTATCCTTGATTTTCCCAAAAGCATCCCGTTTATAACCGGATGCTTTCTTTTTTGCCAATACAGTTCATTACCTTAGCTATATGGCTAAAAAATTATTTCTATTGGATGCGTTGGCACTTATATATCGTGCCTATTATGCCCTTATCAGAAATCCGCGTATTACTTCAAAAGGAAGAAATACCAATGCACAGTTTGGGTTTACTAATACCCTATTCGACCTGATCAATAAAGAAAAACCAACCCATCTGGCGGTATGTTTCGATACACATGCCCCCACAGAACGCCACACTGATTTTACAGAGTATAAAGCAAACAGACAGGAAGCACCAGAGGATTTACTTGCTTCTCTTCCAGATATACAGAGAATCATTCGCGCCTTCAATATTCCCGTTGTAGAAATGGATGGATATGAAGCCGACGATGTTATCGGAACTGTAGCATGGCAGGCAGCAGATAAGGGATATGAGGTTTATATGGTAACGCCAGATAAAGACTATGGCCAACTTCTCATACATCCGCATGTATATATCTATAAACCTGCGGCCTTCGGAAATCCATCAGAGATTCTGGACGCAGCCAAAATTTGTGAAAGATGGGATATCCAACGCGTAGAGCAGGTAGTAGATATGCTTGGTTTAATGGGAGATGCAGTAGATAATATTCCTGGAATACCCGGGGTTGGAGAAAAAACCGCCGCCAAACTGCTTAAGGAGTACGATACATTGGAAAACGTCTTGGCCAACGCAGATAAAATTAAAGGGGCTCTTGGAGAAAAAGTACGCAATGCGGTTGACCTTGCAGTAATGAGTAAAAAGCTCGCAAAAATTATAACCGATGTACCCGTAGAATTCCATGAAGAAGATTACCGTTTGAAGGAATGGAACAAGGAAGAATTGAATGAGGTATTTACAGAGCTGGAATTTAAGACCCTCGGTAAAAGAATACTCGGCGACGATTTCAACGCCTTTCATGCTGCACCACAGGGAATACAGACAGACCTATTTGGAAATACCGTTGCTCCGAAATCTGCAGCAAAATCACCAAAACAGGCAGAGCCAGAAAAATCAACACCTGTTGCAGGACCTGAAACAGAACAACTGGGACTAATAGCAGAAAAAAATATTGGAAACACATCACATAACTATCTGTTGGTTCAGGAGGAAAAAGAAATTAAGGATCTTATAAACACTCTACTCCAACAAACAGAAATTTGTTTTGATACTGAAACAACCGGAACAGACGCCAATAATGTAGAATTAGTTGGGTTGAGCTTTTCCTTTAAACCCGGAGAAGGCTATTATATTCCCTGCTCTTCAAACCAGGATGAGGTAAAACAACTTCTTAGTTTATTCAAACCATTGTTTGAGAAAGATAATATTCTTTGGGTTGGACAAAACACCAAATACGATCTGCTGGTATTGAAATGGTATGGTATAGAAATAAAAGGCCAGCTCTTCGACACCATGCTTGCCCATTACCTGATTGAACCGGAAGGAAGAAGAAGCATGGATCTGTTGAGTGCTCAATACCTTGGATATGAACCGGTGCATATTGAAGAACTGATCGGCAAAAAAGGAAAGAACCAGGGAAGCATGCGTGATGTGGAATTGGAAAAAATAAAAGAATACGCCGCAGAAGATGCTGATATTACCTTACAACTGAAACAGGTTTTTGTTCCGCTCTTGAAAGAAAAAGAAGTAGAACCGGTATTTGCTCATGTAGAAAATCCATTAGTAAGAGTACTTACAGATATGGAGTTTGAGGGCGTTAAAATTGATGTGGACTTTCTAAAGCAGTACAGCAAAGAATTAGAAACAGAGGCCAAGCGTTGTGAAGAAAGCGTATATGCACAAGCCGGTGTTCGTTTCAACCTCGCATCACCCAAACAGCTTGGTGAAGTATTGTTCGAAAAACTACAACTTGATCCGAAAGCAAAAAAAACAAAGACTGGCCAGTATGCCACCGGTGAAGATGTATTACTGAAACTAGCCAATCAACATAAAATAGTAGATGATATACTTGGTTTCAGGGAATTAACGAAACTAAAATCTACCTATGTTGATGCATTACCAGAAATGATCAACCCAAAAACAGGAAGGGTACATACCAGTTATGCGCAGGCTGTTGCTGTTACAGGTAGACTTAGCAGTAATAATCCTAACCTGCAAAATATTCCGATCAGAACATCGAGGGGAAGGGAAATAAGAAAAGCTTTTATACCAAGGGAAGAAGGTCGGGTATTACTAAGTGCAGACTATTCACAAATAGAACTGCGCATTGTTGCCGCCATTAGTGGCGACCCGAATATGTGTGAAGCATTCAGACAACATAAAGACATCCACACAGCCACTGCATCAAAAGTATACGGCGTAGCGGAGGACGAAGTAACCAAGGAAATGCGTTACAAAGCAAAGAGCGTAAACTTTGGAATTATATATGGTCAGGGGGCTTTCGGGCTTGCAGATAATCTCGGAATATCCCGAACTGAGGCAAAGGAAATTATTGATAACTATAAGAAAGAGTTTCCCAACATCCAGCGATATATGGATGAGCAGATAAATTTTGCAAAAGAGAACGGGTACGTACAAACATTAGCAGGTAGAAAACGCTGGCTCAAAGACATCAACAGCAGCAATTTTACTGTTAGAGGTTTTGCAGAACGAAATGCCATCAACTCACCCATTCAGGGAACAGCCGCTGACATGATAAAGTTGGCCATGATTAAAATTCACGAGGAAATGAAACAAAGCACCTGGCAGTCTAAAATGATATTGCAGGTACACGATGAATTGGTTTTTGATGCAGTGCCGGAAGAGGCTGATCGTTTAAAAGAATTAATCATTCGCTGTATGACATCGGCCATGCCGTTGCCAAACGAAGTACCTGTTGAGGCGGAAGTTGGTATGGGCGGTAATTGGCTTGAAGCGCATTAGGAATAGACAAATTATGAATAACGAATATTGAATGATGAATTAGGCATTCTTTATTCTAGATTTACAGATATGCATAACAACGAAATAACCATACACAAATTCTACGACGCGTTTCAGCAACTCGATTATGCTACCATGCAATCCTGTTATCATCCTGATGCAGTGTTCAGTGATCCTGTATTTGGTTTACTAGATTGTAATGAAGTGAAAGCAATGTGGGAAATGCTTTGTACAAGGGCCAAAGACTTTTCTTTAACCTATGGCAATATTCAATTACTCGACGAAGAATATACCACAACTGAATGGAGAACGCTTTACCGTTTTGCGCAAACGGGGAGAAAGGTTCAAAACAATATCAAAGCACATATGCGTTTCAAAGACGGATTAATCATAGAACACTCCGATGCCTTTTCTATATACAAATGGAGCAAACAGGCATTTGGATTAACGGGGTGGTTATTGGGATGGTCCGGTTATTTTCATAAAAAACTCCAACTCAAAGCGAAAATTGGCCTACAACGTTTTATGGAACAGTAGCATCTTCCTCTGTGAAAATAATTAAGCTTTTTCTAATCATTTAGGGTAGAACATATATCTTATATAATAGTATATTGTAATAGTAATCACTCCCCTACTATGCATAAATACACCCTGTCTCTTTGCTTTTTTGTTTTCGCAGTACTATCCCTTACTGCTCAAACAAAAACATCCAAACAACAGCCTAAAGGAAGCAATAGCCAACTACTAAAACTCTCCCAGTTTGAAAGAGCACTGGAGAGCGATATCTTAATAGACAATAATAATACAACGCATGTTGTTTATCAGGAAAGCGCTGATTTTGGAAAGCCCATTTTTATTTATTACACCGCATCTTCCAATAATGGTAACAGTTGGAGTAAACCAATTGCAGTAAGTAATGATGAAACAGGAAATGGCAGTGGACCACCTTCCATTATGCAAGATGGCTCAGGCACTATTTATGTGATCTGGAAACGTTATGGAAACAAAAATTCCAAATATCCAAGTCCGGAAGTGACACTTGATGGTAATGGGGGCTATGCAAATGGAACCCTATATTATAAAACACTCCAAAACGGCCAGTGGAGTCAGCAGCATCAGGTAGCAGAGGAAATTGGAAGTCAATTTTCCTGGTTCCCATTTCTAGATCAAAAAGGTCAACTCTATATATGTTGGAACGAAGTGAGTACAGAATCCCTGGCAAACAACTGGCTTATGTGGTACTATGCAGACTGGATTCGTTTTGGCATGCTATCTCCTACAGGAGTAACCGGAAGAACAGCAATGGCCAAACCAGCAGCTCCAACATACAAAAGCGGGCCACCACCCGAAAACGGAGTAATTAATCTTCATGGCTATGCTGATAAGATGGGAGATGTACACATGATTTATCAGAAAAAAGACAGCGACAAAATTCAAAAAATCTATTATTACAACGGAAAAAAATACGAAACAGTTTATAATTATCCGCTTTATAAAGAGGGTAATAATTTTATGAATCCCCCGCGTTTATTACATGATGAAAATGGTACTGATCATATTCTCTTTGTACCTTCCCCGACTACCCTTGATGCTGAGCAGGTATGGGATTATATGCCAGCAACTAAACAAAGAAATGTACTGGCGTCTATACAAAAAAAAGGGGTGAGGATTACTAATTTTCAGGCAACACAAGGACCGGAAGGCAAAATGGCTGCTGTAATACATGCGGGAGATATTATAGATAGTAAAGAAGCATATGGCTTTTTTTATGATTCGGGAAAATGGGATAAAAGAGGGCTGACAAAGAATGCAGCTAAAAACAATTTCATTTATGCGCAACTATCGCCCCTGGCTTATCTTACTTCCCTAACAACCTATAGCTCAACTCATGCTTCAGTAGCTTATACAAAAGAAGGCAAGAAAAGAATGACGATGACCTTAGCAGCAAAAACCAGTACTGGTGGATTTAGTATCAACAATCCAAGTATCATCTTTTTAAACCTTGATAAATGAATTGGACCGCTGCCTGGAAAAACGCCGAGCTAATTGCTTCCAGATATTTTTTGCTGGCATTATCTGCCTACCTCATTTTTTACCTTGTTTTCAGGAATAAATGGCTTTATAAAAAAATACAACAACGTTTTCCCAGATCAGGGGATTATTTCCGGGAGATTGGTTATTCATTAATAACAATGGTCATCTTCAGTCTTGTTTCTTCTTTCATTTTTACAAGTCCGTTATTACGTCCACATACTACATTCTATAAAAACATCAGCGATCATGGTTGGGTATACTATTTCGCTATATTTCCTTTAATGTTATTTATTCATGATACTTACTTCTATTTTCTGCATAGACTAATGCATCATAAAAAAATCTTTAACCTTGTGCACCTTGTACACCATAAGTCTACTAACCCATCTCCCTGGGCCGCCTATTCCTTTCATCCGATTGAGGCGTTTATTGAAATTGGTGTACTCTTTATTTTTGCTTTTACTTTTCCCATTCATCGTACACATCTGCTAATATTCTTCTTCTTTATGATTGTGTATAATGTATATGGACATCTTGGTTATGAATTATACCCTAAAGGTTTTCAGCGTACATGGATAGGCCGGTGGGTAAACACATCAGTAAACCATAACCAACATCACCAATACTTTAAAGGCAATTATGGGTTATACTTTTTATTCTGGGACAGAATATTTGGTACTATTCGCGAAGACTACGACAGCAGGTTTGATGAAGTAAAAGAAAGAAAACCAGCCCAATATGCTAAAGCAGCTAGCTTAACATAGCCTTATCTATCTTTTCTTAAAAATAGGAACCGTGCTGCAAGGCTCTCCATACATGATGCTTTTTGCAACAGGACGAAGCTTATTAGTGATGGCAACATAAGCAGATTCGGGAACAGGAACTTCTCCACAGCCCTTTACCACTATACGCTGATCTGTATATTCAGTAGCATCAATTGCTTCGATATTTTTCAATAACAGTTGACTGATAAGTGCTGTTTCGGTACCAACAAAAACATAATTGGCAACGGGTTCAAGATAACTGGCTACAAGCATATATGCCCACATGGGAATAATTGCATCGGCTGAACAGGTGATCGCAACATCTGCTCCGGTGTATTCAGACCAATCAATTTGTAAGAGTGCTGCACGAAAATCTTTCTCTTTCAATATCAAACCCATAAATAAATGATCCTTCAAATCAAAAACCTTACGGGGTGATTTAGGATAATATTGCTCCAGGTCAAAACTGATTAATCCACTTTCCGCTACCTTATTTACAATCACTTCAGACATACACTCAAATTATCTGTAAAATTACCACATTCTTAGAAATCTTGTTTTCGGTAATGGGAAAGCTATAAGCAAACTTTTATAATAGATTGACTATCAACAAAAAACCCCGGTCTTTCGAACCGGGGTCTTATACTTAAACTATATCTATTAATAGAATTTAAAGCGATTGTCTTTAATAACTGCAGCGCTTTTCAGAGACTGAACTCCGCGGAATACTGCAACCCTGCCACCCTGTAAAAGGGTTTGTTTGATTGTTTCAGCATCCATAATTCCTGCGCGTGCGCTATTGCTCTCAACTTTCACCGCAAAAACTCCGGTTAATCCGGCGATTGGTGAACTTACTTTTCCTTGTAAAGATTTATTGAAAGCAGCTCCGATGATTTTAGGTTCACTACCAACATTTGGTAAGAATGGAGTTGAGAAGCTCAGGCTGTCTGCGCGGAATATCTGAGATCCGATTGAAGAAGCAATGGCTTCTAAAGTAGCTCCCTTGAATTTACTATCCAGTATTTGTTTTGCTTTTTTCTCGTTGCGGATAAATCCTTCAACAAGTGGTCTTGCTTCCGCAGGAGATAAAGTACCTGCAGGATTAACTCCAGAAACAATAGCAACTATATAACGGTCACCAACCTCAACTGGTTCAGAAACAGTTCCTGCTTTATTTTCATAAACCCAACGAACCAGGGAGCGTGTTTGTCCAACACCGTTAATATTAAAATCATTCTGCTTAATATCTGCAGCAGTAAGAATATTTACGTTGCTTTTTAACGCAGCAGCAGCGAATTCTTTGCTTCCTTTTTTGGCAGCAGCCGCAAACTGAGAAGCAGCTGTATTAGCAGCACTTATTGTTTCGCTACTTGCCAAAATTGGTTTAGACAAATAAGCGATTTTATAAGCCGGGTTAAAATTCTTTTGTCCCAATACTTCAACATAATGGTATCCAAAATCTGTTTTTACAACACCTTTAGAACCAACTGGTTTATCAAAACAAAAATCATTGAAAGGAATCACCATTTTACCTTGCTCAAAATATTCATACACACCACCGGTATTTTTGTTTCCATCATCAGAATATTTAGCACAAAGGGCAACAAAGTCTGCACCACCTTTAATTGCTGCTTCAATACTATCAGCCAGTTTTTTCGCTGTTGTATCTGCGCGGGTAACTTGACCAGTCTGTGGGTTTTGTGTTGCAATCAGGATATGACGCACACGAGCGCTGTCTGGCCAGCTTTTAACACCAACCATTTTAGCGATAGTATAGTTACCACCATCCAGGTAAGGACCGTAAAGGCCTCCAACAGGAGTTCTGGTAATAGAATCTTTATTAGGTTGCTGCATTCTTGCTTTACTAAAATAGCTATCGTAGTAAGTTAGTTCAGTTCCTACTTTATTTAAGAAAGAAGCAACATCTGTTGTTGTAGCAAATTCATCTTTCAGGCTCATTACCTGATTTAAAGTGTACTGTGAATCTACTCCGTTTGGAGAAGCGTTAAAATAAACATAGTTGATAGAACGGGTCTCTTCTTCCTTCTGGTATTCTTTGCTATGTTTTTTTACATAAGCAGCAATATCTGCATCAGTTACTCTAACAGCGCTATCTGATATAGCAGCATAAGGCATATATACATAAGATATATTAGCTATTGCATTATTATCAGCCTGTTGTTTTTCAACCAGCCATTTTGGTACATAAGAAGCTTGTTGTAATAAAGCCAGGTATTTGCTTCTCAGTGTTTGCTCAATCGTAGGTTCGATATAAGCTTTGTTAATCATTTCAACCTGTTCTTTATTGGTACTTTTCTTAAGCTGATTAAATGCTTGTCTTGCTTCTGCAACTTTAAATTCACCGGTATTAGGATCTGTGAATTCCTGACGTAAAGGAGAATTTGGTCCAAATAAAATATCACTTAACTCTTTAGGAGAAACTTGTAAACCAAGTTTATTATATTCCTGATCTAACACAATTCTCTCCACTTCCTGCATCCATAATGCACCAATTAATTGATCACGTTGAGCACCTTGTCCACCATACATACGTTCCTGCATGGCGAGTTTTGATTCAAAATCCTGGCGATCAATTTTCTGACCATTTACTTTACCAATAACAGTTGTATTGGAAAAAGCACTACCACCTCTTCCTACACCATCCTGGAGGATAAAAGCAATCAGGGCCAATGCAATAATGGCAAAAACGATCCAGGCACCTTTGTCACGAATTCTTTGAATAACAGACATAAATCAATTTAATTGGTACAATAAATAAAACCGCCTTATAGGCGGGAGGCAAAAATAGGGGATTAAAGCATTTGAACAAATTGTGGATAACCTATTTTAATGCAGACAGGACAAAGAAAGGGGAATCTTTGATCTCTGATCTCTGATCTAGGATTTGGTAGGATATTATTAAATAATATATATTATTT
>CAZTCS010000068.1:15352-20753 GCA_964611995.1 uncultured Sediminibacterium sp. | reverse complement strand
CCTGCCTGTCGGCAGACAGGTTTTAGCTTTTTTTCTGAAGCCTTGACTTTTTTTGCCTGTCTGCCGCCAGGCAGGTTACTTTTTTTGCTTGCTCGCCTTTGGAGGGTGTCAAGACAAAAAAGTAAACGGAGAGCAATGCTTTACAAGTAAGGATTTGATACTATTCTACCTAATCCTAAGGTGAATATCTACTATTGAATAGGTTGCAATACTTCTAATAAATTTTCCTAATCTTTTTTGTTAGTCGCCTTACGTATAAAAATCATTTTTCACGGTATTAATACTATCTCAATAGCCACTTTTGCGAGTGTTTTATTGTCTAATTGTAATTCATTGACCAAAACATTAAACATGCGAAAATTGATTATTGTAATCTGTGTGGCTTTGCTTGTAGTAGTACAGGCGGTAGCGCAGTCTCGAGTTATTTCGGGGAAAGTATCAGACGAGAATTCCGGCCAACCACTGCGGGGGGTAACTGTTAAAGCCGGTGGTAAAAATTCTCTGACGGATGAGCAAGGGAATTTTTCTATAAATGTATCTGCGGGTATAAAAGAACTAAGTTTTAGTTACGTTGGATATGATTCTAAGAAAATAGTTATTTCCTCCTCGAATATTGTTAATGCTCAACTTAAGCTTAATAATGCAGAACTTGACGAAGTTGTTGTAACAGGATATTCACGCGAAAAGAAATCGCAATTTTCCGGATCAGCATCAGTAATTAGCGCTAAGGCGGTAGAAACAGTACCTGTAGGATCTTTCGATCAGGCACTGCAGGGAAGAGCGCCAGGTATGCTTGTTAATTCAAGCTCTGGTCAGCCCGGTACCAGTCCAAATATTGTTATTCGTGGCGTAGCATCAATTCAGGGAGCAGGTGCGCAGCCATTGTTTGTTATAGATGGAGTTCCAACACCATCTGCCGATTTTCAAACACTTAATCCAAACGACTTTGAATCACTTACCGTATTAAAAGATGCTAGCGCAGCAGCATTATACGGTGCCAGAGGAGGAACTGGCGTTATTGTGATAAATACTAAAAAAGGTAAGGCCGGTGCTACTAAATTCCAGTACAGAACACAAGTAGGGTTTACACAGCGACCAAATTTCGAAAGACTTAACCTCATGAATACAGCAGAAATGTTGGCATATGAAGAACGCGAAAAAATACCCAATACACCAGGATGGGTATATTCTCCTTTGAACCCTGCATTACCTGCTGCTCCAAACAACTCGGCTGCACGTAAGCAAATGATGCTTGATAGTATCAGAGCTATTGATATTGACTATGGTAATGTTTTTTATCGCCAAGGGATTACACAATCACATGAACTGAATATGTCTGGTGGTAATGAAAAAACAAGGTTTTATCTTTCTGGTTCTTATTTCGATCAACAAGGGATTGACCTTGGTTCTGGTTTGAAACGATATACGACTCGTTTTAATATTGATAATACAACTGGTAAATTGACAGTAGGTCTTAATTCTACAATTGGTTTTTCAAAAACGAATTTTTCTGAAGGTGAACAATTAGGAAATAGTCCTCGTAATCCATTCCAAATGACCTATCGTGCAAAAACGTATGAAAATCCATATAATCCTGATGGATCTTTACGATATGGTTCAAATACTAGTTTGAACTTACGTCAGGTGGCAAATCTTCTAGAAGGAATTCAGAATTCAACGATTCAGCAAGATCAAATAAAAGTTAACGCTGGATTGAACCTGGCATATAAAATATTGCCAAACCTAACTATTCGAAATACTTTTGGCTTGGATGTATCAAGTAATCTATATTCCAGATACATTAACCCTAATTCTTATATAGGGTCTCTTCAAACCTATTCTTCTGGTTTGGCTCAAGAGTCGTCTATTCTTTTTTCAAATTTTGTAAATACATCAAGTGTTAACTATAATGAAAGGTTTGGGTTGCATGATCTTGAAGTTGGAGCATATTTTGAAGCTGTTCGTGGATATCAAAAGGGAGCTGGTTTTACCTTATTTAACTTAGATCCGCGGTTAACACAAACAGGACAAGGGGCAGGGCCACTTCCAGTTACCGGAACAACTGCATCACAGAATGCAACTAGTGTTAAGTCTGGATATGGTATCCGTTCTTTTTTTGGTAATTTGCGTTATTCTTATGATGGCCGTTATACAATTAATGCAAGCATTAGAAGAGATGGAACTTCACGTATTGTGAATGAACAGAATAGGGAAATCACTACATGGTCTGCAGGGATAGCCTGGAATCCTTTAAAAGAACGTTTCCTCGAAGGGTTTGACTTCTTTGATGATATAAAAGTGAGAGCAAGTTATGGTATTGTACCTAATATAGCATCAATCCCAACTTTTACTTATGGCTTAACTGGTCTTCCTAATACCGTAGCGGCTGGGGTTACCAATTTCCAAGGACCTCAATTAGCACAATTTGGAGTAGGAAGCTATACTGGATCAACTATTTCTGGTCAAGTTCCAACAGCTCCTGGAAATCCTAATCTTAAAATTGAGCGAATTAGAAAGACTGATATCGGAATTGAATTAGCTTTTTGGAAAAACAGGGTTAAAATCGGGGTTGATTATTATAAAAACAAAACCATCGATTTGTATGTAAGACAACCATTATCAGCCATTACTGGATTTGGTAACCTTGATATAAATGCTGGTATAATGTCTAACAAAGGCTTTGAATTTACTGCTAATGTTGAAGTGATTAAGAAGCGTGATTTTAATTTGAATGTATCATTGAATCATTCAATTAACAAAAATGTTATTGAAGATTTAGGTCTTGTAAATGAGTACTTCTTTGCTACTTATCAAATTAAAAAAGGCTTGCCATTTGGTTCGCATTACACAACCCATTACTTAGGTGCAGATCCAGCCACAGGAAATGCTGTTTTTGAAACTGCTGATGGTAAAACTACCACAGATATTGCCCAGGCTGGTTCTTTTGCGAAGTTTGGAACTTATCTTCCTGTTCATACTGGTGGTGCAAATTTAGAAATTCGTTATAAAGCGATAACTGTAGCTGCATTTTTCTCCTATCAATTTGATGTAGTAAGAAGTAATAATACCAGAAACTGGATCACAAGAGGAACGCTCGGATATCATGGTATCGTACGTGCATCACGTGAATTGATTGATGGTCAATGGCAAAAACCTGGGGATGTTAAGCCTTTCCAGAGATCTGGTTTTGACCGCGGCTTTACTTCATCAGATTTAGAAGACGCTAAATTTTTACGCTTTAGAAACCTGAATATTTCCTATCAGATACCAGCAATAAAACTAGCTGGAGGAAAGAATTTGATTAATGGCGCTCGTTTCTATATTCAGGCACAAAACCTGGCAATATGGAGCCCATGGCGTGGGTTGGATCCTGAAGATGGAAATAACATCAGCTTAAACGAGTATCCGAATCCAAAAATGTTTGTTGTAGGTCTAGATGTTAATTTCTAATCTTTTAAATGATTTACTCAACCTACTAAAAAATAATATTATGAAAAGAAATAGAATATTTGCATGCAGCATTGTTATGTTAGCATTGTGTGCATGCCAAAAATTGGTAGAAATTAAAGAAACAGATACGATAGCTGGCGATATTGCTTTAAAAACTGTAAAAAACACAGAACAAGGTATTATTGGTGCTTATGGTACCTTGAATCTCGAAATGGCATACAACTTTAATTCAGTTGTTTCAGACGAACTTAAAGTTGGAGAATTTTATTCCGCAGCTACAGTTCATGAATGGAATTTCGGTACACGTGATATCCCTATTCGCGATAATTTTACTGCAATTACCGGATTATATCGGGTAATTGACAGGGTAAACCGGGTTATTAAAGCTTTACCAGCTGCAACAGCAGCTTCTCCTGCAGATGAAGATACAAGAAAAAGAGTACGGGGTGAAGCATTGTTCTTGCGAGCCTTAAGCCAATTTGAATTGTACAGATATTACAGTAATACCTCAAATGGTAATGATTTAGCGATGCCTTATCCCGAAGAACCCACTGTTACTCCAGCTTCAAGGATTACTGTATCTGCATACTTTCAAAAGTTAAAGGCAGATTTAAGTGCTGCAAAACCGCTGCTCCCTAAATTTTCAAGTGCAACAGCTACATCTAATGAAATTTATCGGGCCACAGATTTGGCAGTAACCGGATTACAAGCCAGGGTTGCATTATATCTTAAAGAATATGCTGAAGCGATCACTTTTGCAACAGAGTATATAAATGCTATTCCATTGTCAACACGTGCAAATTTCAATGGAATTTGGAGCGATGCAAATAATGAAGAGCAAGTTTTCAAAATTAGCAGAACAGTTAATTCAGGACGGATCGGAAGTTTTTGGAGAGGGACATCCGCAAGCGGTTCTAACATAGGTACAGTAATATGGAACCCTTCCGATAAAATATGGTCTTCTTTTGATCAGGTGAATGATATTCGCTTCTCAGCTTACCTGAAAGACGAGCCATTGCTAACTAGTGTAGGTCGTGGATCAAGATTGATTGCAAAATATGCAGGTACTACCTATGGCTCAACTAATGAAAATGTAGCAGATATAAAAGTGTTCAGGACTGCTGAAATGTATTTAATCAGAGCAGAAAGCAAGGCTGAAACCAACGACCTGGTTGGTGCAGCCACGGATTTGAATGCCTTGAGAGCCGTGCGAATTACTGGGTATCTACCTGTAGTATTCGCAAGTAAAACTGATGCAATTGATCAGATTTTGGATGAAAGGTTTAAAGAACTTGCATTTGAAGGGCATCGCTTTTTTGATGCAAGAAGAAGAAATTTACCTATAGTTAGGTTGACTACTGATGCTCCTTCAAGTAGTTCTGTTACTTTACCTGCTGGTAATTTTAGGTTCCTGCTACCGATTCCAGGTACTGAAATCGATGCTAACCCATTAATGCAACAAAATCCGGGATACAATTAAACAACCTGAGATTTTCATTTAGTTTTCGTAATAGAATGTTAGTTATGGTTTTAACAGGCCCCTTGATATTAAGGGGCTTGTTTTTTAATTTCAGAATATCATTTTTATATGTTAAAATAGTAGTATGAATTTGAATAACATTAAAATGAACGTTATTGTAACCGCACCAAACGGTATTGTAAATGCGCAAACGATATTTGAATTTTCTCAATTAGAAGAAGTTGTAACAGCTGTATATGCTGGTGGACAAATACAAAAGGGTTTTTTGGTGGGGATTTTAAAAAACGAGCAACTTCGATTTACTTATTGTCAGTTACAGTTAAATGGTCAATTAGATAACGGCACGTCTGATTGCATGCTCGCAATGGAAAATGGTAAGTTGAGATTAATTGAACACTTTAACTGGGGCACCAGAAACGGAGAATCCGGCGTAAATATTTTTCAACAAATTTAAATTATTTCCCCCCCCCC
>CAZTCS010000068.1:0-15332 GCA_964611995.1 uncultured Sediminibacterium sp. | reverse complement strand
GATGATATCCAATTCTCCTCCCTTAAACAATAAAATTCCCGCAGCTTGTTTGATCAGTAACTGCTTTAAGTTAAATTTTCCTTTCTGAAATCATGTTATTGTGGATTAGTGTATCTATATCACTATTCATGGATTTGTTAACGCGATTAAAATGGCTCCAAAACCAATCATTGCATTGTGCGCATATTGAAATGGCAATAGATTTTTAACCTGATTTAACGATTAAACAGATAGCTTAACCTCGTATAACATAGGTCTAATATAATTTGCTGACAAATTATGCTGTATGAATAAAATTGTTCTGCTATTATTATTATGTTTCATTTGTCTGAATGGTATTTCCCAAATCAATTTCAATAATCCAAATATTATCTGGAAGGACAAAAATGGCAGATTGATTCCAAAAGATTCACTAAAAGTATTTATGTCTCCGGATGCAAAGTTTACACTTTCTCAAACTTTTTTGAGCGATGGAAAAATTGAAATCCGCATTATTCCAATAGGGAAAGATAGTACTGATGTAAATAAGGTTAACCTAAGTAATGAGCCGATAAATAAGGAATACACTGAATGGATTAATTCTGTTATAAATAAGCCTGTGCCATATTTCTCTCTAATGGATGTATCAGGAAGAACCATTACCAGCGATCAGTTGCAAGGAAAAATTACCGTTATGAATTTTTGGTTCACCACCTGTTCTCCTTGTATAAAAGAGATGCCTTTATTGAACCAACTACTAGATAAGTACCAAAGAAAAGATATTCAGTTTATAGCTCCTTCCTTGAATGATAAGATTGCAGTAACATCATTTTTGAAATCAACACCCTTCGCATACCAGATTTTGTTAAATGCGCAAGAGTTTGTAAAGAATTTTGGCGTAAGCACTTTCCCCACAAGTCTGCTAATAGATAGAAAAGGAATCGTACGAAAAGTTTTTATCGGTTTCAGTGGAACAATAGACGAGATGGATACCTCATTACGTGAATTAATAGCAGATAACTGATACAAGATTTCTCATAAATACCTTCGCTATTTTCAGTAAGATATTGACTGATGTTTTAATAATATATATATATGCGACCAAGACTGATTATAACATTACTACTGCTTCTATTTAGTATAAAATCTTTCGCCCAAAAGCCTGGAACTGTTACAGGAATTATAGTAGATTCGGCTTCCGCAACAAGACTGCCCTATTCAACTATCTCAATTGTTGCACAAAAAGATTCTACACTTATTGGTTTTGGTCGTTCCGATTCTTCAGGCTTTTTTTCGATTTCTCCATTGAAAGCCGGACGATATTTGTTATCAATATCACATGTAGGATTTTTTCCTGGCTGGATACCGTTTTCAATAACTACCGGACAACAATTGGATATGGGTAAAATCAACCTGTTTTCCCTTACCGATAGTATGGCAGTTACTGTATTTGCAAGAAGACCGCCAATAACCATTAACAATGATACGATTGAGTTCAATGCAGAAAATTTTAAAACACAGCCCAATGCAGTAGTGGAAGATTTATTAAAGAGATTACCTGGCATTACTGTAGAGCAGGATGGAACAGTAAAAGTAAATGGTCAGAGGATTAACAAGATATATGTTAATGGTCGTGAATTCTTTACAGGTGACCCTAAATTGGCTACAAAGAACCTTGACGCAGATGCAATTGACAAGGTGCAGGTCTTTGATAAAAAGAGCGACCGTGCTGAGTTTACCGGCTTCGATGATGGTAATACCAGTAAGGCAATTAACCTAAAACTAAAAAAAGACAGGGATAAGGCAATCTTTGGCAGAGTTGCAGGAGGATATGGCGCAGATGATGGCCGGTTCGATGGACAAACAAATATTAACCGATTTAAAGGATTGGAACAAATATCCCTGCTGGCAATGGCAAATAACACCAACAGACAAGGTTTTTCAATGAATGACATTATGAATTTTTCTGCAGATGTTTCCGGGGTCTCCAGATCAGGGGGATCTACAACAGTAAGGTTTAGTTCAGATGATGATTTGGGGTTACCCGTTGCAGGATTTGGAATAGCACAACAGGGAATCGCCAACACTTATGCCGGGGGAATCAATTATAATAATCAATGGAAAAAAAGAACAGATTTGAATACTAACTTTTTAGTTACAGATGTTGATTTGAATAAACTGATTCACTCTAAACGAACCAGTTTTTTTCCAGGAAATATCCAGCACTATGAGAGTGACGAAATTTCAAAAACAAGATCTGATCAGAAAAGATGGAACCTAAGTCTTGATCATAAAATCGATTCATTTAAGTCTATTAAAGTTACCGGACAGCTTTCTCTTCAACATAGTTGGATAAATCTTCAAAAAAATTATCTGACAAATAATGGATTTAATAAATTGATTAATGACGGGTCAATCAAACGTGCTGTAAATTCAAATTCTGACAATGAGGTAATAGGGATATTATATCGGCAGAGATTCCGGAAAAAAGGCCGTACAATTTCCATAACATTCGACGCGTCTAATAATTATAGTACTCAGAATGGCTCTTTACAAACTAATACGCGTTTTTATAACGAAGGTGTCTTTTTAAAAGATTCAACTGCCAATCAGCAAACATCTCGAAAAGCACAGATTCAGAAATGGGGAGGTATTGTAACATATACTGAACCACTGGGTAAAAGATCGCTGCTTGAATTATCTTCTTATTACAACAAAAATAATGGGAGCAGAGAACGGTTAACTTTTGATGCTGATTCGGCAACTGGAAAATATGATGTATACAATAGTAGGTTAAGTAACGATTTCTCAAGCCAGTATAGTTATGGCGGGGGTATTCTTAATTTCAGAACTAACTTAAAACGAATGGTTTTCTCCATTGGATCATCATTGCAGTCTACCTCTTTGATCAGTATAAATAATTCATTGCAAACAACTATACAACATAAAACAATTGATTTATTACCAAGTTTTTTTATGACGTATAAATTTGGACAGTTAAAATCACTCAGTTTTAATTTGAATACTTCTGTTCAACAGCCATCAACAGAACAACTTCAGCCGGTAGCCGATATTACTGACCCTGTGAATGTATATGTGGGAAACCCGGCACTGAAACGTAGTTATGTAAGAAACTTCGGGTTTAATTATTTTTCAACAAATTTATTTAAGCAATCAAGCCTATTTTTATTTGCCTCGGCGTCTATTACAAATGATGCCATTGTTCAGGCTGATATTATTAATGCTAACGGCACAAAAGTATCAACTCCGGTGAATACAAATGGCGTTTCCTATTGGTATGGAAGTGTCAATTATTCGGTAATGATAAGGCGGTTGAAAGTTAGGGCAGAATTTAGTTTCAATGGCTCATACGGTACAAATGCATCATTTATAAATGGTAGCAGAAACAGCGCCAATACTGCTTCACTTTTACCAAGCATAAAGTTAAGTTATGCCAAAGAAGGACTTATAAATGTATTTGCAACAGCTCGTGTAAACTTCTTAAGTACTTCTTATTCTCTCAGCCCGGCATTTAATACCCGCTATACACAGCACTCTTACCAGTTGGAAGTAATTAATTATCTCCCGTTTGGTATTACTACTATGAATGATTTTAAGTATCAATTAAATTCAGGAAGATCTGATGGGTTCAATACAAAAATACCTTATTGGACAATTTCTATTGCCAGATCATTTATGAAGTACAAACGAGGTGAAATGAAATTTAGTGTACAAGATCTTTTAAATGTAAACAAAGGTATTACAAGGGTTGCTAATTATAATTTTATTGAAGATAAACAATACAACGTATTACAGCGCTATTTCCTGCTTACATTTACTTATCGGATTCATAAGGCACTTAGTGGGGGAAGTGGAATAAAGGTAGGGCCTATAAACTAAGGCGTTTTTTTTTAAAATGAAAATGACTTGTCTTAGTTAAATCCTGAACTAAGTATGATTTAATAGATCGCAAATATTTACGCGTGGATGATCATGGAAATATTTTAATCAATTTAGGTTTGTTTGCTTTCGTTTATGAAAGCAAACAAACCTAAAGATGAGCTACCTTATTCCAGCTTTCTTGCCAGGTTAAACTGGCCTGATTGAAGGTATAATTTCATCCCCATAATATTATCTCCGTCAATATCAAAGCCAATCCTGACATCATTGAAAGTATCTGACTTAAATGAAAACTTAGTTAAGGGAGTTAGTGTTGCAACTTTGCCTTGTCCTCTTCGGTATTTTAAATAACCATTTTCTATAAAAACGCTTCGATCGCCATCGTATTTTCCTACAAATTTTTTGAGTTCATTTTCGGTAATTGAAAATTTGATTAGCTGTGCTTCCAAGTTTTCAAGTGTCCATTGATAGTTACTACGTAATACCTGATCAGTTTCTTTTTTCATTGCAGTTTTGAGTAATGCTACATGAGCGTATAATTTCGCATTAGTCAGATCCATTTCAATGTCGGGTGTTACGCCAACACCCTCCCAATTGGTTTTGGTAATAGGGTTTAGGGCTCGTGCCATTGGTATACTCATATCGAAATAGTCGTTGATTAATTTAAAATCAGCCGCATGGGCCCCGCCTCCCGTAGTTTGCCCAATTATAGTGGCCCTCCCAAGATTCTTCAAAGAATAAGCACAAGCTTCGCCTGCTGAAAAAGTCTTATTACTTGTAATTACATATAATGGAGTTTTTGATAGTCGAAGTCCCGGTACAAATGGAAGTGTACGTTCTTCTATGTAATGGTCGTTTCCGTCTCTAAAATGAAATGTGTTATAATGGGTCTGAGGATCGGCTTTAAAGAAATAACTGATTAAAAATTGTAAAGTAGCAGCGTCACCGCCAGTATTATCAGATAAATCGAGAATAATACCATTTGTGTGGGCCAAAAAATTCATTGCAGCAGTAGCAGCAGCGGTTACTTCCGGGTTACGGATATCAAAAAAACCATTTAGTTTTAAATACCCAATGTTCATATCCAGGATAGATACTTCTGTAAAACCATAATTAGTTAGGCGCCCTTTTTTCAAAGAAGCTTCGCTTGGTGTATAATCCTCGTCGATGGGTGCAGTTGTTTCAGGATAATCTTTGCTAGCATCTCCGTTTTCATAGAATTTTATCATTAAATGTTTGTCATTCGCTGCGGATTGTAAATCTTCTAAGAGCAAATTGGCCAGTTTTGGACCAGTCTTAGTATAATACTTTTTATTTTTGAGATTACTTAGGAGTAAGTTATTTAGAAGTTCCCCTTTTTCTTTCAGGATATAGTAATCCCTCATTAAGTTACCGAGTTTAATAACAGTGCTATCAACTAAGCTATTTTTCAATGGTTCCTGAGCTAATACTTTTGCAGTAAATGAAAAGAAGAACAGGCATAGCAAAATTACATTTAGAAGCTTTACTTTAGGCATAATATTCAGTTTATACTTTTAACTAACTTTTAAAAACCGAAGGTTTGTTTATTACTTATGATATAGAAACGTAGTTTCTGTTCACTACAGAACAATAAATGTCTCTTCCATAAAAGAGACATTTATTGTTCTGTAGTGAAATCTTAATGATAGGAGTAATAAACTGTCAAAAGGTTGGAATATTATTTCCTGGTTAGGATGTTTTTTATGAGTTATGCCAACAAATAAATTTATTATTGCCCTGTAGTAGTTATGCTGAAAGTACCGCCGCCATTTTTTATTTGTTGATTAAATAAGTCTGCCCTGAGTTTATTAAACTCTGCAGCAGTAAGTAGCTGACCTTTTTTAGGAGCAATTAATTCTTTTTTGTCTACTTTTTTGCTGAAATCAACTGCTGTATACACTGAGATCCCATTGTCATAGTTTAATTCCAGAATCAATCCAGGTAATTGATCGTAAGTATCCGGACCAGCTGGTACCGGAATACTTTCTGCATACCACGCAACTATTTCAACCTCTCTTGTATTTGGTTTAGATGTTGTATCTGTATTTACGTTATTGCTACTTCCGTTAGTCGATATTGTTCTCGTCATTGTATTTTGAATGCGGGTTGTAATATATCTAATGGCTTTCTTGCAGGTAAAACCCAATATTTCTTTCGTTTCATTCACCAGTTTCCATGATTGTTGTTTGATACTATCAGTTACCAGGTAATTTTTTCCTGAAAGCTCTGAACTCTTTACTGAGGTTTTACTTTTATAATCTTTATGAGTGTCTCCCCCCTCAGTAGAAAAACTCATGGTGGAAGTAGTTGAATTACCTGAGTTTGTACCTCCTGAAAATGGATCAGGAGTTTCCGTTTCCGGGAGGGCTTTAAATACAGAGTTGTCTTGTGTAAATACTAATTTGTGTTTACTGGTTTTTGTTTCTGCTTCCGTTGTAGCCCCTGACATGCTACTATTTCTTGAGATCATAATCTTATACTTTCTCTCAAATGTAACCGACCCCTCGGTAATTTGCGCATTTGCAAACAGGAAAACAAAAATACTTGAAATAAAAAACCCAATCTTTTTCATGATATAAAATATTTATTAAGACCGTTAAATTAAAGACATGTTCCATCTTTTTCTTTTTTAGGGGGTTAAATAAGGTTAAAGAAAATAGTGGAAAATGTATTTTTTTTCAACACAGATTGAGCTATTCATTTATGGTGTCAGTTATATCATTATTCGATTGAGTTATGTCATTATTGAGGGAATTGACTAAAGCTTATTTCGCACATTCTATTTACTATTCATAGTGCTAATTTGGTGTTAAGGACTTACTGACGACTGTCAGGATAAACGGGTAAAAAAAGAAATCAGGTAATTAATGGGATAGCATACGATAATGAATCGAACTTCATTGATTTTCTCCAGTATGACAGTGTATAATATAATCTGTGAAATTCGATTTTATTAATCTAACATTCTTCTAAAGTAAAAAAATCAGTATTCAAGTGAAAAAGCGGGATGTTGATGTAATGAACTAGAGAAAGGTTTGCCGGGATACTTACCTTGTTTCTATCAACGGAAATTTGTAATGTATATAAATATGAAAAGTATTAAGCTCGTCGGATTATTTTTAGGTGTATTGATAGGTAATACAACAATAATTGCGCAAGGAACAATGTTGTTAAGACAACCTGCTGCAAATGAACAGTATATCGTGTTTTGCCACGCAGATGATATTTGGAGGACTGACAATCATGGAGGTAATGCAATAAGGTTGACCAGCGCATTAGGAAGTGAAACAAATCCAAGGATAAGTCCGGATGGTAAATGGGTCGCATTTTCAGGATTTTATTATGGTAATTATGATGTATACATTGTTCCCATTGATGGCGGTGAACCCAAAAGACTGAGCTGGCATCCTGGTAACGATTTAGTTCAGGGATGGATGCCAGATGGTAAATCCATTTATTTTTCTTCATCCAGAGAAGGTTACCCAACCGCAGCTACCAGATTCTACACAGTGAGCCTGAACGGTGGCACACCGTTGGCAATGGACCTTCCTTTTGGGGCCAGCGGAACACTATCTCCTGATGGACAGGTTATGGCTTTTCTCCCTTATCAGTTATGGGATCCGGAATGGAGGAACTATCGGGGTGGACAAGCACAGCCAATCTGGTTATATAATACAAAAACAAAAGAAACAAGTCAAACGATACAAGGAGACAGGGAGCGGCATAGTAGCCCTGTTTGGCATAATGGTATTTTATATTTTTTGTCTGAAAGAGATTATATAAATAATATCTGGTCATATAATCCCAAAACAAAAGTTCAGAAACAAATTAGTTTTTATAAAGACTTCGATATCAAAAATCTGACCGTAGGTGGGAATAAACTTTTTTTCGAACAGGCTGGAACATTGCATAGCTATGACATTAATAACACAAATATTGAAAACCTGATTATTCACGTAAAAGCTGATTTTAATTGGAATATGCCACGTTGGGTAAATCTAACCGGTGCAAATCTTATCAATGCGAGTCTTTCGCCAACTGGTAAAAGAGCATTGTTCGAAAGTAGAGGGGAAGTTTTTAGTGTTCCGAAAGAAGCGGGCGACTGGCGTAATCTGACCAATAGTTCGGGTGAAGCCGACCGCTTCCCTGTTTGGTCGCCCGATGGACAAAAGATAGCGTGGTTCTCAGACAAAAGCGGGGAGTATCAACTGATGATTGGTGATCAGATGGGGATGGAAAAACCTAAAGCATATCGTATTCCGAATAATAAATTTTATTATACACCTGCCTGGTCGCCCGATGGACAACAGATTGCATTTACTGATACAGATTATAATATCTGGTACCTCAATGTTAAAACGGGCGAAGTAAAAAAGATTGATACAGATTTAATGGCACATCCAAATCGCACCATGAAACCTGCCTGGTCGCCTGATAGTAAGTGGATTGCTTATGTAAAAATATTACCCAATCAATTTAAAGCGGTTCATTTATATAATATTGAATCGGCTAAAGTTCATCAACTTACGGACGGGTCGTCTGATGTAATTGATCCACAATGGGATGAAAACGGGAAGTATTTATATTTTCTGGCGAGTACTGATTATGCCTTGTCAACTGGCTGGTTAGACATGAGCAGCTTTAATTACCCCGTAAATCGATCCCTGTATGTAGCTGTTTTGAATAAAAATACACCACCGCCAAGCGAATTGAAAAGTGATGAAGAGCCAACTTTAGTAGTTCCTGATACCAGTAAAAAAGCGGCAAAGGTAGTACCGGCTGCTAATGCAAAATCTGTAGAAGTAGTGATAGATTTTGAGGATATACAACAAAGAATTCTGCCTACAAATGTACCGCCACGCAATTTTGCAGCACTGGTAGCAGGCCCTGCAGGTTCTGTATTTTGTCTGGAATCATTTTTAAACCTTCCGGAAAACACGATTCATAAATATACTTTCCATGACAAGAAACTAACTACGTTCATCCAGTCGGCAGCATCGGCTGCAACAAGCTTCGACCGAAAAAGTTTACTATACCGTTCTGGTGTTTCCTGGTTCATTGTATCAACACTTATGCCACCACGCCCCGGTGATGGAAGACTACAAACCGATGCAATGAAAACACATGTTGAACCTGCAAAAGAAGCGGAACAAATTTTCAGGGAAGGATGGCGCTTTCAACGTGATTTTTTATATGTAAGTAATATGCATGGGGCACCATGGAATGATGTATATAAATGGTATGCACCCTGGATTAAACATGTTAAACATCGGACTGACCTGAATTATGTTGTAGATATTATGGGTGGGGAAGTATCCGTAGGACATTCATTTACGAATGGTGGCGATTTTCCACCTGTAGATAAAGTACCAGTAGGACTGCTTGGCGCAGATTATGAAGTAGTTAATGGATTTTACAGGATAAAAAGAATTTTCACAGGTGAAAACTGGAATCCGGACTTATATGCGCCACTAAATGTACCGAACCTTGGTGTTGGAGAAGGAGATTATATCCTTGAAGTAAATGGACAGAAATTAGATGCGTCTGTGAATATATATAGCTTGTTTGAAGGAACGGCAAGCAGGCAGGTAAAACTTCGTATTAACAGTAAGCCTGATTTTGAAGGATCCAGACTGATCAATGTGCTGGCTATCCCAAGCGAGCAACCACTTCGTATGAGGCATTGGGTCGAAGCAAATAAAAAGCGCGTGGATGAATTATCTAATGGAAAACTTGCTTATGTATATGTACCTAATACTAGTTTTCTAGGATACACTTATTTTAACCGGTATTATTTTTCACAACAAGACAAGCAAGGAGTAGTTATTGATGAACGTGATAATGGGGGAGGATATGCAGCCGATTATATTATTGATATACTAAACAGAAACTTGTTGGGATATTTTAATAGCCGTGTGGAAGGTAACCGGCCATTTACAACACCGATGGCTGGTATATGGGGACCCAAAGTGATGATTATTAATGGTAACGCTGGGTCGGGGGGAGATTTACTACCCTATATGTTTAAAAAGCGAGGAATTGGACCCCTTGTTGGTGCAAGAACCTGGGGAGGTTTGGTAGGCACATGGGATACCCCGCCTTTTATAGATGGAGGCACAATGATTGCCCCCCGTGGTGGTTTCTTTGATAGTAATGGCAATTGGGCCATCGAAGCCGATGGGGTTTCACCTGATATTGAAGTTTTTCAAGACCCTAAATCAGCAGCAAAAGGAAAAGATCCTCAGCTTGAAAGTGCTGTAAACGAAGCTTTGAAATTATTACCATCGAAAGCAATTGAACTTAAAAAAGAACCCGCAGCACCTATACGATATTTCAGGCCGAAGCAATAAATCATTATTCAGGTAACAATAATGGCAATCAAGGGTCGGAATATTTGTGGTTATCAGTTTTACTGAGGGTAGATATAAGATTTTAAAAGCGGACTCTTTTTTAATGCCTGGTACTCTGTACTTAGTACCAGTATGTTTCGAGCCATTTTTGAATTAAGAATAATCAACTACAAGGATTGTATCTTTTCAATTGAAGCTTGTAACATTTTATCTGATTGTTCGTAATATAGATTAATCTCTTTATTATGCTAAAAAATATATCATTTAAGTTGTTGAAAGTTGCTTGTTTATGCTTGTTGTTGTCAACATCAAGCGTATCCAGTGCACAAATCAGTAAAGAAATACTGAACCAAAAACAGGCATTATTAGATAGTCTCTTTAGTCATTTTGGTGTTGACGAACCAGGATATGTACTGAAAGTAACCATGGATGGAAAAACATTGTACAAAAAAATTAAGGGGGTCTCTGATCTTGAACAAAAGAGTAGTATAACTGAGGAAACAATTTTTGAAGCTGGGTCTATTTCAAAACAAGTAACTGCAGCGGCGGTGCTGATTTTGGTTAAAAAGTTTGGTTTGAAACTGAATGAAGATATTCGAAAATATTTCCCTGAAATGCCCTCCTATGGATCAGTTATTACCATTCAGCAATTATTAAATCATACCAGCGGTCTAAAAGACTGGGGACATATAGCTGCGATGAGTGGAATTCCGCGCCATAGCTATACCTACACGCAGCAGGCAGCTTTAAGTATCATGTTTCGACAAAAATCCTTGAATTTTACACCTGGAACAAATTATGCATATAGTAATTCTAATTATACCCTTTTAGCTTCACTGGTAGAAAAGGTAACAAAAATGAACTTGCTTCAATTTACACAAAAGGAGTTATTCGAACCTTTAGGCATGAGCCATACAAGCTGGCGGAATAATTACAAAGATGTGGTAGGCAATAGGGCACAGGCTTATCAGGCGGCAGGTAAAACATATCAACTCTATATGCCCTTTGAAAATGTTGTGGGTCATGGTGGATTGCTCACAACTGTAGATGACCTTGATAAATGGAATAATCGTTTTCTACTAAAAGAGGGATTCCTATCTGAAATATTTAAACAACAAATAATAACACAAACATTACCTGGTGGATTTGCTATGCAATATGGAAATGGCATATTCGCAAAATCGTTTAATGGGTATATGGAATTAAGTCATAGTGGTTCAACTGCAGGATATAACGCATGGGCAGCCTATTATCCAGAAAGTAAAATTTCGATCAGTCTTTTGAGTAATAGTTCGAAATTAAACGCAGAATGGTATGGTAATCAAATTCGGACAATAATTTTTGGAGCAAAAGCCGATGCTAAACCAAACACAGAAAATACATTTACTCCTGCTAAATCATCGATTAAAGCTTTAGATGGCTTATACAAAAACTTAGATGGGGTTGATTTTATTGACCTCAGTTATAAGGGAGATAATTTATACCTTACAGTAACAGGGGGTAAGTTTAATTTCAAGTCTGATACAGAAATCTCATTAGGTGATTTGGAGATTCAGTTTAAATCCAATGATTTATTCAACTTAAAAAATAGTGCAAGGGGAAGCGATAAATTATATCAATACAAAAGAGTAGAAAGAATAGATCAGGAAGAAGCAAAAAAAATGCTTTCGATATATGAAGGCAAATACGAAAGTGAAGAAGCAGGGGTTCTTTATGATATAAAATCGGAGAAAGGAGTGTTAACTATTAGTTTTGGTATTGGTAATACAAAAATGTCGCTATATCCAATTGCAAAAGACGTTTTTGTAATTGGTTCTATACTTATTGTTTTTCAAAGAGATGGTCTTGGTAATTTAACTGGTTTTGAAGTTAGCACTGAAAGAGCCACAAAGGTTCCTTTCGTAAAAAAAATGTAAGGCTATAGGTCTTAAAAAGTGATCTTCGAAAAGCATGTTTCGATTAGTAAGTTATTAGTTTTACTTTATGCAAATCGAATTATCTACTAGGTAGTATGATCTCCGTCAATCGTAGTAGTCTGAAGTAAAATCGTTAGTTAATATTTTTCATCAATAAAAGGGATACCTGACACAATTTTTTCCTGCAAACAAGGCTTAAGATTTCAAGCAATTATGGGTTTATATACTCACCAAGACTGTCTTCTGTACCATAAAATGAAGCTAGTTTGCGGATAACCGATTCAACCACGGCATCTGGGCAACTGGCACCGCTGGTCATAAGAATGCGCACTACGGGTTGAGCTGGCAGATAATTGGTTACAATTTTTTGTTCTTTTGTTTGCCAGTTTCTGTTTAGTATTTCCTCTTTACTGATTAGTTTGTCGTCGGCATCAATAAAATAGGTGGGCAATTTGGCTTCACATAATTCAACAAGGTGTGAAGAATTGCTGCTATTATAACCACCAATAACAATGGCAAGATCAGCAGAAGTACTGGCAAGCATGCTTGTTACGGCAGTTTGATTATCATTGGTTGCATAACATAGGGTATCTCTGGTATCGGCAAAACGATCGGCAATTGTATCGGCTGTAAGTTGAAAATGTTTGATGAAAACAGCTTTCAGGTAATCTGAAATTGCCTGCGTATCTGTTGCGAGTTGTGTTGTTTGATTAACCACTCCAATCCGCTGTAAATCTTTTTCAATGGAAAATCCTTCAGAATACCGACCCTTGAATTCGGTATAGAAATCGGCAGTGGCTTTTTCTCCGGTAATATATTTTGCCAGTTCAATGGTTTCATCCATATCATTCACCACAACTGTAGGGGTATGATAAGAGGCATGTGAAAATGTTGCCCTGGTTTCCTCGTGTTGCGGTTTACCGTGTACAACGATGCTATAACCTTTTTTAGCAATCTGCTCGCTTCTGTTCCATACTTTTTCTACAAATGGACAGGTAGTATTGTATTTTTCTGTGGGTATACCTTTTGCAGCAAGCATCGACTCTATTTCAAGCGTAGTGCCGAATGCAGGAATTATTACAACATCCTCCTGTGTTAAACTTTCAAAAGGGATAAGCTGTTGACCTTTTGTATCCTGCAAAAATTGAACACCTCTTTGCTGAAGGTCATTATTAACCTGGGGATTATGAATCATTTCACTCAGCAGAAAAATGCGCTTGCCTGGATTTTCATCAATGGTGCGAAAAGCAATTTCTATGGCATTTTCAACCCCATAACAAAACCCAAAATGACGGGCAAGGTAAATTTGTAATGGACCTAAATTGAGCAATGTAGGGGAAAAGTCTTTTTTCAACTTATCCTGCTCTTTTCTTCCTTGTTTGATGCTCCCAATCAACGGGCTCCGATACCCAACCGGCACATTAAACTGCTTCATTTTACAAAGATAGGGAATAGCTGGGTGTTGGGGTATGAGTTAGTACAGTCGGGAAATTTGGCTGCAAGCTTCAGGCTTCAGGCTGCAATTCAAGCGTAGGATGGAACACGGATTATCATGATTTTCAAGATCTATCATGATAATCCGTGTTCTATTAATAACAGGTAATGCATTAGTATTAATCTAATATTTATTAAACAAGCTTATTATAAATTTCTAGTTCGCAGGCCAACATCTTTTACCAATAATAGCAGAAAGCCTAAAGTGACCGCAAATCAAGGCTAGTAGCCAGTACTGTCCAGGGAAAATTGGCTACAAGCTACAAGCCGCAAGCTGCAAGCATATGTTTATCAGGGCAAGAAATAGAAGCCAGGCAATTAGGGTAGATAAAAAAGAATACATACAATCAGTACCTGTGGACAGACCTTCATTGGCATTGGTGTCAAGCGAAGCGTAGACAGACTAAATCATGCGTAGCAGATTTAGTCAGAGGCCAATGTAGTCTGGGAACAGGTACGGGGCCATTCGGCCCAGGAGTAACATTGAATTTTGAACAGAAGCATGATCGGCTTTACTCATTGCTATAATGGAATAATGACAGCTTTTGCCTTAGTTACGAGCAACTAAAAAAAAGCTAGGGGTCTGGTTTCAACTTGCGACAAGATGATTGTTGCGGAAGCATTTCAGGGCAGTGTGCATTTTTCTACCGGACAGCAATGGCTAGCAGCTAGTAGCTTTTTTACCAAAAGCAGGCATTCCATTTTCCCCCATTTTCCCTATCTTCCACCTACCAAACGAACTGTTGCTCATGTCGAACCATATGTTTCTGCAAGCTTGCCTTATCGTAAGCGGCGGTGTTGTTATTGGAGCCGCCCCAAAAGAAAAGACCATATTTACCACTATTGCCCGCCAGCGCGAGAACCAGCAAAAAGGCTGGAAGTCATTGTTTAATGGGCAATCACTTAATGGCTGGAGAACTTATCAGCGAAAACCTGCAGACTCATGGCAAGCAAAAGACGGATTACTTTATTGCAAGGGTAATAAAGACGGTAATACAAAGCATGCTGACCTGATTACCGAAGAACAATATGAAAACTTCGAATTATCACTGGAATGGAAACTCGCACCAGCAGCCAATAGCGGTATATTATACCTCGTTTCAGAAGCGTTTCCTGCGAGTTACGAAAGTGGACCGGAATACCAGCTTATTGATGACAAGGGCTATCCTGCAAAATTAGAAGCCTGGCAAAAAACAGGGGCCAACTATGCCATGAATATTCCATTAGAAGATGCAACCAAACCCGCCGGTGAATGGAACCATACCAGAATTATTGTAAACAATGGAGCTGTAGAACACTGGCTCAACGATAAAAAAATTGTTGCTTATACTTTGTGGGATAAAAATTGGGAAGAAAACAAGCAAAAAGGTAAATGGAAGGATGTTCCCTCTTATGGCAGCAGTAAATCGGGCCATATTGCCTTGCAAGACCATGGCGGCGAAGCCTGGTTCAGGGAGATAAAGATTCGGGTACTATGACCGTTGAAATGGGCTGCGAGCCTCTAGCCTCTAGCTACTAGCCTTGATTGGCGGTGATTTTAGGATTTCTGCTATTGATGAATTAAATATGTGGGATTGCTAATTAGCTATTTAAAATAAGCTGGTTAAATAAATATTTGATTGCTGTTATTGCCCTGTCTGTTATTTATTGGACACAGATTATCATGATTTTC
>CAZTCS010000067.1:0-20936 GCA_964611995.1 uncultured Sediminibacterium sp. | reverse complement strand
TTCTTTAGCATGGTTAAAAATAAGGAAATGATACAATTGCCCAATTTCCTAAGGGGCAAAATTGTATTTTCGTCCTCCGGCATTCGTTTCGTGAATGGTCAATGGTGAATGGTCAATACCAATCCCTACATTGACCATTCACCATTGACCATTCACGACTATGATTTCAGAAAACACAAAACAACAGATCCTCAACCGTATCGATATCATTGATATTGTAGGGGAATTTGTGAAACTGAAAAAAAGAGGTACGAATTATATCGGTAACTGCCCCTTTCATAACGAGAAAACCCCCTCCTTTACTGTATCACCGACCAAAGAAATCTATAAATGCTTTGGCTGTGGCAAAAGTGGCAATTCCATCACTTTTCTGATGGAACATGAGAAATACAGTTTCCCGGAAGCACTCCGCTGGCTGGCGGCTCGCTATAATATTGAAATTGAAGAAACAGAAGTAAGTCCCGAACAAAAACAACAGCAACTCACTTCGGAGAGCCTGTACGCAATTAATCATTTCGCTCAGAAATTCTTCTCCCAACAATTACTCGAAACCGAAGAGGGAAAAAATATCGCCCTCTCCTATTTAAAGGAACGTGGATTCAGAGAAGAGATCATCCATAAATTTCAGATCGGTTATAACCCTGAAGCAAGAGATACACTTACCAAAGCCTTAATTGCTAACCAGTTTAACCGTGAAATATTACCCAAAACCGGTTTGGTTGCATTACGTAATAATGATGAACTGGTTGATAATTACCGCAACCGTATTATTTTTCCCATACACGGTAATACAGGTAAAATAATCGGGTTTGGTGCCAGGGTTATCGGCAAAAGCGATCGCGGCCCCAAATACATCAATACTCCGGAGAATGAAATCTATGTAAAGAGCAGGATATTATATGGCTCCTACCAGGCAAGAATGGCCATCGATAAAGCCGATGAATGTTTACTGGTAGAAGGTTATACGGATGTAGTAAGCTTACACCAGGCGGGTATTGAGAATGTAGTAGCCAGTGGTGGTACTTCCTTAACCACGGATCAGATACGCCTGATTAAAAAATATACCAACAACCTTACCATCATTTATGATGGTGACAGTGCGGGTGTGAAAGCAGCTTTGCGTGGATTGGATATGGCACTGGAAGAAGGACTGAACGTTAGACTAGTTCTCATTCCCGATAATGAAGATCCGGATAGCTATGTAAACAAAGTAGGTGTTACCGCCTTCAATGAATTTGTAGCAAAATCAAAAAAGGATTTTATTCTCTTCCAACTGGAAGTGATGCTGAAAGAAGCAGGTAATGATGTCAGCAGAAAAAGTGCCGTTGTAAACCAGATTGCTGAAACATTAAGTAAAATCAACAAAGCGGAAGACTTTACCCGTCAACAGGATTATATCAGACAATGTGCAGGCTTATTAAGGATTGATGAAGCCGGATTAACAAATCTTGTTAATAAATACAAGCGTGATAAAATTGCCAAAGAGGAGAAAAGAAACCCTTCATTTGACGATATAAATAATCAGTTACAGGAAGGCGGACAACCGGAAGATGTATTGGACGATACCAGTCGTTTATTTGCACAGGATGAGGCGCATGAAAGAAATATCCTCAGGGTACTGCTTGAATATGGTCTTAAATCATGGGACGAGACCCGCAATATGGCCGATTATATTTTTGAAGAACTGGAACATTTTCATTTTGAAATACCCGCATTGGAGAAACTTTTTGAAGAGTATAAATCATGGTACGCTAAAGGACTTGAACCCACCACCAAATCCATGTTGTATCATAACGATGATGAAATAAGAAACCTGATTGTCAGCATATCGGTATTCCCCTTTGAATTAAGTCAGAATTGGGATGAAGTGCTGGAAGGCATGAACATCGTAAACAGAGATACCAGCAAACAGGATGTTATGATGAGCGTTAACTACTACAAGCTACGCAGGATTAAAAAAATGATCGAGGAAAACCAGCGCGATATCGAACACGCCTCCATCGACGATTTCAAACAACTACTCGAAGTACACAAATACCTCAAAGAAGCCGAACAGGCAATAACGAATCAATTGGGGACGGTGATAATTAAATAGTGAGGCGTGAATTGTGAATTGTGAATGAAGAGCGTACATCATTCACAATTCACAATTGACAATTCACATCAAAACTGCAACGCAAAAACAGTCCCCATTCCTTCTACCGACTGCACTGTTATATTGCCTTTGTGCAGCATCATAATTTGCTTACAGAGGCTAAGTCCAATGCCGCTTCCATTTTTTTTAGTACTGAAAAAAGGAATGAAAATATTATTCATCACTTCTTCACTCATGCCTGTTCCATTGTCGGAAACTTTAATCACCACTTTTTTATTTGGCAAAGAAATTGCCGACAAAGTAATACGCGGATCCTTTGATTCTTTTACCGCATCCATTGCATTGATGATTAAATTGATCAACACCTGCTCAATGAGGTTATGATCAAGCTCTAATGTTAGATCTGTTTCCTTCAATACGATATCCATTTCAATCTTCTTCTGATCTAATGTTGGCGACATCAGGTGATACATATTTTCGAAAAGATCGCGCACTAAAACCTGTTTCAGGTTTGGCTGTGTAACTTTATTCAGGTTTCGATAAACTTCAGCAAATTTCAATAACCCCTCACTTCTTTTCTTAATCGTATCAATACCAATTGTTAAGTCTTCTACTAATCCATTGTCATTGGTGAGTTCTTTTGCAGAAGATTCAAGTCTATGGTGCAAAGTATCTGCCAATGATGAAATAGGTGCAACCGAATTCATAATTTCATGGGTCATAACACTCAATAATCTTTGCCAGGCTTTTGACTCTGTTTCATCCAATGCCTCATTAATATTCTGAAATGCTATCAGCTTAAAAACTTTATCATCGGTTTGAAATGCTGTTGCAGATACCAATACACGCAAATTTGTTTTCTCCTGGTGTACATTCACTACGACACTATTACCCGGCTTTACATTCTTCAGTTGCTCATATAATACAGCATCTCTTTTCTCCAAAGAATGGATTGTTTTAAGGTATGGAGTAAGCAACATTTTCTTTAACGACTCATTCATCCAAACCACTTCCCCGGTTTCCAACTCATACGATAGTATCCCTGTATCAACCAGTTCCAGTATTTTCTGCAGGTATTGAAACTGGGTTTCTTTTTCCCTGGTAATAAGTTTGAAAGTGGAATTAATATCGTTGAACCCTTTACGCAAAGGTTGTAATTCATGCGGTGCATTTTTTACATTAAAATTCCGGGAGAAGTCGCGGTAGTGAATCGATTCAACAAAATCGCGTACTTCTGTTTCTGCAACTTTATGAAAGCGATAAAAATCATATACCTGATAACCAATCACAGGCAATAACAGTATTGCGTATATGAAGAAGTGATAGGCAAAAAGAAATGCCATCGCGGTAATTACCAACAATAATAAAACAACCCTTAACAATATATCCCATTGAAACGACGACCCTTTTTTATTGCTACTGTTATTCATGCCCGTTTATTTAGATTTCGTACTTGCTAAGTCTCCTGTATAAAGCCGTTCTGGTTAACCCCAATTCTTTAGCGGCCCTGCTGATATTTCCATTATGTTTGTCTATGACTTTCATAATGGTATTTTTTTCCAGGGTACTCAATTTGAGGTCATGATCATCCTCCTGTTCTGCTTCTGCATTTTCTAATGGAGAGAATAACAAATCTTTGGCTTCTATTAAATCCGTTTCCGCCATAATGATAGCCCTTTCAATAGTGTATTGCAGCTCGCGTACATTACCGGGAAAGGAATACTGCTGTAATTTTTCCAAAGCTGATGTTGCGAACTTAATATTGGGTTTAAAATATTTACCCGCATATATTTTCGCAAAATGATTAGCCAATAAGGGTATATCGTCTTTTCTTTTACGTAGAGGCGGTACAACAATCTCAACTGTGTTAATCCGATATATCAAGTCTTTCCTGAACCTGTTTTCATTGGCAAGTTCCTGTAAGGGAAGGTTTGTAGCACAAATAAGACGAATATCAACAGGCATTGCCTGATTTGCACCTAAACGGGTAACTTGTCTGTTTTGTAATACGGTTAACAATTTGGCCTGCTGCTGAAGACTGATATTACCAATTTCATCGAGGAATAAAGTGCCTCCATCGGCTGCTTCAAAACGACCGGCACGATCGTCTTTTGCGTCTGTAAATGCACCTTTCTTATGACCAAATAATTCACTTTCAAATAAACTCTCTGTTAAGGCGCCAACGTCTACTTTAATAAATGGTTTATTCGCCCGCAGCGATTGCTGGTGAATGGCGGCGGCTATTAAATCTTTTCCGGTTCCGTTTTCACCAAGTATCAGAATATTCGCATCTGTTGGGGCAATTTTAGCCAGCTTATAAAAAATTTCCTTCATCACTTCACTTTCACCCAACATACTACTACCTGAATTGCCGATTGAGATCCCTTTAGTAACCTGATCAGTCGAACGACTCAAGCCAATGCCTTTTAATACGGTTTCAATGGTATCGAGTAGTTTTTCATTATGCCAGGGCTTTACCACAAAATCAGCCGCCCCTTCTTTTAAAGACCGAACAGCAAGGTCAATATCGCCATAAGCCGTAATCATAATAACAGCCACATCCGGCTTTAATTCTTTTACCCGTTTTAACCAATAAATTCCTTCATTACCTGTATTAATGGAGGCATTGAAATTCATATCTAATAATACCAGATCAAAATTCCCTGTATTAATCAGGTCGGGTAATTGTTCCGGGTTTTTCTCTGTAACTACTTCTTTAACTTCCGGGCGCAACAATAACCTTACTGCCGTTAAAACATCTGTATCGTCATCCACTACTAATATGCGTGCTTTCTTCAAACTCATGCGGTTCAATTTATAGAAATGTTTTGTACTCCTATTTCATCCCATAAATATACCAGTTAGCTAAGAATCTGAAAACGAACATATTAGCAAAATGAACCTGTCCAGAACTGTATCAAAACCGGACAGTTTTTGTATCAAAAGCGGACAGTTTCGCTACCATCAAAAAACATAACTGGCTGATTATCAAAAACTATAAGCTTTGGCATTATCCTTTCAAGAAAGTTTCTGTAAAGAAATCGTATGAAAAAGTGGTTCATCCATAAAGACTTTATCCCGGGCTTCCTGCTAATTGCATTTACCAGTTGCCTAGTAGCCTGTGTTATTACTTTTTGTGATAATGGCCCACAACAGGCAATTGAAATATCAACTACCCATTTTATTACCCTTATTTAAACGAAAAATTCAGCAAGTGGACAGAGTTATTCAAAAAAAGAAGTGGAATTCCAAAAGAATCATGACCCTTGTGGGAATCATTGGAATCGTTCTGCTGATTGGCGCCAGTTATTATTACACATCAGGTAAACCAAAACTGAATGTTGACCTTGAGCGATTAACCATAAGTGAAGTAAAAAAAGCGCCTTTCAAAGAGTTTATACCGGTTAATGGTGTGGTATTACCACTCACAACCATTTATCTCGATGCATTAGAAGGCGGGCGTGTAGAAGAAAAATATGTGGAAGATGGTGCCATTATGAAAAAAGGGCAGCCGATTATGCGACTATCCAACACTGATCTGGCACTTAACCTCGTTACGCAGGAAACACAGGTATTTAACCTGCTTACCCAGATGCAAATTGCCAGAAATGCTGCTGAACAAAATACAGTTACCAGGCTAAACCAGATGACCGATGTCGATAACCTGCTCAAAGAAGCTAAAAGGGTTTATGAATTAAACAAACACCTGTATGAACAAAAAGCCATTGGTGCACAGGAATTCAGACAGTCTGAGAACAACTATACTTATCAGTTAGAAAAAAAGAAATTGGCCCAAAAAATCCTGAACCAGGATTCCATTTCTACCAAACAAAGTTTAGAGCAGGCAAAACAATTATTTGAAGGATCCAGAAATGCCTTACAACTAACCAGAAAAAAAGTAGGCGACCTCGTTGTTCGTGCCCCTATCGACGGACAACTTACTTCACTAGATGCAGAAATTGGGCAGAATAAAAACAAGGGTGAACGTCTGGGACAAATAGATGTACTAAATGGTTTTAAAGTAAGGGTAGACATTGATGAACACTATATTTCAAGGGTCTTCATCGGATTAAAAGGAGATTTCACATTTGCCAACAAACAATACCAGTTAAAAATCACCAAAGTTTATACACAGGTTAATGCAGGAAGGTTTCAGGTAGATATGGAATTCGAAGGAGCAGTACCACAAGGAATCAGACGCGGACAAACACTGCAGATTGGTCTTGCGCTAAGTGATGAAACAGAAGCCTTACTGATTCCTCGTGGAGGATTCTACCAGCAAACAGGTGGCAACTGGATTTTCAAATTAAGCGCTGATGGACAAAAAGCATATCGCGTCGATATCCAATTAAACCGCCAGAACCCAGACTACTATGAAGTAGTACAGGGTTTGGTGCCAGGAGAAAAAGTAATTACATCCAGCTATGAAAACTTTGGAAATATGCAGGAACTGATATTGAAGAAGCCGTGAATGGTGAATGGTGAATAGTCAATAGTGAGTAATATTATATGTAATACTAAACCTTATTCGCTACCGACTACTCACTATTCACTATTCACCATTCACAATTGACAATTCACATCAAAAAACTTTCAAACAAAAAACCATGATAAAAATCACTAATCTCGAAAAGGTCTACAGAACCGATGAAGTAGAAACCATTGCGCTGAACAAACTTTCGATGGAAATCAAAGCAGGTGAATTTGTGGCGGTGATGGGGCCTTCAGGTTGCGGGAAATCAACCTTATTAAATATACTAGGTTTATTAGATGACCCAGATGCTGGCAGCTTTATTTTCAATGGTCAGGAAATAGCTGGTTTTAATGAACGCCAGCGTGCCGATTTACGCAAAAGAAATATCGGGTTTGTATTCCAGAGTTTTAACCTCATAGATGAATTAACCGTTTTTGAAAACGTAGAACTCCCATTAATATACACCGGTGTTAAGGCAGCTGACAGAAAAGCTAAAGTCGAAGAAGTATTGGAGAAAGTACAGATAATGCACCGCAGAAACCATTACCCACAACAACTTTCGGGCGGTCAGCAACAAAGGGTTGCGGTTGCAAGAGCGGTGGTGAATAATCCTAAACTAATTCTTGCGGATGAACCAACCGGCAACCTTGATTCATCAAATGGTAACGAAGTAATGGAATTATTAACCAACCTGAATGAACAGGGTACCACCATCATAATGGTAACTCACTCTGAACACGATGCAAGGTATAGTCATAGAATCATTCGTATGCTGGATGGCCAAACAGTAACAGAAAATATACTGGCATAATAGAGCACTCTTTAAAACATAAGTAATGTTAACGAACTATATCAAGACTACTTTCAGGAATCTAAGCAAAAAGAAATCGTATGGTTTTTTGAATATCGCAGGTTTATCAATTGGTATTACCTGTGCCGCTTTTATATTCCTTTGGGTACAAAGTGAATTAACATACAACCATAATTTTAAAAAACGTGACAGGTTGTACCAGGTTATGAATAACCAAACCTATGATGGTACTACCTACACATTCGCTGCAACTCCCGGACCATTGGCATCTGCAATCAAGAATGAAATTCCTGGCTTCCTTAGAACAGCAAGGATGGATTGGGGATCTAACAGTTTATTCAATTATGGAGAAAAAGCCCTTTATGTAAGGGGAAATTATGCAGATTCAGGAATTTTCGATTTGCTTGAACTCCCTGTTATTAAAGGCAATATCAAAGATGCTTTCAAAGATTTACAATCATTGGTTATTTCCCAATCAATGGCTGAAAATTTCTTTGGAAAGGAAAATCCGATAGGACAAAAGTTGGTTCTCAATAACGACAAATCCTTTGTGGTGCGTGCTGTATTTGCCGACTTACCGGAGAACAGCAGCTTTCAGTTTAAATGGCTTGCACCCTATACCATTTATGAAAAAAATAATACATGGCTTGAAAGCTGGGGTAATAATGGCACCCAAACATTTGCCGAACTGGCCCCATCCGTAAATCCGGATGAAATAAATAAACGGCTAAAAGGTTTTATTCAAACAAAAATGGAAGGCGCTATTTCGCAGCTTTTTGTTTTCAACATGAACAAATGGCGACTACATAACAATTTTGTAAATGGTAAAATTGAAGGGGGAAGGATTAAATACATTCAACTATTCACTTTAATAGCTTGGATCATACTCATCATAGCCTGCATCAACTTTATGAACCTGGCAACTGCCCGTTCCGAACAGAGGGCAAAAGAAGTTGGTGTAAGAAAAGTATTGGGAGCGGGAAAGAAAATGCTCATTACGCAATTCATAAGCGAATCATTGGTACTATCATTTATATCTGTGATTATTTCAATCCTCCTGATATTCCTTTTGCTACCCTATTTTAATCAACTGGTAGAAAAGCAACTCGAATTTAATCTCAGCTCCCCATCTCATTTCCTCATTTTATTAGCCATCGGATTAATTTGCGGCTTATTGGCCGGAAGTTATCCAGCACTATACCTCTCTTCATTTAAACCAGTTAAAGTATTAAAGGGGGTTAGAATTGGAAAAAATAAGCATAATAGCTATACCAGAAAGGGGTTGGTGATTTTACAGTTTAGTATATCGATCATACTGATCATATCAACTATCATTATTTATAAGCAAATAAATCATGTAAAATCAAGGGAGCTCGGCTATAATAAGAACAATATTGTATACCTGAATACAAAAGGGAAAATAAAGGAACATTTTGAAACGATTAAAACACAATTAATCAACACTGGTAAAATTAGCAACGCAACCCTGAGCAGCAGCCCGATAATTCAGCTAGGCAACAATTCGGGTGATTATTCATGGCAGGGAAAAGATCCAAATAAAAAATTACTTATTACACAGGAATATGTAAGTGCAGAATACATCAATACATTTCGCATGAAATTACTCGATGGAAGAGATTTCAAGGCGAATAGTACAGCTGATAGCAATAATATTATTATTAATAGAAGTCTTGCTGAAATCATCTCCAATAATGATGTAATAGGAAAAGTGATCACCACTAATGAGAATTATAAATTTACCATTATAGGTGTTGTTGATAATTTTATCTACAACGACATGTATGGGAAATCAGCGCCATTGATTCTATTTAATTATTTACCCAATACAGGCATATTAAATATCCGCTTTAATGATGGAGCCGATATTAACGCAGCCTTAGCCGCAACAGAAAATGTTTTAAAAGCTAATAACCCTGGCTACCCGTTTGAATACAAATTTGTTGACGATACTTTTGATAAACAGTTTAAAACAGAGACCTTAACAGGCAAGCTTGCTTCTTTATTTGCTATACTAGCTATTTTGATATCTTGCTTAGGACTATTTGGATTAGCCGCTTACACCGCTGAAAGACGCACAAAAGAAATTGGCATCAGAAAAGTATTAGGCGCTTCGGTAAGTGGGCTCGCTACACTATTATCTAAAGATTTTCTTATTCTGGTAATTATTTCATGCCTGATTGCTTTCCCATTTGCCTGGTGGGCTATGAATAACTGGCTTGCGGGATTTGCTTATCACATCAACATTGAATGGTGGGTATTTGCTATAGCAGGATTGTTGTCTATATCTATTGCCCTAATTACCGTGAGTACGCAGGCTATCCGAGCATCGCTTGCTAACCCGGTTAAAAGTTTACGTTCAGAATAGTCTCTTTAACTAAACCTGTAAAAACATTATACATGATTCGCAACTTTTTCATCATCGCCTGGCGAAATATATGGAAGAACAAAGTCTTCTCCTTTATCAATATTGCTGGCTTAGGTATTGGCATGGCTTGTACCATAATGATCTTCCTGTGGGTACAACATGAGAAAAACTGGAATAAAACACAAGCTAATTATAAGCAGGTTTACCAGGGATTCTCAACAAGGAATTTTAATGGGGAACTTACCACTGGTTCAGACCTGATGTTTCCATTACCTAAAGCCGCAAAGGAAAACTTCCCGGAAGTAGAAGGATCTACATTGGTTTCCTATGGAGAAAATACGCTATTTACAACTGGTGATAAGAAAATTAAACGACCAACCATTACGGTAACAAGTGATTTTTTTGATGTATTCAGTTATGATTTTATTCACGGCGATCCATCAGCCATAAAGGAACCCGATGGCATTATATTAACAGAAAGTACAGCAAAAGCCATTTTCAACAATACAGATGTAGTGGGGAAAATCTTGGAACTGAATCGCCACAGGACAGTTACTGTAAGAGGTGTAATCAAAGATATAACCCCTTCTTCTACCCTGCTGTTTGATGCAATCATTCCATTTAACCTAAATGCAGATTGGATCAAACAATCGTTGAACGATTGGGTGAATTGTAATAACCGAACTTTTTATAAAGTAAAAGAAGGTGCCAATATTGCCCAACTGGAGCAGAAGTTCCTGAACCTCATAAAACAAAAATCACCATCTGAAAACCCTACAACCCGGGGAAGCTTGCTGCTACAGCCCATGAGCAAATGGCGCTTATATGAAGAATTCAGGGATGGAAAAAATACAGGAGGGCGCATTCAGTATGTAAACCTGTTTACCTGGATCGCAATAATCATATTAATAATCGCTTGTGTAAACTTCATGAACCTGTCAACCGCACGTTCTGAAAAAAGAGCACGCGAAGTAGGCATTAGAAAAACATTGGGCTCAGAGAAAAAACAATTATTACTACAGTTCCTCTGTGAATCTTTATTAATGACCATTTTTGCTTTTGTATTTGCAGCATGTATTATTTATGTTGGTTTACCACCTTTTAACAGGCTACTTAGACAGGAAATACCTGTACCATTCGCTCAGGCTCAATTCTGGTTCTATACAATCGGTATTATAATCGTTACAGGGTTAATTGCAGGAAGTTACCCGGCATTTTACTTGTCGGCAATGAAACCTGTTAAAGTATTAAAAGGGAGTTTTTTACCTGGTAAACGCGCATTACTCCCGAGGCGTATACTTGTTACCGCGCAATTTGCGGTATCCATTATACTGATTTCTGCAACGCTTATCATTTATCAACAAATAAAACATGTGCAGAACCGCGACTTAGGTTATGATACCAATAACCTCATTATGGTAACAGCAAATAACGATGCTACAAAGAACTATGAAGTGTTGAAAAACAACTTAATGGCCAGTGGTTTAATTGAAGCAGTAAATGTAACCAGCCTGCCAGTAAGTGATATTTTCGGATTTACTTCTGGCGTACGTTGGGTGGGTGCACCAGAAGACCCAAATCTCGTAATAGGTTTTCTGGGAACCGGCGAGAACTTCACGAATATCATGAAGGCAAAGATGATTGAAGGTCGCGACTTTAAATCTGGTGACTCCAATGTCGTAATGTTAAATAAAGAATCCATCAGGCTTATGAAGTTGAAGAATCCGGTCGGTTCAACAATTACATGGGCAGGGAGGGAAAGAAGAATAACTGGAATTATTGATGACCTTATAATGACATCCCCTTTTGCGCTGCCGATTCCATTGATGATTTCATATGAACCTAATTGGGTCGGCAGTATCAACATCAGGGTTAAAGAAGGCGCTGATATTAAGAAAGCAGTTGCCTTAATCGAAAGCAATTACAAGAAATATATCCCGGAATATCCTTTTGAATATAAGTTCGCAGATAGCACTTTCAACGACAAATTCGCAAATGAACAACTGATAGCACGCCTTGCTTTTCTGTTTGCCAGTCTTGCCATTTTCATATGTTGTCTTGGTTTATTCGGACTTGTTTCCTTCTCCATTGAAAGAAGAACCAAGGAAATAGGCATCCGGAAAATCCTGGGAGCTTCTGTACAGAGCTTACTTACTCTTATGTCGAAAGAGTTCTTTGTACTGGTACTTATTTCATTTGCAATTGCCATTCCAATTGCCTGGTGGTTAATGAGTGAGTGGTTAAGCAATTTCAGTTACAGGATAAATATGGGGATCGGTATTTTCTTCCTGGTGGGTTGTATTACACTACTTATTTGCATGATAACCGTCGGACTAAATGCCTTTAAAACAGCTACATCTAATCCGGTAAAAAGTTTAAGAACCGAATAACCTAACATACATGCTACAGAACTTATTTAAGAACGCTTATAGAAGCCTGGTTAAACAGAAAAGAACATTAATCATAAACCTTAGCGGGTTATCGATTGGCATGACAGTTTCTTTACTTATTCTAATCTGGGTAGTTAATGAAATAAACTACGACAGTTACCATAAACAAGCAGATAACATATATCGGATTACCAATCATATTCAGGTCTCCCCAGATGAAACCTGGGTATGGGAAAACTCACCTCTCCCCTACACCAAGGTAGCAGGTTCTCAGGTACCCGAAATCAATAAAGTCGCAAAAATGATTTCCGGGAACTGGATCCCACTCATTTTCGAACACAATAGCTCGTTGATTAAAGAAGCAAATATTGCCTATGTAGATTCATCCTGGTTCTCCCTTTTTTCTTATGATTTACTGGCCGGAAGTTTTACCGATTTTTCCAATAACCCATATAGTCTTGTTCTGACAGAAACCAAGTCGAAAAAATATTTTGGGAACGACAACCCAATTGGAAAAACGCTAAGGATGGACAGTTTAAACTATACTGTAAGGGCAGTTGTTAAAGATATTCGATCCAATTCAAGTTTCAAGTTTGATATTTTAGCTGATATATCCGCTTTGCTTAAAGACCCAGAAAGGGCTAAAAATGAACAAAGCTGGGGCAACTTCAATTACATAACTTTTGTTCGACTTAATGAACAGAGCAATTCAAATAACGTTGCAGATAAGCTAACTGAATTGCTTCGTAAAAACAAGGAAGACAGTACCATTCGCACTAGTTTGGTTGGCATAAAAAATATGCATTTCGAAACTGAATTACAGAACCATACTTTTCCGCATACCAACAAGCAAATAGTAACGGTTTTCTTTATAATAGCCATTCTTGTATTATTAACAGCCTGTATCAATTATGTAAACCTAAGTACTGCCAGGGCAAGTATCAGGGCAAAAGAAATCAGCATCAGAAAAATTAATGGCGCAAGTAATAAATCGTTGTTTTTACAACTCATGACTGAATCTGCTTTGGTAAGTTTAGTTGCATTGTTGATAACCATTATATTGGTACAGATTGCTTTACCTTATTTCAATCGCTTTACGGAAAATAATTTCAGTCTAAGTTTTACCAATTGGCAAATACCAACCCTCATACTAGGCACACTTACTGTCGCAACTTTGTTAAATGGTGTTTATCCGGCATTAATCCTTACCTCATTTAAACCCCTTCAGGTTTTAAGAGGAAGCAGTTTACCAGTATTAAAAGACAGTTTATTTAGAAAAGCACTTGTAGTTGTACAATTTACCATTTCGGTCACCCTTATAGGCAGTACAATTATTGCCTATATGCAAATGAAACACATACAACAGAGCAATAACAATTACCAAAAGGATCAGATTGTTCGACTAACCCTACCCTGGAATGTGACAAAAGGAATAAAACGGGAAGAAATTCCTGCCTTTTCAAATAGAATAAAGTATGCATTTAGTAAAATTCCAGGTATAAACCGGATATCACAAGCGAATGGGTCAATTCTTGACAACCAAAATTCCTCTTCTGGTGGGTTTGATTGGGACGGGAGGAATAAGGATTTTAATCCAACCCTTTCCATCCTCTCTGCAGATGAAACATTCAAGGAGATGTTTAATATTGAGATGACAGATGGTCACTGGTTCAGGGATAATAACAAGGCAGATGAGCATGGATATATTCTCAATGAAACTGGCGTAAAAGAATTAGGTATCAGAAAACCCGTTATTGGTCAGCGGTTTATTCGCAGTGGAGATACTGGAACAATTATTGGTATTGTAAAGGATTTCCATTTCAGGAGTATGCATGAAAAAATCATCCCATTACTTATCACCGGACAATCATCCTGGAAATCTACCATTTTTCTTGAAATAGCTCCAGGCAATACCAGCGAAAGAATCGCTGCAATTGAAAGAGAATGGAAAATATTATTCCCTAAGCTTCCTTTTGAGTACCATTTCCTGGATCAGGATTTTGATGAATTATATAAAACAGATCGGCGAATTACCACCCTCATGCTTTTGTTTGCTTTCATTACCATATTCGTATCAGCTCTAGGCTTATTCGGATTGGCCGCATTTACTGCAGAAAGAAGGATCAAAGAAATTGGCATTAGAAAAGTATTGGGTGCATCAGTCGGGAATATCGTTCAACTGATTTCCAAAGAGTTCATCTTATTGGTATGTATAGCCATTTTAATTGCAAGTCCCATAGCATGGTGGGCAATGTCGGAATGGTTAAGCAATTATGCCTATAGAATTGACATACAATTATGGATATTCCTTGCTGCCGGCATTTTAGCAACAATTATAGCGCTAACCACGATCAGCATACAAGCAATTAGAGCTGCCATGGAAAATCCGGTTAAGAATTTAAGATCAGAATAATAAAACACTGTACATAAAACCCGCATTATGTTTAAAAATTATCTTAGAACTGCCTTAAGGAGTTTGTTCAAAAACAGGTTTTACACTGCTATTAACATCTTTAGTTTAACAGTAGGCTTATCCTGTTGTGTGCTGATTACCTTATACATTGCGCATGAAACAAGCTATGATAAATTTCACAGTAAAGGGAATCGTATTGCGAGGGTTATAATGGAGTATAGCTTTGGCGGGAGCGTTACTACCGGAAATTATACGAGCACAAAAGTTTTACCAGCTTTCAAGAAACAGTTTCCTCAGATTGAAGAAGGTGTTCGGATGGTTCAATATGAAAGGGTAATATCTTATGAAGACAAGCTATTTACTGAGAAGAAAGTAATGTTTGCCGATTCTACCTTTTTCGATCTATTCGATTTTAACATGGTACAGGGCAATCCAAAACAGGCATTATCTGGATTGAACAAAATCATTCTTACAAAAACTGCTGCAAAAAAATATTTTTCAAATAATGATCCTGTGGGAAAGATATTGTTTGTAGGGTCAACCCGCATACCATATCAGGTTACCGGTATTATGGATGATATCCCATCCAATTCTCAAATGCGTTTCGATATGCTGGCCTCTTTTTCCTCTCTGGAAGCTAATCAGGAAAGTACTTATTGGAATGCAAATTACACCACTTACCTGCTGATGAGAAGTCCGGATGACATCAAAACAGTAGAAGCAAAAATACCTGGTTTTATAAAAGAAGAAATGAAAGACCAGGGGAGTGTTTATCTCACTTATTTCCTGGAACCACTTTTCAATATTCACTTATTATCTGCTTACGATAGTTTTGAGCCTAATAATAATATTCAATATATCTATATTATAACCGGGGTAGCCTTATTGATTTTATTGATAGCTTGTTTTACCTATATTAATTTAAACACAGCCAGATCTCTTGAGCGCGCAAAAGAAGTAGGCATCCGCAAAACAGTCGGCGCATCATTCAAACAAATCTTTGTACAGTTTATGGGCGAATCGGTTATTTTAACCATAATTGCCACTTTACTTACTGTAGTAATTGTATGGCTTGTTTTACCGCTATTCAACCAACTAACTGATAAAGAAATACCGCTCAGTCTGTTTTATTCAAAAACGATTCTTCTGGCTTTGTTAGGATCAATGCTTGTGATTATTTTCTTATCTGGCAGCTATCCTGCTTTAGTTGTTTCTCGTTTCCAACCTATTAAAGTACTGAAAGGATCATTTGCAAGATCAGGATCAGGCAATACACTTAGAAGATCCTTAACAGTATTTCAATTTGGCATTTCACTTTTTTTATTGGTATCAACTTTTATCATCCAAAAACAACTATACTATATCAGGAATAAAAATATGGGGTATTCGCGTGAGCAAGTACTTATGCTTCCTTCGGATAGCAAAATTATTGCAACGATCAGCAGTTTCAAAACTGAATTAAAGAAAGTGCCTGGAGTTATGTATGTTAGTCGTGCACAAAATGCACCGCATAATATCATGGGAGGGTATAATATGCGAAGTGCGCAAATGCCCTCGAATGCCCAACTGAATGTTAAAGCAAATCCGATAGATGAAGAATATATTCCGGCTACCGGCATTGAAGTATTATATGGGGAAAATTTTACAGAAAAAGATATTGCCAGTGTTGAGCAATACACTTTCGACATGGACCCCGCTCTTAAAAATTTTCCCTTTATAATCAATGAAACGGCTGCAAAGCAGTTGGGTTTTGATCCTGCAAAAGCTGTCGGACAAAAAATGTTCCTTGATGAGACAAGACCTGGATATGTTAAGGCGGTTATCAAAGACTTTCATTTTCAATCGATCCATAACCCCATAGGCCCACTGGTTCTTTTCCCAACACAATGGAGCAGTGTAATTCTTGTAAAAACAGCAAAAGGCGATATCAGTAATATGCTTGCAGGAATTGAAAAGCAATGGAAAACCATGGCACCTCACCGCCCCTTCCAATTCAAGTTCCTTGATGATGAGTTCAATAAAATGTACACTTCAGAATTGCGACTTGGAAAAGTATTTAACATTTTTACCGGCATTTCTATTTTATTAGCCATCATTGGTTTACTGGGGCTATGCTCATATGCAGCACAGCAACGGATCAAAGAAATAGGTATCCGTAAAATTATGGGGGCAGGTATTACTGATATCATTAAACTAATGTCAGGTGATTTTATCAAGCTTTCCCTTATTTCTATGCTCATTGCTTTCCCGCTGGCATTTATCAGTATTAATAAATGGCTTCAATCATTTGCATATAGGATAGATATTGAATGGTGGTTATTCCTACTGGCTGCCATAATAGGACTTAGCCTGGTTCTTTTAACTACCGGTATTCTAGCTGCCCGTGCTGCATCTATTAATCCAGTGAAAAATTTAAGAACCGAATAATAAAATACACAGACAATGATTCAACTACAACATATTTTCAAATGGGTAAATGCCGGCAGTAATCGTGTATTTATTTTGAAAGACATTAATCTTGAAATTGAACAAGGTGCATTTGTATCTATCATGGGACCTTCTGGCTCAGGCAAATCAACCTTATTGAATATTATTGGCATGCTCGACCAGGCATCTGAAGGAGATTATATTTTCGATAACACAGCTGTATTTTCCTTGAAGGAAAAACAACGCTCGCAGTTGTACAAAGAAAATATTGGTTTTGTTTTTCAGGCCTATCATCTTATCGATGAATTAACGGTTTATGAAAATATCGAAACCCCACTACTCTATCATAATATTAAACAGTCTGAGCGGCAGGCAATGGTGGCAGATATACTCGATCGGTTTAATATAGTTGGAAAAAAGGACCTATTCCCATCTCAACTTTCTGGCGGTCAACAGCAATTAGTTGGCGTAGCGAGGGCCATAATTACCAAGCCAAAATTGCTATTAGCAGATGAACCCACTGGTAATCTCAATTCATCTCAGGGTGAAGAAATAATGGAATTGTTTAAGAAACTAAACCAGGAAAACGGCACAACGATTATCCAGGTAACGCACTCAGAAAAGAATGCCGCCTATGGCAACAAAATAATTGAACTGCTGGATGGCAGGATTGAAAAAAAATAAAGATGTACAGGAAGATTATGAAATACCTTATTGTTTTAGCATCCCTTATATGGACAAATAATGCTGTTGCACAAACTAAAAGCGGACCTCTTAGTTTAAGAACTTGTATTGAAACAGCTATTGCCTATAATTTACAGGTTAGACAAACTGCTTACCAACTTGCCACGGATAAAACAAACCTGCAACAAGCAAAAGCAGGCCGTTTACCAACACTTAATGGTAATATTTCGCATGGTATTAATCAAGGCAGAAGTATTGATCCTTTTACCAATAGTTATGTAAACAGTGAAATTACACAGGCTAATTATGGTATAAACAGCAGTATTACCTTGTGGAACGGATCAGCCATCAACAATGCTATCAAGCAAAACCAACTAACTGTTCAGGCAAGTGAAATGAGTTGGCAACAGGAGAAGGATAATGTAACCATCAATATTATACTGGCTTATTTACAGGTTTTAAGCAACAAGGAACAATTAGGCATAGCAGAGAAACAGGTTGCTGTAACGAAGGGGCAGGTAGACAGATTGCTGATATTAAATAACAGTGGCGCCATTGCCCCTGCTACACTTTATGATATGCAAGGTCAATTAGGTTCAGACCAGCTTTCCTTATTAAGCACTAAAAACAGTCTTGAAACAGCTAAAATTAACCTGGCCCAATTAATGAATCAGCCCTACTCACCAGATATGGAACTGGAACCACTTGATTTAGCAACTGCTACACAGATTTATGAAGCAAATGCTGAACAAGTGTTTCAAACAGCTTCTCAACAACTGGCCATGATTAAAGCGGCTCAATTAAGACATGAGAGTGCACGCAAGGCAGTATCGGGAGCACGAGCCCTTCTACTACCAACGTTGAGTTTGAATGGTGGCTTAGGCACCAATTATTCAAGTGTGGCAAGCCGGCAATTGTTATTGGGAACAACTGATATTGCTACTTCGCAATATGTAACCATCAACAGTACAAAAGTTCCTGTATATGCTCCTCAAAGTAGTTTTAGTTCACAAAAAATTGGATATGGTGATCAGTGGAAAAACAATTTCAACTCTTCAATAAGTATCAATCTGCAAATACCTATTTTAAACAGGATGCAAGGTAAAACCAGGATCAAACAAGCAATTATTAATGAGCAAAGGGCTGCTTTTGAATCAGAGAGTATTAAAACACAGGTTCATCGTGCAGTAGACCAGGCCTATGTTAACCTGAACACCTCTTTTGAGCGGTATAAGACTTTAGAAAAACAAGTAGCTGATTTTACCGCTTCATTTAAGGCTGCCGAAGTTAGGTTTAACGCCGGCGTTAATACAGTGGTGGAATATATGCTTGCCAAGAACAATATCGACAGAACCAATGCAAATTTTATCGCTGCAAAATACGATTACATATTACGCATGAAACTCCTGGATTTCTATCAGGGAAAAGCTTTGTGGTAGAGTCCATAGACCATGGTCCATGGTCCATGGTCTATGGTCTATGGTCCCCTCCCCCCATTAATAGTTCCTTTTTAAGCAGGATAATCTGTCCTAAGTGATAGGCGTCGTGCTGCAGGCAACCAGTTAGCAACTGATAATAGCTTTGTTCTTTTTTGGGAGATGGATTATCGAGTTGGTCTGATGGGAAATCCTGGATTGCTTTTACCAGTGAAGTATTCACTTGTTTAAAATGTTGCAGGGTTTCCTTCCAGGCAGTTTCGGTAATTGTTGAGGGTTGATAAAAATCAGTCATAGGTGGATGGCCAATTGTTCCATTCATTCTTATCATCACCGTTTCCCGCCAATAGATGATATGGTTTACCAATTGCCAGATACTATTAAAGCCCTCTCCCTTCCGAACACCAGCCTGTTCGGCACTTAGTCCATCAATTGCCTGAATAAAATTCACACCAATCCAACATTCACCATCATAATAGGCACTAAACAAGCCCGCTATTCTAGCTGTCTCTGTCATAATATACAATCAAATATTTAAACGATTTACCTACCTAAATATACTTATTCCCTCACCAAAGGGCATTAATCTTCCAACTTCATCATTCATTATTCATTGTTGACCTGGGAAATTTGACCGCGAGCTATAGTTGTGCGTATGATGGAACACGGATTATCATGATTTTCAAGATCTATCATGATAATCTGCGTTCTATTAATAGCGGATAGTGCATTAGCGGGAATCAACTATTTCATTAACCAGCTCATTTTAATTTATACCCCTTTATTTATTCCATTAATAGCAGAAAGCCTAAAACAAGCATCAATCAAGGCTTGCAGCTTGCGGCTTGTAGCTTGAAGCCGAATTTCCCGGGACAGTACTAATTAATTATTCATCATTTCACTTCCCTCCATTGCCTCTCAAATCAACCAAACAATTAGCATCCAGTGCAGGCACATTATTATTGAGCATATTCATCAATCCGGTTGTTTCAATACTATAATACATCAGGCAATTACTGTTATTGCAATGCGCTTTATGGGCTTCGTCTTCATGAGGTGTATTCATGTTAGTTCCATTATTGGTAAGACCGAGCAAGTGACCAATTTCATGTAGTAAAACCCCCGATTCTACTTTCACCCTACTTGCCTGATTAATACCACCACTATTGGCTTGAATGGTTTTTTCAAACACGCATAGAGCAGTATTTCGATATGCAACGCCTACTACCCCATTGGTAGAAAAATCGGCGTCTGCAAATATCAGGTATAGTGTTATCCGTGAACCATCGGTATAGGCAGTTCGATATCGATCGGTGTAACTGGTAATATCAGCAATATTAATAGTCTGCTTACCAAATGAAGCAACCTGTTTGGTTTGAACCATAATACCCCTTGGTTTTTGTAATCGATCCGCCAAAAAATTCGAGAGATTGGTAATCGTTTGTGCTTGTGGCTGCATGCCGGGTGCATATTGAATTTCTACCAGTAGACTTGTATAATTATCGGCTGCCAGTAAAGAGGCTGCAGAACTTCCGGCCGATTGTTTATCGACATTGGTTGTGGGGCCACTGATAATATTACTGGTGGTTTCTTTTTTACAACCTGCAATAGCTATGGCCAAAAGGAAAATAAGGTAACTTTTTTTCATATAAATGCATTTGAAGGCTCTAATACAGGTAATAATGAAAAAATGATGCCAAAAATTGGAAAAAGACCGATGGGCTGCTTGGGGAAATAGCTACTATCATTGATATCTGGTAGGATGGAACGCAGATTATCATGATTTTCAAGATCTATCATGATAAATCTTGAAAATCATG